>NZ_JBQCGQ010000080.1:0-13758 GCF_051955515.1 Sinomonas sp.
CGGCCGGACCAGCGGCGAGTCGCGCCGTCGTCGTCCTTAAAGCTGGGGAGGAAGGCCCCAGGCAGCTGCCGGAACCGGCGGGGGATAATGGACTGATGCCCCCTTCCGCACCCGCGCTCAGTCTCGTGCTCAAACAGCACGAGTGGCTTCCGCGCGCCGAGGCCCATGCGCAACGGGCGGCGCGCTTCGCCGAGCCGTTCGTCCAGCGGCGGAACGCGCGGCAGAAGCACCCCGTCGAAGACTTCCTCTTCACGTATTACACGCACAAACCGGGGCAGCTCGGGCGTTGGCACCCCGGCGCGGGGGTCGTGCTGGCGGGGGACGCGGCCGTCGAGCGCGTGGGGTGGAAGCACTACCGTGGCCTGACGCAAGCCGAGCGGGAGGCGGGGGGAGTCGCGGAGGCGACGGCCGCCGTCGTGCTTGATGCCGCCGCCTACCTCGGCGAACGCGAGGAGACGGTGCGGTTCTGCGACGTGATCCTGCGGGGAACGGCGTCGCGGCCCGCGCAGTTCGGATGCTTTGGGCTGCACGAATGGGCCATGGTGTACCACTCGGAGAAGTTCGGGATCCGGCACGAGTATCTGCCGTTGCGGCTCGGAGCGGAGGCTACGGATCGGGTGGTGGAGGAGCATAGGATCCGCTGCACTCACTTCGACGCGTTCCGCTTCTACACCCCTGACGCCGCGCCCCGGAACGAGCTGCAGCCCACCCGCGAAACCCAGCGGCACCTCGAGCAGCCCGGGTGCCTCCACGCGAACATGGACCTGTACAAGTGGGCTTACAAGCTCGGGCCGGCGGTGCCGGGCGAGCTCCTGATGGACTGTTTCGAGCTTGCGTGGCGGGTCAGGGAGATGGACATGAAGGCGTCGCCCTACGACCTCGCGGACTGGGGCTACGAGCCCATCCGCATCGAGACCCCGGCGGGGAAAGCCGAGTACGTCGAGGCGCAGCGGGCGTTTGCCGCCGAGGCTGCGGCGCTGCGGGAGCGGTTGACGACGGCGATCGCCCCCTTGGTCGCGGCCCTCCCCTGAGGCGCGTCAGCGCCCATCCACATAGTGCCAACGCCCGCCCTCGCGCACAAAGCGCGAGGTTTCGCGGAGGACTCCGGTGGCGCCGTCGTCGTTCGTATAGTGCGCGGCGAACTCCACCACCCCGCGGTCATCAAAGGGGCCGCCCGCCTCAGTACGGACGACGACGAGGCGTCGCCACTGCGTGCCCTCGTCGAGATCGAGGGTGGCTGGGCGGGTTGAGGGATGCCACGTGGTCAGAAGGTAGTCTGCATTGCCGGTCGCGAAGGCGCTGAAGCGGGACCGCATGAGCGCTTCGGCGGTTGGAGCGGGGACCCCGGCGTGGAAGCGGCGGCAGCAGTCCCCATACGTGTCACCGCTTCCGCAGGGGCAGCGCGTACCGGGGTCGAGGGTCATGGGGGCTACACTACTGCCGCGATTCCGGCGGCCCGTGGCCGCTCCGGTAGAATCGGGTTGCAACTCCCCTCAATCACAGGAGCCCGTTGATGCCCCGGATCGTTGTCGATGTCATGCCGAAACCCGAGATTCTCGACCCTCAGGGGAAGGCGATCGTCGGGGCACTGCCACGACTCGGCTTCACTGCGTTCAGCGGCGTGCGCCAGGGCAAGCGCTTCGAGCTCACGGTCGAGGGCCCGGTCACGGACGAGATTCTCGAGCAGGCCCGCAACGCCGCCGAGACCATGCTGTCCAACCCGGTGATCGAGGACGTGGTCAACGTCGAGGTGCTCGACGCATGAGCGAGACTCCCCTCATCGCTGACCTCGGGGGGAAGCCCGAGGAGGCGCCGCTCTCCGGCGCACTGTCTGGTGCGAGGATCGGGGTCGTGACCTTCCCGGGCACGCTCGACGACCGCGACGCCGCCCGCGCCGTGAAGCTCGCCGGCGGAACGCCCGTCGCGCTGTGGCACGCCGACAGCGAGCTCGGCGACGTCGACGCCGTCGTCCTCCCGGGCGGCTTCAGCTACGGCGACTACCTGCGCGCTGGCGCGATCGCCCGGTTTGCGCCGCTCATGGCGAAGATCGTCGATGCTGCCAATTCGGACGCCAAGCTCCCCGTGCTCGGCATCTGCAACGGCTTCCAGATCCTGACCGAGGCGCACCTGCTCCCGGGGTCGATGGTCAAGAACGACCACCTGAAGTTCATCTGCCGGGACCAGGTCCTGCGCGTCGAGAACAACCGCACCGCCTGGACGAACCAGTACGACGAGGGCCAGGAGATCACCGTGGTCCTCAAGAACCAGGACGGCCAGTACGTCGCGGACGAGAAGACGCTCGACGAGCTCGAAGGCGAGGGTCGCGTGGCGTTCCGCTACGTCGGCTGGAACCCCAACGGCTCGCGCCGCGGGATCGCGGGGATCACGAACGCGGCGGGCAACGTCGTCGGCCTCATGCCGCATCCCGAGCACGCCGTGGAACCCGGCTTCGCGCCGCTCGGCGCCGACGGACAGTACAGCACCGACGGCCTTGGCTTCTTCACGTCCGTCCTGAGCCAGCTGGTGGAAGCGAAATGAGCACCCAGACCACGCCCAAGTTCAATATCGACACGGTCGAGCACGCTGCGGAGACCCCGAACGTCGAGCTGCCGTGGGCCGAGCTCGGCCTCAAGCAGAACGAGTTCGAGGAGATCGTCAAGCTCCTCGGCCGCCGGCCCACCGCCGCCGAGCTCGCCATGTACTCGGTCATGTGGAGCGAGCACTGCTCCTACAAGTCCTCGAAGGTGCACCTCCGCCAGTTCGGCGAGAAGCTCACCGACGAGATGAAGAAGGACATGATGGTGGGCATCGGCGAGAACGCCGGTGTGACCAACCTCGGCGACGGCTGGGCCGTCACGTTCAAGGTCGAGTCCCACAACCACCCGTCCTTCGTGGAGCCGTACCAAGGTGCGGCGACAGGTATCGGCGGCATTGTCCGCGACATCATCTCGATGGGCGCGCGCCCCGTTGCCGTCATGGACCCGCTGCGCTTCGGCGCGATCGATCATCCTGACACCCCGCGCCTCGTGCACGGGATCGTCTCCGGCATCGGCGGCTACGGCAACTCGCTGGGTCTGCCGAACATCGGCGGCGAGGTCGTCTTCGACTCGGTCTACCAGGCGAACCCGCTCGTGAACGCGCTCGCCGTCGGCGTCCTCCGTCACGAGGACCTGCGACTCGCCAACGCGTCGGGCGTGGGCAACCGCGTGGTGCTGTTCGGCGCCCGCACGGGTGGTGACGGCATCGGCGGGGCCTCTGTTCTCGCGTCTGAGTCCTTCGACGACACGAAGCCCTCGAAGCGTCCCGCCGTCCAGGTCGGCGACCCGTTCGCCGAGAAGGTGCTCATCGAGTGCTGCCTCGAGCTGTTCAAGCACTCTTTGGTCGAAGGCATTCAGGACCTCGGCGCGGCCGGCATCTCGTGCGCGACGTCGGAGCTCGCCTCGAACGGCGACGGCGGCATGCGCGTGGAGCTGACGAACGTCCTCCTCCGCGACCCCACCCTGACCCCGGGCGAGATCCTCATGTCCGAGTCGCAGGAACGCATGATGGCGGTCGTGACTCCGGAGAACGTGGCCGAGTTCGAGAAGGTCATGGAGAAGTGGAACGTCGAGTTCTCGTGGCTCGGCGAGGTCACCGACTCGGGCCGTCTCATCATCACGTGGGACGGCGAGACGATCGTCGATGTCGATCCCCGCACGGTGGCGCACGAGGGCCCGGTGTACAACCGGCCGTTCAAGCGTCCGGAGTGGCTGGACGGCGTCCAGAAGGACGGGTTCCGTTCTTCCGCGGCCGGCCGGGGTCTGCCCGCCTCGGGCGACGAGCTGAAGGCCGCCGTCCTCGAGCTCATGGCCTCGCCGAACATGTGCGACAAGTCGTGGGTCACGAAGCAATACGACAGCTACGTGGGCGGCAACACGACGCTCGCCTCCCCCGACGACGCCGGCGTGATCCGCGTCGACGAGGAGACGGGCCTCGGCGTGGCGATCTCCACGGACGCCAACGGCCGCTACGCGTACCTCGACCCGTATACGGGCGCGCAGCTCGCGCTCGCGGAGTCGTACCGGAACGTCGCCACCTCGGGCGCCGTGCCGATGGCCGTCACGGACTGCCTCAACTTCGGCTCGCCCGAGGACCCTGAGGTCATGTGGCAGTTCGCCGAGGCCGTGCGCGGCCTCGCCGATGCCTGCCAGACCCTCGGCATCCCGGTCACCGGCGGCAACGTCTCGCTCTACAACCAGACCGGCACGACGGCGATCCACCCCACCCCGGTGGTCGGCGTCTTGGGCAAGTTCGACGACGTCGCCCGCCGCACGCCGTCGGGCTGGCAGCAGAACGCGGACGGCCAGGCGATCTACCTCCTCGGCACCACGCGCGACGAGCTCGACGGCTCGGAGTTTGCGAACCTGCGCGGCCACCTCGGCGGCCTGCCGCCGAAGCTCGACCTCGAGGCGGAGAAGACGCTCGGCGCGATCCTCATCAACGCCTCGCGGGATGGCATGATCGACTCCGCGCACGATCTCTCCGAGGGCGGCCTCGCCGCGGCCCTGTCCGAGATGGTGCTGCGCTTCGGGGTCGGCGCCCGCGTGGCGCTCGATGAGCTCTGCGAGCGCGACGGGGTCGACGCCTTCACGGCGCTGTTCTCCGAGTCGCAGGCGCGGGCCGTCGTCGCCGTCCCCCGGTCCGAAGAGGTGCGGTTCAACGACATGGCGACCGCCCGCCGGTTCCCGGTGGTCCGCCTTGGCGTCGTCGATGTCCTCGCGACCTCACTTGAAGTGCAGGGTCAGTTCGACCTTCCGATCGAGGAGCTCCGCGAAGCCCACGAGGGAACGCTGCCGAAGTACTTCGGCTGAGCTTCAGGGAGATGCCCCGCCTTTCGGACGCCGAAAGGCGGGGCATCTCCGTGTTCGAGTGGCGTGGCAAGATTTTCGATATGACTAACTTGCACCCTGGGGGGACACGGCCCGTTGCGGCCACGGACGGTCAAGCTACGGCGGCGATGGTGCTCGGTATCGTGGGACTCGTTGTCGGGATCATTCCCTTCTTCATCGGCCTCTTCCTCGGATTCGTGCCGATGGTTCTCGCGATCGTCTTCGGCGGCGTCTCCATGTCGCGCGCCCACCGAATGGGACTACGTCCCAGCGGTCCCGCAATCGCCGGCCTCGTGATGGGGTGTGTGCAGTTCGTCCTCATCTTCCTCGGCTACGGCACCCTCTGGTAGACCGACCTCAGTCCTCGCTGTGCAGCTCGCGACGTCGCGCGCTCAGCAGGTCCACCTCGGGCCTGCCGGCGACGAGGCGCTCGACGCCGTCGAGCACCTCGACTGCATGGGCCCTGTCGGGTGACACGAGGGCGGCGCCAATCCGGGCTCTTCGATGGAGGTCCTGATCGCCGACCTCCGCCGCTGAGACGTCGAAGCGCCGCTTCACCTCCGCCACGATCGGCCGGACTATGGCCCGTTTTTCCTTGAGAGAGTGCACGTCTCCGAGGAGCAGGTCGAACTCGATCCACGCGATCCACATGGCGACCATTCTTCCCGCGGCTATGAGAGTTGGCGTACCCGAAACGGGTGAAGGGCGCAGTTGGAGTACCCGAAACGGGGTGGGGTCAGAGGGCGCGGAGGCGCGCGAGGCGGCGGCGCGCGGCGGCTTCGCTGGGACCGGTGGCCCCCAATGCGCGGCCGACGACGGCGAGCGTGGCCTGGGCGGCCGGGCGGACCGGGAGCGGGAGGGGGCCGAGCGACGAGCGACGCAGTCTGAGAAGGTCTAGATACCGGTCGTTCATCGAGTCGACAGCGGCCGCGAAGAGCATTCGGTAGCCCGGAACGAGCAACGGGTCGAGAGGCGGATTCCGCAGGAAGCCGACCACGTCGTCGACGCGGGGGCCGCTGGAGAGGCGGGCGCCGTCGTCATACGCGTTCATCCGCTCGCGCAAGGCAGCGAAGGACGTGGGCGGGTTGGGAACGCCCATGAGCTTCGCAGCGGTCGCCCATTCGGCGACGTAGGCGTCCGCGTCCGAGGCCGGAAGAGGACCTCGGACGTATTCGTAGGAGCCGAGGAACGCGTCGGTGAAGGCCAGATGCACCCACTCGAGAAGGTCGGGTTGGTTCGCCGAATAGGGCCGCCCGATCCCACGCCCGTCAACGTACTGCCCCACCACCGCCTCGTGCACGCGCCGGACGTGCTGGGACGCACGTCGCGCGGCGGCGGTGTCGCCGTAGGTGACGGTGAAGATCCAGCGGATCGTGCCCGCGAGCCGAGCGAGCGGATCCTCCCGGTAGTGCGAGTGGTCCACTACTCCCGCCAGAACCCCAGGGTGCAGGGCCTGGGTGAGGAGAGCCCGGATGCCGCCCATGATCGGGGTCATGTCGCTGTGGACACGCCACGTCACGGAGTCCGGTGCGAAGAATCCTGCGTCATCGCCGTCCTCAAGGGCGAGCTCCCAGTCGGGAACACCGTCGGTCTGGCCCGAAAACGTCAGGCGGAGTCGGCGGCGCAGCGGTGAGAGAACGTCGATGCTCACCTCTCAAGGGTGGCGCGGCGCGGTTGGCCGGGCAACACCGGGACGCCTGCCGGGGACAAGGGCGCCCGCGTCCCCGGCGGGCGGCCCTATGTGGCCCAGTAGACGTGGTTGGTCAGGGGAAGGAAGCTCTCCGGATCCGAGACGCTGACTGCCTCGCCGATCAGAATCACATGGTCCCCTGCGTCCACCCGCTGCCAGAGGCGACACTCGATGCGCGGGACGTCGGTGGCCACAATCGGCGAGCCCAGCACGCCGGGCTCCCAGGCCAGTCCCGCAAACTTGTCCGTTCCCTTCGCCACGAAACGCTGCACGAGTCCCCGATCAGACTCGGACAGGATATGCACTGCGAAGTTGTCGGTCGTGTTCCACACATCGAACGACGAGGAGCGCTTGTCCACAGCCCATGAGACGAGAGGCGGGTCGAGGCTGACGGACGTGAACGAGTTGCTCACGAGGCCGGCCAGAGTTCCCTCGCTCTGAGTCGTGATGACCGAGATCCCGGTGGCCCAATGCCCCATGGCGCGGCGCAGGTCCGCCCCGGTGACGATTTGGTCCACGGATGTGACGGTCATGGCTTCCTCCAGCAATCGGCCGGACGTCCGGATGCCCGGGCGCCGTACTTGCCGCGGACGGTCGCCGCGACCGGATCCTCATCTGGGGCACCCCACTACGGGAGAGGGTTGCCGCCCGGCCAGCCAGAGCTTCGCGCCGGGACTCTTGATCCTGACATTCACCCTACGGAAGCAACTTTGGAGAGGTAAAGCGCGTCCGTAACACGGACACACATCTTAGTGCTCGTCCAGTCGTGACTTTCCGTGACGTTGTGTTGCGCGGCGAGCTTTGGAGGGTGGACTTCTGCGGGCGTTTAGTGGAGGCACCGCCCACAGCTTTCGGAGGATTTCCATGACCGCTGCCACGCCCGAACGCATCGCCTTCTGGGAGGACGCCGCGCGCCGGCTCGAGTGGGCAGAGCCATGGCAAACGGCACATTCGTGGACGCCTGCTGATCTCGAAAGTGACACTCCGCCCGAGATCCGCTGGTTCGACGGCGGCAAGCTCAACGCCGCTGTGAACTGCGTGGACCGGCACGTCGCAGCGGGCCGCGGGGAGAAGGTCGCCCTGTACTTCGAGGGCGAGCCCGGCGACCGCGTGGCCGTCACCTACGCGGACCTCCAGCGCCGGGTCGCCCAAGCCGCCCACGCGCTGGAGGCGCTCGGGGTGCGCAAGGGGGACCGCGTCGTCGTCTATCTCCCGGTGCTTGTCGAAACGGTGGTGGTCACCCTCGCCTGCGCACGCATCGGCGCCGTCCATTCGCTCGTGTTCGGCGGCTTCTCGGCGGAGGCGCTGCGCTTTCGGGTCGAGGACACGGGCGCGAAGCTCCTGGTCACGACGGACGGCCAGTACCGCCGGGGCAAGGCCGTGCCCGTGAAGGACAACGCCGATGCGGCGGTGCGCGGGGGCGCCGCCGCGGGCGACAACGCGATCGAGCACGTCCTCGTGGTCCGCCGCACCGGCTCCGACATCGCGTGGATGCCGGGCCGGGACGTGTGGTGGCACGAGCTCGTCGATGCGCAGCCAGAGACCCACGAACCCGAGGCGTTCGACGCCGAGACCCCGCTGTTCATCATGTACACGTCAGGCACCACGGGGAAGCCGAAGGGCCTCGTCCACACGACGGGTGGCTACATCGCCCAAGCCTCGTGGAGCCACGAGTTCCTGTTCTCGAACCCCGACCCCGCGCTTCGCGACAACGATGTCCATTGGTGCACCGCCGACCTCGCGTGGGTCACTGCCCACACCTACGAGATCTACGGGCCACTCTCGAACGGCGTCACGCAGGTCATCTTCGAGGGCACACCCAACACTCCGCACCCCGGCCGGCACTTCGAGATCATCCAGCGCTACGGAGTCACGAGCTACTACACGGCGCCGACGCTGGTGCGCTCGCTCATGGGCTGGTTCCCCGGCGGCGTGCCCGGCGAGTACGACTTCTCCTCGATTCGCGTTCTCGGCACGGTGGGCGAGGCCGTGAACCCCGAGGCATGGCGCTGGCTGCGCGGGAACTTCGGGCGGGACTCGGGCGGGAACGTCCCGATGGTCGACACCTGGTGGCAATCGGAAACTGGCGCAACCGTGCTATCACCGCGGCCCACCGATGCCTCGTTCAAGCCCGGGTGTGCTACGAGGGCCCTGCCGGGCCTCGCCACGGACATTGTGGACGACGACGGCGTCCCCGTCCCGCCGGGCATTCAAGGCAACATCGTGGTCACCGAGAGTGGCCCGGCGATGGCGCGGACGGTGTGGGGCAACCCCCGGCGCTACCTCGACTCGTACTGGCGCAAATACGCGGCGCAGGGCTGGTTCCTCGCGGGCGACGGCGCAAAGTTCGACGACGACGGCGACATTTGGATCCTCGGCCGCACGGACGACGTGCTCAACGTCTCGGGGCACCGCATGTCCACCATCGAGATCGAGTCGGCGCTTGTGTCGCATCCGGCGGTCGTAGAGGCGGGCGTCTGCCCGGTAGCCGACGCCAAGACCGGGCATGCCATCGCGGCGTTCGTCGTGCTCACCGCCGCGGCCGCGGGACGTGCGGGCGCCGACAAAGCCGAGCTCGCCGCCACCCTCCGCGCCCACGTCGCGAAGGAGATCGGCCCGATCGCAAAGCCGCGTGACGTCGTCGTCGTCCCTGATGTCCCCAAGACGCGCTCGGGGAAGATCATGCGCCGCCTCCTCACACAGCTCTTCGATGGGACCCAGCTCGGCGACACGACGAGCCTGCAGAACGAGCCGTGCATCGCCGAGATCGAGAAGGTCCTCGCAGGACGCTAGCCCGGTGAGAAGTGGCCACGCGTGAGGTGAGAAATGGCCACGCGTCCCAAACGCGTGGCCACCTCCTGCCCAACGCGTGGCCACCTCCTACCCAACGCGTGGCCACCTCCCACCCAACGCGTGGCCACGTGTCGCTAGAGGAGCCGCGTCGGGGAGGCGCCGGAGCGCGCCATCCGCAGGGCGTCGTCGTCGCGCCGCTCGCGCAGCCGTGCGTCGACGGCCCCTGCCGCCTCGAACAATTCCCGCAGCCACGACCAAGCCCGCCCGAAAGCCCGGCGAAGGCGGCCGAAGTCCGGCATGCCCAGTAGGTCGCCGGCGTGGGCCGGGATCGCGGTGGGCGCGACGAGCGGACGGTTCTGAAGCCGGCGAGGCGACGGCGCAACCAGGGTGAGGCGATCGCCGTTGCCATGCGGTGCACGGGCCAGCCGACGGGGCGCCGGGCGGAGCGGATGGCGGACGGGAGCGGGCGCGGCTGCCCGTGATTCGACGGCGTGGGCGGTGGGGGTGCGAGTGTCTGTGCTGCTCATGTCCAGCAGTCTGCGCGCTGGCCGAGAGGGGCGAAACGATTCGGTTCTCCTCGAATCCTCGACCCGGGGACGCGCCGTTCTTACGCTGGTTCCATGCTCATTCGACTCACGAGCGAAGACCTCACCCGCGTGCGCTTCGAGGCGTCGCCGATGTGGGAGACCGTCACGAGCCTTCGCGCCCTCCAACAGGGAACGCCGCTGCACCGGCCGTGGATCGAGGAGGCCAAGAAGCGCCTCGCCGACTCGTCCGACAGGGAGGCCAAGGACCACCTCCGGGTCCTCACGACGCTCGTGCAGCCGAAGGGCTTCATCGCGGATTCGCTCACCCCGACCCCGACCCGTCAGGACTCGTTTCCCGAGACCCTCGCCGCGGTCGCGGCGGTTCCCGCAGAGCTGTGGCTGCGAGATCTCGGGTTCCTCGAGAAGCGCGAAGTCCCCGATTACGGGCGACGCATCATCGCCGAGTTCCGGGACGACGTCGCCGCCGGCGTCCGCCGCGTGACCGCCGCCCTGCGCTGGTACTGGGCGACCGCCGTCGAGCCTTATTGGCCGCGTCTGCGCTCCGTGCTGCTCGCCGACATCGATTCCCGGCTCGAGGACCTCGCGCATTATGGCATCCAGGAGGTCTTCAAGACCCTGCATCCGAGCATCCGGCCCACGGAGCAGGGCCTCGAGATCATGCGCGGCTGCGAAGCGACCGACCGCCCCAAGCCCGGCGGCGGCCTCGTCCTCGTCCCGACGGCGTTCGTCTGGCCCTCCACGCTGGTCCTCCACACCGCGCCGTTCGTGCCGACCATCACCTACGCGCCACGCGGCGTCGGCCGCCTCTGGGAGAAGACACGCGAGACCCAGGAGAGCCCCGTGTCCCGGCTCCTGGGGCGGACGCGCGCCCAGATCCTCGCCCAGCTCGACGTCCCGATGACGACGACGCAGCTCGCCTGCGCGCTCGACCTCGCCGCCGGGACCGTCAGCAGCCATCTGAAGATCCTCGCCGACTCCGGACTCACTGAGCCGGTCCGGGCCGGTCGCGAGGTTTTCTACCAGCGGGGCAAGGTCGGCGAGCAGCTCTTGGCGCGGGCGTGAGAGGTGACCACGCGTCGGGCGAGAGGTGGCCACGCGTCGAAGGTTGTTCGGGTAATTCAAGTCAGCATGCAGTGTGACGAAATAATTTGCATCGTTACGGCGGCATTCAGGAGAATCGCACTGACCCATCCCGAGCGGCCGAGAGATCTGGATCTGTGACGCCGCAGCAACCCTGGCCCGCTGACGAACCAAGCCAACGGCGCCAAAGGTGCTACTGCCAGAAGCGATGGTGAGTGCCCCGCTCTCGTCGCGCCCGAGTTCAAGGAGCGCAACCGTGTCCGATCACGTCATCGATTTCGAGACCCCCCTCAAGTTCGCCTACTGGGTGCCCAACGTCTCGGGAGGCCTTGTGGTCTCCACCATCGAGCAGCGCACCAACTGGGAGTTCGACTACAACAAGAAGCTCGCGCGAATCGCCGAGAACTCCGGCTTCGAGTACGCGCTCACCCAGACCCGCTACGCCGCGAGCTACGGCGCCGACAAGCAGCACGAGGCCACGTCGTTCTCCCTCGCGCTCCTCGGCGCGACCGAGCGCCTCAAGGTCATCGCCGCCGTCCACCCCGGAATGTGGCACCCCGGCGTGCTCGCGAAGTTCATCATCACCGCTGACCACCTTTCCGGTGGCCGCGCGGCCGTGAACGTCGTCTCCGGCTGGCTCAAGGACGAGTTCGTGAACTTCGGCCTCGAGTGGCTCGAGCACGACGAGCGCTACGTCCGCACTGAGGAATTCATCAACGTGCTCCGTGGCCTCTGGACCGAGCAGGGCTACTCGCAGTCCGGCAAGTACTACGACATCAAGGACTTCACGCTGAACCCCGCGCCGGTGAGCGTCGAAGGCCGCCCGCACCCGGAGATCTTCTTCGGTGGCAATTCGACGGCGGCGCAGGCAGCGGCAGGCCGCACCGCTGACTGGTACTTCTCGAACGGCCGCGACATCGAGGGCTTCAAGGCGAACATCGCCGGCGTCCTCACCGCCGCGAAGGAGGGCCGCAAGGCACCTCAGGCCCCGCGGTTCGGCCTCAACGGCTTCGTGATCGCACGCGACACCGAGAAGGAAGCCCACGACACCCTCCGCGAGATCGTCGCGAAGGCGCACCGCCCCGCGGTCGAGGGCTTCGCCGCCGCCGTCAAGGAGGCGGGCCAGTCCACGAAGGACGGCAAGGGCATGTGGGAGGACTCGACGTTCGAGGACCTCGTCCAGTACAACGACGGCTTCCGCACCAAGCTCATCGGCACGCCCGAGCAGATTGCCGAGCGGATCGTCGAGTACAAGAAGATCGGCGTGAACCTGCTCCTCACGTGCTACCTGCACTTCCAGGAGGAGGTCGAGGCGTTCGGCCGGGACGTGCTCCCGATCGTGCGCGAACTCGAGGCCGATCTGGCCCGAAAGAACGGCACGGAGCTCAACACCGAGCTGCTGCCGGTCACGAACTTCAACGCGGCCGAGCTCGCCGGTTCGGACCTCGCCGGGGCGAACGCCTGATGCCCGAGCGTCAATTCGGCTTCCGCACCCGGGCCCTGCACGCCGGCGGCACGCCGGACGCCGAGCATGGAGCGCGCGCCGTCCCGATCTATCAGTCGACATCGTTCGTCTTCAAGGACACCGACGACGCCGCGAACCTCTTCGCGCTGCAGAAGTACGGCAACATCTACTCCCGTATCGGCAACCCCACGGTCGCGGCCTTCGAGGAGCGCATCGCGTCGCTCGAGGGCGGCATCGGCGCGGTCGCGACGTCGTCGGGCATGGCCGCCGAGTTCATCACGTTCGCCGCGCTCGCCCAGGCGGGCGACCACATCGTCGCGTCGTCGAAGCTGTACGGCGGCACGATCACGCAGCTCGACGTGACGCTGCGCCGCTTCGGCGTCGAGACGACGTTCGTGGACAGCACGGAGGCGCCCGACTTCAAGGCCGCGCTGCGCGAGAACACGAAGGCGATCTACACCGAGGTCGTCGCCAACCCCTCCGGCGACATCGCCGACCTGCCCGGGCTGGCCGCCGTCGCCCATGAGCACGGCATCCCGCTCGTGGTCGACTCGACGCTCACTCCCCCGTACCTCCTGCGGCCCATCGAGCACGGCGCGGACATCGTGATCCACTCGGCGACCAAGTTCCTCGGCGGCCACGGCACCACGCTGGGCGGCGTCGTCGTCGAAAGCGGGACGTTCAACTGGGGCAACGGCAAGTTCCCGTCGATGACCGAGCCCGTGCCGAGCTACGGCAACGTCTCGTGGTGGGGCAACTTCGGCGAGTACGGCTTCCTCACGAAGCTCCGCTCCGAGCAGCTCCGTGACATCGGGCCGTCGCTCCCGGCGCAGTCCGCGTTCCAGCTCCTGCAGGGCGTCGAGACGCTCCCGCAGCGCATGGACGCGCACCTCGCGAACGCGCAGCGGGTCGCGGAATGGCTCGCCGCGGATCCGCGCGTCACGTACGTGAACTTCGCGGGGCTACCGTCGCACCCGCAGCACGCGCGCGCGAAGGAGCTCCTGCCGCTCGGCGTCGGCTCCGTGTTCAGCTTCGGGGTCAAGGGCGGCCGCGCGGCCGGTGCCAAGTTCATCGAGGCGCTCCAGATCGCGAGCCACCTCGCGAACATCGGCGACGCGCGCACGCTCGTCCTGCACCCCGGTTCGACGACGCACCAGCAGCTCTCCTCAGAGCAGCTCGTCGCGGCGGGCGTGCCGGAGGACCTGATCCGGCTCTCGGTGGGACTCGAGGACGTCGAGGACATCATCTGGGACCTCGACCAGGCACTGGAGGCTTCCCAGGTGGCGGCTGAGCAAAGTGCCGAGCTCGAGGCGG
>NZ_JBQCGQ010000081.1:0-26310 GCF_051955515.1 Sinomonas sp.
CTTTCGGAGGCGGTCGTGGTCAAGCGGACGGGCTTCGAGACGACGGCGGCAGTCGCAGCCGCCCCTCATGTGGCAGCCCAGGCCCTCGACTCCTCCGGAAAGGTCTTGGCGACCTCGGTGGCCATCGCGGCCTAGCGGGCAGGCGCATCGCATGGTGCACGATGGTTCCATGGCCGTCACCGACATCGTCATCGCGGATCTCGTCCAGCAGCCCATCCTTGAGGGGCGTGGCCACCTCGATGAGAGCCGCGTGGCGTATTACGTGGAGCATTTCGAGGCGGCGGAACCCATCACGGTCTTCGAGGCAGGTGGGCGCCTCCTGCTCGCCGACGGCTACCACCGGTTGGCCGCGGCCCAACGGCTCGGCAGGCTGGCGATCCGGGCCGAGGTGCGCCCAGGCGGGAAGAGCGAGGCCCTCGAGTTCGCCGTCGAGCATGCGGTGAAACAGCGCGGACTCTCCCGCGATGAGGTGATGGCAGCGATCGCGAGGCGCTCCGGCTCTCACGTAGGTGACGTCGTCGTCCGCCACGCCGAGTACGCCGATCTCGAGGCGGTCGCGGGAATCTTCGCCCACTACGTGGTGAATACTGTGGCGACGCTCGAGGAGAATCCGCCGTCGCCCGAGTACTTCGAAGAGCGGCTCGACGATCTCAGCGCCCGCGGCCTGCCGTTCCTCGTCGCTGAGCTGGGGGGTCGCGTCGTGGGGTATTCCTACGCTGCGCCGTGGCGGCCAAAGACGGGCTACCGCTTCACCGTGGAGGACACGGTCTACGTGGCCCCCGAGGCAACCGGGCGGCGGGTGGGCTCGCGGCTCATGGGAGCACTGGTATCCGCGGCGGCCGACGGCGGCATGCGGCAGATGGTGGCGGTACTTACCGAGACGCTGGACTCGCCTTCGGCCGCGCTGCATCGGCGGCTGGGCTTCGCCGAGGCGGGTCGCCTCGCGGGGGTGGGGTACAAGCATGGCCGCTGGATCGATACCTTCCTCCTGCAGATGCCTCTGACCGGACGAGGATCGCGGGAAGTGCGCTAGCGCGGATCAGAAACCCATTCCTCGGTGCCAGCCGATACGAGGCCGCCGTCCTGGGCGGCCCGTTCGATGGCGAGCCCGATGTGGTGGTCCTGGGAGGCCTCCGCGAGCGGATACGGGGGAGGACCGTCGTCGCTCACCCAGCGCGCCGTGGCCAGGAGGATGCCGGACATGGCGATGTCTTCGTCGTTGAGGCGACGCCCGAAGAAGGGGTTACGCCAGAGAATGCGGCTGTCGAGGCTCAGGTGCGCGGTGTCGAAGCCCTCGTGGTCCAGTTCATAGCCGCTCTGCCGCCGGACGATCTGCGACTCGACGATGGTCTCAGTGTCGCTCAGGCGGATCACCCTGTGGTCGTTGATCTCGCCGTGGCTGCCCCTCAGCAGGAGGCGCCTGGATCTGAGGTGGTTGCGTGACTGGTTGTCCGTGAAGTCGTAGACGGCGCTCCGGCCGCTTTCGAACTCGAGCGTTGCGATCGTCGTCGTGACCGGTCGAGGCGTCGTGTCGTGGGTCCACCCCGAACGATCACTCGGCTGGACCAGCGGCTGGACGAAGCGGCGCGCCCCCACCGTTGCCGGCTCGAAGCCGACGCCGAGGTAGCGGCGGATGAGGCTGACGGCGTGATAGAGATGCGTCGAGGAGATCTGGACCGAGCCGATCTCGCCGATCGCTCCCTGCTGTGATGCGGCCAGCCTTGCGGCATGCGTGGGCATCAGCCAGTACTGCTCGGCCACCTGGACGAGGCCGGAGCTCCCGACGGCGGACCAGAGACGCCGCAGCGCATCGAGATCCGGTGCCGGGGGAGTCTCGGCAAGGACGGGAAGCCCGTGAGAGACCACTTCCTGGATGACTGAGGGGTTTGCCTCCCAGCTCACGCACGAGACCACGAAGTCCAGCCGTTGTCGGTCGAGCAGCTCCTCGACCGAGGCGAAGACTGGCACCTGCCAGCGATCCGCTACTTCGTGACGGAGGCCCTCGCGGCGCGCGACCACCCCCACGCACTCGAGCGATTCCGGGAACAGGCGGGCGAGCTTCACGAAATACTGCCCTCTCCACCCCGCCCCCACAACTGCCATGCGAAGGCGAGCGCCGCTGCCCATTCGATGTCCTTCCAGTTGCATTCAGCTTCTGGCCATGCCTACTCACCCTACGTGAATGCGCGGGCGTCGCCCGGGATCGCGCTCCTGTTCACGGATGATCTCCCGCACCACGGGTGCCGTGTCGCCACGTCCGAGCAGGAGGTAGCGCATGAGGTGCGCGAGCGGGTTCCCCTCGGACCACTCGAAATGCGCTTGGGGGATGACCCCGGTCGCGTCGCGCAGGGCCAGCAAGATGGCGGCTATGGCGTTCGGGGCGGCGGGACTCGCCGCGCGGAGGACACGGTGCTGGCCTACTTCGACTCCCCGGACGGTCAGCGTGTCGCTGAAGTCGGAGGGATCCGCGATATCCACCTCGAGGAAGATCACGTCGGCCGTGCCGGGCAGGGGATTGGCTTCCCTTTGGTCTGCCTCCTTCAGCGCGTATTCGGCCTCATCCCTCGCATCCGGCCGGTTGGCCACAATGTCCAGCCGGTCGTCGTATTCGAGGGATTCAATGATGAAGCGTCGAGCCTCCTCATCGAATTCGATGCGGTCGGCGCGCAGTTCGGTAGTCCGGCTCACGCGGGAAATGAGCGAAATGACGATGATGCCGGCAACGAAGAGAGCGGAAATCGCCAGTCCATCCGGTTTCTCCACAACATTTGCGCCCAGCGCATAGAGCAGAATCAGGCTCAGCACCGAGAAGGCGATGCCGGCGCCGCGCTGGCGGCGCCGGATCGCGGAAATGGCAACGGCGCAGGCGCCGGAGACCATCATGGCCAGAATTCCCGTCGCATACGCCCCTGCCTGGGCGTTCACGTCCGCGCGGAACGCGATCGTGATGAGAATGCTGATGGCCGTATAGACCAGCACCACGGGCCGGATATGCCGGGCCCATTCGGGCGCCATGCCGTAGGACGGCAGATATCTGGGCACAATGTTGATCAGTCCGGCCATGGCCGAGGCGCCCGCGAACCAGAGGATCAGCACGCTGCTGATGTCGTAGACGGACCCAAAGATGGGCCCGAGTCGCTCATGGGCCAGATATGCGAGCGCGCGGCCGTTTGCGCCTCCTCCGGGCTGGAATTCCGCAGGTGGAATGAGCAGCGTGGTGACCAGACTGCTCCCAATGAGGTACACGCTCATAATCACGGCGGCGGAGGTCAGCAATTTGCGGGTGTTGTGGATCCGCGATTCAAGCTTGGCCTCGTCCGTTGCTCCGCGGGAAGCAATGAGGGGCATCATGCTGACGCCCGTTTCGAAACCTGAGAGGCCAAGCACCAGCAGCGGGAAGGCAAGCAGCGCCGGCCAGAGGACACCGAGCGGGCCACCCCCGCTCTGGGTCAACGCTGCCGTCCAATTCACGACGACGGCAGGCCGACTCGCAATATCCGCAAGCCCCACGCCGATGATCACCAGATTCATCAGGAGGAACACCGCGACGAGCGGAATCGCCACTGCGACGGCCTCGGTGAATCCGAGCAGGAAAACGCCACCGAGGATCACTAGCAGCGCGATCGTAATGGGCAGGCCTTGGCCTTCAAACCCCCGAGGAAGGAGGGGATTCTCCGTCAGATGGACCGCCGCGTCCGCCGCGGAAAGAGTGATCGTGATAATCCATGACGTCGCGACAAAGCCGAGCAGGACGAGGACGAAGAGCTTCCCTCTCCAGAACGGCAGAAGGTCTTCCAGCATGGCCACCGAACCCTGGCCATGGGGGCTTTCCTTGGCCACCCGCCGGTACATCGGCAGCATGCCGAGGATCGTCAGCGCCACGATCAGCAGGGTTGCCAGGGGGGAGAGCGCACCCGCTGCAAGGGCGGCGATGCCGGGCAGGTAGGAGAGCGTTGAGAAGTAGTCGACCCCCGTGAGGCACATGACTTTCCACCAGCTCTGCTGACCGGCATGCTCCTCTGGCGCTTCCGGGCCGACCGGTTGCTGCACGCGCATTTCGAGGAGCCAACGGGCAAACGGGCTGTGCCCCTGCGCCTTGCGGGCGGGGCCCGGCACGCTCGCCGGCATAGAATACCGCGCCGGTGCACTCATGCTTCCTCCGTCGACGCGGCCCCGGTCCGGTGGGACAGAGGCCGCATCGCTATGAGTGGGTTGATCAGTCGCCCGAGTCTTCGCCTTCAGAGGTTCCCCCGGAGGTGCCCTCAGCTGGCGGAACTCCTTGCTCCATGGCCGCCTGGACTTCCTCATCATCCGTGTCGTCGGGGAAGGGCTCGGTCTGTCGCCACTCCTCGACATGGGCTGGACGCCCGCCCTTGAGGACGCCGTCGATCTCGTGCTTCATCTCGTCGTCGATATGGGGACCGTGCTTGTTGCTGCCGCGCTCGATCATGGTGCTTTCCTCCTTGTGTCACGAGGGTTACCCGCGGTCGCTGTCTCCAATCTGCCGCGAGGAGGCGGGAGAGCCACGACCTATGATGCGAGGCATGGATCTCGCTTCCGCGGCGGCCACGCTCTATGCGCTGCTGCCCTCCGAGTTCACGGCTGAGCGCAATCGAGCGGCCAAGGCCGCGCGTGCTGAGGGCAACTCGCTGCTGGCCAAGCAGATCGGGCGCCTCCCCAAGCCGTCGACAGCCGCATGGGCCGTGAACATGCTCGCGTTGCGCAAGCCGGACGAGGTCGCTCAAGTGCTCGAGCTGGGGGAGTCCCTCCGCAGAGCGCAGGAGGAGTTGGATCCAGCCAGCATGTGGGAGCTGGGGCAGCAGCGGCACAAGGTGCTCGTCGCCGTCGTCCGCCAGGCACGGGCCCTCGCAGACGACCTTGGCGTCTCCCTGAGCGACGCGGCAGCGACCGAGATGGAGGCGACGCTTCGCGCGGCGATGGCGGACCCTGACGCCGCTGACGCAGTGCGCAGCGGCCACCTGGTCCGCACGCTCGCGAGCAACGGATTCGAGCCGGTCGACCTCTCCGGGGCCGTCGCGGTTCCGGGCGTGCTTGCTGAAGCGCCTCGCAAGAGGACGAAGAACTCCGCGGACGACGACGGCGGCAGAGGGACGCTCCCACGGCCGGCCGTGAGCGGCGAGGGTCGTGCGGCCGACGAACGGCCTGCCGAAGATGAACGCCCAGCGGAAGATGAACGCCGAGCGGAAGAGGAGCGGCGTGTAGAAGAGGAGCGGCGCCGCGCGCGAGAGGAAGCCAAGGCCGAAGTCGAGGAGGCCGAAAGTGCCGTCGAACAGGCCGAGGCGGAGCTCGCGGATGCCGAGCACCATCTCACCGAGGTTTCCTCGCGACGAAGCGACGTGAACCGGGAATTGGGTGAGCTCCGCGCGAGGATCTCCGAGCTCGAAGAGGAATTGAGCGCCGTCGACCGCGAAGCAGGCTATGCCGAGCGAACGCGCAAGCTCGCCGCGCGGCTTGCCGAGCAGGAGCGCACTGCCGCGAGGCGGGCCCGCGAGAGGCTCGACCGCCTCTGAATCGGTCCTCGCCCGCTCCGCCTGCAGGCGCCGGATACCTACGCACTACGCGCGACGAGGGGCTACCTACTGCCCGCGCTCGCGGTACCTGACCCGATTTGCGCGGCCCGGGCCACCACTCGAATTGCCCGGGGGGAGGACTCGATTGGCCCGAGTCGTCTTTACCGCCTTCTTGGTGCCCCAAGACCTTTGAAACAGGACGCCGGAATAAGGGCCGGCCCGGATCAAAGGTCTCGACAATGCCACCGACCCCAGAATTCAAACCCTCCCGAATTGCCGCATCGGCCGTCGTCGGCGGACTGCTGGTGGTCGGGGGACTTTCCGTCGCAATTCCAGCCTCGTCGACGTCAACCATTGCGCAGCACGAGTCTCCGGCTGCCAATCCCCCCGCACCCGACCTCCTTCAAGAGCATCAGGACGTGGTTGCCGCCGCCCGGGCTCGCACTGTTGAAGCGGCAAACCTCAGGGCGGAACAGGCCGCCCAGCTTCGGGCCGAGCAGGCCGCCGAGGCCCAGCGTCAGGCAGCGGCAGATCGTCAGGCGGAGGCGGACCGTCAAGCGGAGGCCCAGCGTCAAGCGGAGGCCGCGCAGCAGGCCCAGGCCGCGGCAGCGCAGGAAGCTCAGGCGGCCGCGCAGCAAGCCCAAGCCGCCGCGGCCCAAAAGGTTCAGGCCGCTGCGCCAGCGGTTGCCGCGCAGCCGCAGCCCGCCGCTCCACCGGCCGCACCCACGGCCTACATCCCCGTCGTTGGGGCGGGCGGCCAATCCGCCGTCGACGCGTGCGCAGGCCCGGTCCGATTCACCCCCGTCACAGCCTCCGTCAGCATCGCGGAACATGACTTCTGCGGCGGCTGGAGTCGGATGAGCTGGATCCAGCCGGGAACCGTCGTCACGGTCCAGGGGTACGGCACGTACACCGCCTTCCAGCGCATGGTGGTCCCGCAAGGGGCCGGCCAGAGTGTCCTCGCAGGATTCGCCGGGGGCTACCCGCCGATCTTCCTCCAGACGTGCATTCCCGGCACCTCCCAGATGCTGCTCATCGGACTCCACTAGGCTCATCGACTCATGGTCGTCAAGGCCGGCTCCGCGCGAGCGCTAGTCCTGCTTCTCTGGCTGGCGCTCGTTGCGGCGCTGCCCGGGAGCGGTGCAGTCGGAGGCGCAGGTTCTGCGGGTCCCGCGGCGCTGCTCGATCTCCCGAGGATTCCTTGGGAGGGCGGCTCCGCCTATTGGAAGATGTTTCCGGTTGCCGACGCCGCCGGCTGGTCCGACCCGGCATTCTTTCCGATCGTCGCCTGGTACAACGGGATCAGCTCCAATGATGAGGCGCAGTACGACAAGAGCCTCGGCATCAATACGTACATTGGGATGGACGCCGCTACTCCGTACAGCCTGTTCGCAGACAACGGGCTGTTCTGGATCGGCCCGCCGCTCAATGACTCGTTCACGACCTCCAGCCGGAACTGGGTGGGCGAATTCCTGGACGACGAGGTCGATGGCAGGTATTCGCCCCAGGAGGGGCGGGCGCACCTACAGGAACTCTCGGAGAAGGCAAAGGCGGATGGGCGCTTCGCGTACACCAACTACACCCAATCCGTGATTGCAAAGGACATGGCAGACGCCGACGCGAACGCCTATGTCAACGACTTCACCGACGTGGTCTCCGTGGACATGTATTGGTACACGGTTCCCTTCTGCAGTGCGTCGCCCTATCGGGAGAACTACCTGATCCCCATTCCTCAGCCCCAGTGCAGGACGGCGTCCAGCTACGGCAAGACGATGCAGATGCTCCGACAGCGGGATGCGGCAGACGGCAGGCTTCAGCCGTTGTGGCAGTTCGTCGAGAATCTGAATGGCGGGCCGGGGGACCAGCCATTCACTGCGGATATCACGCCCGAGCAGCTGGAAGGGGCCGTGATGAATTCCCTCATCCACGAGGCGCGGGGGATCGTCTATTTCAATCAGAGCCTGAGCGGGCCCTGCCAAGGCGGGAGCATCTTCCGGCAATCCCAGGTCGAAGCCGGATTCTGCGCGGCGGATCAGGTAGCCGCGGTGAAGAAGATCGATTCGCTCATCAAGGACTTGGCGCCTGTGCTGAATACGCAGTCCTTCGACTATTCGTTTGGCAGCGGACTGGACACCATGCTCAAGGAGTACAACCACTCGATCTACATCTTTGCCATGACGGACGGTGCGTCCGCGCCGGGCCCACGAACCTTCACGCTTCCGTCCGGGGTCCGAGGCCGCACCGTCGAGGTGGTCGGGGAGGGCCGCAGCATTACGGCGTCCGCAAATGGGGTGTTTCGGGATGTGCTGGCGAATGAAGACAGCTATCACGTGTATCGGGTCGACGAGTAGGCGAGATGGTCAGGAATTGAGAAGCGTGCGGCCGTGAGGCGCGGCTAGCATGACGAGCATGAGCATCGCAACCAGGATCGCCTCGGACTCGACCGCTCGCCACGTCGCCGACACACACGATGTGATCCGCGTCCACGGCGCCCGAGAGAACAATCTCAAAGACATCAGCGTCCAGATTCCGAAGCGGCGTCTCACGGTGTTCACGGGGGTGTCGGGTTCTGGGAAGAGTTCGCTCGTGTTCGCCACAATCGCGGCCGAATCGCAGCGCATGATCAATGAGACCTACAGCGCCTTCGTGCAGGGGTTCATGCCAACCCTGTCCCGGCCCGATGTCGACGTGCTCGAGGGACTCACAACGGCGATCATCGTCGACCAAGAGCCCATGGGAGCCAACCCCCGATCCACGGTAGGGACAGCGACAGACGCGAACGCGATGCTGCGGATCCTGTTCAGCCGTCTCGGCGAGCCTCATATCGGATCACCGAACGCTTACTCCTTCAACGTTCCGTCGGTGAAGGCCTCCGGCGCCATCACCGTTGAGCGCGGCGAGGGCAAGACCAAGACGGAGAAGGCGACGTTCCACCGCTTGGGGGGCATGTGTCCGCGGTGCGAGGGCATGGGCTCGGTCACGGACTTCGACCTGGCTGCGCTCTACGACGCGAGCAAGTCATTGAGCGAGGGTGCCCTCTCGATTCCGGGCTACTCGATGGATGGGTGGTACGGCCGCATCTTCGCGGGGAGCGGCTTCTTCGACATGGACAAGCCGATAGGGAAATTCACCAAGCGGGAACTGCACGATCTCCTCTACAGGGAGCCCACCAAGATCAAGGTCGAAGGCATCAACCTCACCTATGAAGGGCTCATTCCGAAGATCCAGAAGTCGATGCTCTCGAAGGACCCGGAGGCAATGCAGCCGCATATTCGTGCCTTCGTAGACCGCACGATCACGTTTACGACCTGTCCGGAATGCGAGGGGACACGTCTCAGTCACGAGGCACGATCGTCGAAGATCAATGGCAAGAGCATTGCGGACGCGTGTGCCATGCAGATCACTGATCTTGCGGAATGGGTGCGTGGGATACGGGAACCCTCCGTTGCCCCTTTGATTGCGGGCCTTCAGCACCTTCTGGATTCGTTTGCGGAAATCGGTCTGGGATACCTCTCGCTGGATCGTCCGTCGGGCACCCTGTCCGGGGGAGAGGCGCAGCGGACCAAGATGATCCGCCATCTTGGCTCGTCGTTGACTGATGTCACGTATGTCTTCGACGAACCCACGATCGGACTTCACCCGCACGACATCGAGCGGATGAATCAGCTGCTGCTGGAGCTGCGGGACAAGGGCAACACGGTCCTCGTGGTCGAGCACAAGCCAGAGGCAATCGGCATCGCAGATCACGTGATCGACCTCGGCCCCGGGGCTGGCACCGCGGGAGGAACCGTGTGCTTCGAGGGCACCGTCGAGGGATTGCGGGGGAGTGACACGTCCACGGGGCGGCACCTCGACGACCGGGCAACGCTCAAGGAGGCCGTGCGCCCGTCGTCCCGGGCTCTTGAGGTGCGGGGCGCCTCAACCCACAACCTCCGCGACGTTGACGTGGACATCCCTCTCGGCGTGCTCGTCGTCGTCACGGGTGTGGCCGGTTCCGGCAAAAGCTCGCTGATCCATGGGTCGGTCGCCGGTCGAGACGGTGTTGTGGTCATCGACCAAACCGGGATCAAGGGCTCCCGGCGGAGCAATCCGGCGACTTACACCGGCCTGCTCGAGCCAATCCGGAAGGCCTTCGCGAAGGCGAACGGCGTCAAGCCCGCGCTGTTCAGTTCGAATTCGGAGGGCGCCTGCCCGACGTGCAACGGCGCTGGGGTCATCTACACGGATCTGGGCGTGATGGCGACCGTCGAATCCACCTGCGAGGAGTGCGACGGGAAGCGATTCCAGGCGTCGGTGCTCGAGTACACCTTCGGGGGCAAGAACATCGCCGAGGTGCTTGCGATGCCCGTGGCGCAGGCTGAGAAGTTCTTCAGCGAGGGGGAGGCCCGCACTCCTGCCGCCCACAAGATCCTCGATCGCTTGGCTGACGTCGGCCTGGGCTACCTCACACTCGGCCAGCCGCTCACCACCCTCTCGGGCGGTGAGCGGCAGCGCCTCAAGCTCGCTGCGCAGATGGCCGAGAAGGGCGAGGTCTACATCCTCGACGAGCCCACAACCGGACTCCATCTGGCGGATGTCGAGCAGCTCTTAGGGCTTCTTGACCGACTCGTGGACTCGGGCAAGTCCGTCATCGTCATAGAGCACCATCAGGCAGTGATGGCGCACGCCGACTGGATCATCGACCTCGGTCCGGGGGCAGGGCACGACGGCGGTCGCGTGGTCTTCGAGGGCACGCCGGCTGAGCTTGTGGCTGGCCAGACCACGCTCACCGGAAAGCACCTGGCCGACTACGTGGCTCGCTGAGGCGAGCATCGGTCACGCCGTTGCATACCGTCCTGAGCGCACGGCGCGGGCACGAGCCTTGGCGGCTTCTTCCTCGCGATTCTTCGGGGGCGTCGTGGCGACCAGGTCGTCGAGCAGATGCTGAGTGATGTGGGCGATTTCGTGGACCGCTTGGTCGAACGCATCCTGGTTCGCCTTCGACGGCTTGGTCGTTCCCGCGATCTTGCGCACATACTGCAGCGCGGCGGCATGAACTTCCTCGGACGTGGCAGCTGGCTCAAAGTTATGGAGCGTGTGGATGTTCCTGCACATGCATTGACGATACGCTCCGGCCGCCGGCAGATTCGAGCTTCCAGAAGCCAACCCTCGAACGCCGATAATCTACATTATGTCAACTAAAGGAAAGAGGGGGCTCTCCTGGCCATGTTGATCTACTCCATGAGCACCTCGGTCGACGGCTACATCAACGACCGTGTCGGCTCCTTCGACTGGACGCCGCCCAGCGAAGAAGAATTCCGCCTCCACCTCGCGGAGGTTCGGGGCCTCGGCTTCTATCTGTGCGGGCGCAGACTCTACGAGACGATGCTGCCGTGGGAAGAGGATCCCTCGATGCGCAGCAATGAACTGTTCGCCGAGTTCGCCGACGTCTGGGTGGCACTGCCCAAAGTCGTCTTCAGCCGCGCTGGGTGCAGCGTCCAAGGCAACGCCCGTTTGGCTGAGGCCTCCGTCGCCGAAGAGGTCGAGTCGGCGCTCGCAGCAACTGACAAAGTCGTCTCGATCGGCGGCGCAGGCCTTGCGGCTGAAGCGATCGGTCTCGGCCTCGTGGACGAATTCCACATCTTCCGCAGGCCCATCGTCGTCGGCGGCGGCACGTCCTTCTTCCCGCCGGTCAGCCCGGATATTCGGTTGGATCTGCTCGAGACCACGACCTTCGCCTCGCGGGTGATCTACGAACGCTACGGCCGCGCTCAGCCCCTCCCCTCTTGAGGAGATCCTGATGAATCGAAAGAGCGGTCGGCCCGAGCCGTGAGCGCGGGCCGACCACCTTCCTCCCGAAATGTCAGGCTGCCATGCGGCGCCGAAGCCGGCCGAGCAATCTGCGCAGGAGCCTCGAGACCTGCATTTGGCTGACGCCCAGTTCCTTCGCGATCTCCTCCTGCGTCAGCTCCTTGACGAAGCGGAGGTGCAGCAAGCGCTTGTCCTGCTCTGAGGCGTCCATGAGGGCATCACCGAGCGCCTGCATGGACTCCACATGCTCGTACCCAGAGTCCTCGGTTGAGACGACTACGGTGAGGCGCCGGGCCTCCGGGTCGTCGGGCGAGTCGCCGGGCTCGATGGAGTCCGGGACCATGGAGGCATCGGCTATCTGGGCCTCGGCCACGTCTTCAACGCAGACGCAGAGCTCTCGGCTGAGTTCCCGCGTGCTGGGCTCGTGGCCCAGACGCTGGGCCAAACGCGGTCGTGCTGCATTGACCTTGAGCCTGAGTTCCTGCACGCCGCGCGGCGGCCGGACGATCCATGACTGATCGCGGAGATATCGCTTGATCTCCCCGGTGATGGTCGGCACCGCGTAGGGGACAAAGCCGTGTCCGAGGCCGGACCGGTATCGCTGTGCGGCTTTCATCAGACCGAGCCGCGCAACCTGGCGCAGGTCGTCTGGATCGTGGCCTGGGCATCGAAAACGCCGGGCAAGGGCGTCGGCGACGCCGAGGTATTCAACTGCCAAATCGCCTGCTGCGCTGGCGCGGGCCATGGTGGCCGAGGAGGCCGCTTCTTCGCTTGCGGTCGTGGGGCCCTCAAGAGGCCAGTCGCCGTCAGGCTGAGGTCGATCCGATTGTCCTTGGTGCGCGCTTCGCTCTGCCGTGGTGACAGACCGTTCGTGAACACTTTCCATCGCGTGAGTCTCCTCCTCGCTGGGGTCGGAAGTATGACTGTTCAGCGCTCGATCTGGGTATCCCCACCTCCTCGGGCGTACGACGACGGTCCGCGGCCTGCTCCACGGCGAATGCCGTTCTGGAATGCGAAGGATGGGCAGGGCGCCAGGCGGTCTGACTCAGCGCGTTGGCGCTGGGTGTCCACCGGTGCCCCGGCCCCGTGCATCTTCGCCATGTTGGCGACGCTACAGGTAGACAGAACGGTCTGTCCAGAGTAGGTGGAAGCCGTGATCGAACCGTGGGCCGAGGTCACCAATCCATAACGTTCACGGCTCCGAAGATGGAGCATGGGCGCACTCGCAGTTCTCCCCCGCCGGCGCACGGCTGCTGTCGCGCTGACTGCTGGTCCGACCGCCGTCGGCCTCGGCCTCGTGGCGCACATCCTCGGCGGCGGAATCGCGCCTCCGGCCACCGTGATCCTCGCTCTGATTGCCCTGGTGAGCCTTCTCGCCGCGGGCCTGAGCCGCCTGAGGCTGCCATCGTGGACTGTCGGGGTGGCGAGTGGAGCGGTTCAGCAGGCTCTGCATCTGCTGCTGACGGCCCTCGCTGGCCTTGACGGCCCGCTGTTTCCTGCAGCAGCCCACGTTCACGGGGTCTCCTCCCCCCAGATCCAGACGACGGGAGCCCAACAATTCGCCCCTGTCGACCTCCATGTTCTGGTCGTGACCCACATGGGGGCTGCGGTAGCCTCTGCCGTCCTGGTGATGCTGGCCGTGAGGTGGGCAGCCAAGCCGCCGCGGTGGCGCCGCGCCTCATCCGGCCTGGAGCTCGCGTAGTCGCGCCTCCAAGAAAGCCCTCTCCCCCGGGCCGGGCGCATGGCGGGCCGCCTCGGCATACTCCGTGGCGGCCTCGCCGACCCTGCCGAGCCGTCGGAGCAGGTCGGCCCGGACGGCGTGGAAGACGTGGTATCCCCCGAGTGCCAGCCCATCTACGACGGCGAGCCCCGACGCCGCACCCTCGACCTCGGCGAGGGCTACCGCGCGGTTGAGCTCCACCACCGGTCCTGGTGAGATGCGCGAGAGCATGCCGTACAGACGGAGAATCCTGGGCCAGTCCGTTGCAGAAGCTGACGGCGCTGTGCTGTGCACCGCCTGAATGGCCGCCTGAATCTGGTAGGGCCCGAGCCGACCGCGTTGAAGGCAGTGGTGGACGATGGCCAGGCCCTCCGAAATGAGATCCGCGTCCCAGAGCCCGCGGTCCTGCTCGGCCAAGGGCACCAGGACGCCGGCCCCGCCGGTGCGGGCCGCCTGACGCGATTCCGACAGCAGCATGAGGGCCAAGAGCCCGCGCACCTCCGGTTCCCCGGGCAGGAGCTGCACCAGCACCCTCGCCAGTCGGACCGCCTCTGCACACAGGTCCGTGCGCGCCCTCGGGCTCCCCAGGCCGGCGGAATAGCCCTCGTTGTAGATGAGATAGACGACGGCGAGCACTCCCGCGAGCCGCTCCGGCAGCTCCTCGGCAGACGGGACCCGATAGGGTATCCCGGCATCGCGAATCTTTGCCTTCGCGCGCGAGATGCGCTGCCCCATCGTCGTCTCGCTCACGAGGAATGCCGCGGCGATCTGCGGCGTCGACAGCCCTCCGAGCACGCGGAGGGCCAAGGCCACCCGTGCTGGCATCGCGAGGGCCGGATGACAGCACGCGAACACCAGCTTTAGCCGGTCATCGCCGAAGTCGTGCCCCGGAACGTTGCCATCCGCCGCTGTCTCGGCGGCGTGCAGAAGGGCGGCCTGGGCCTCCTTCCCGCCGCGCGCGGCCTCCCGGCGGAAACGGTCGACGGCGTGGCGCCGCGCCGTCGTGATGATCCATGCGCCCGGCTGCTCGGGGAATCCCTCGCGGGGCCAGCGCTCGGTGGCCACCGCGAAGGCCTCTTGGACGGCGTCCTCGGCGAGGTCGAGGTCGCGCGTCGTCCGCAGCAGGACGGACACCGCGCGGCCGTATTCCTCGCGGAATACCGCTGCGACGGTGTCCGCCGGGCTCATGCGGACCCGCTCACCGGCTCGTCCTGCGGAACGGCCGCAAAGGCCCGAACTTCGAGCGGGAGACCCGTGATCTCGGCAAGCCGGCGGCCCCAGGCGAGGGCGGCATCGAGGTCGGGCGCCTCGATGATCTCGAAGCCACCAAGGTGTTCTTTGCCCTCGAGGTAGGGACCGTCCGTGACGAGAACCTCGGTCCCAGTGTGCTTGAGCACGGTCGCGGACGAAGGATCGGTGAGTCCGTTGCCGAACACCCAGGCACCAGCGGCCCGGAGGTCCGCGTTGAACTCTGCGATCTTCTCCATCACAGGGCCGAGCACCTCTGGCGGCGGCACTACGCCGTCGGGCTGGTACATACTGATCAGATACTGTGTCATGGCCGTTCGCCTTCCTGTTCTCTTGGGAGCCGGAGTGACTCTCGCCTGCTGGACGATCGGCTGCGCCGCTTTTCGACAACTTGCTCGGACGATTCGCCGGAAGGCACTCAAGCCCCGGCAGCAGCAGCCTCAAGATCCGCGATCACGATCTTCCGCATCCGGAGCATCGCCTGCATGGCCCGGCCGGATCGTCCGGGATCGGGATCCCTGAGCAGCTCGGTCAGCCGGGTGGGCACGATCTGCCACGAGAATCCGAACCGGTCCTTGAGCCACCCGCACTGGCTTTCCTCGCCACCGTCTGCCGTGAGCGCGCTCCAATAATGGTCGACCTCAGCCTGGTCCTTGCACAGGACCTGGAGGGAGACTGCCTCGTCGAACGTGAATTCCGGCCCGCCGTTCAGCGCCACGAAAGGCTTGCCGTCGAGCTCGAACTCTGCGGTGATGACGCTCCCTGCGGGACGCGGGCCAGCGTCGCCGTAGTAGTCAACGCGCGTGACCTTCGAGTCGGGGAAGACCGAAGCATAGAAGTTGGCCGCCTCTTCGGCCTGGGTGTCGAACCAGAGACAGGGGACGATGTCCGGCATGGCGGATCCTCCGGGGTCAGTCACGGTCAGGGTGCTAGGGATTCTTCTCCTTCCGCGACGGTGAGTGAAGGCCCTGCGGCCCTAGTCCACGTACGCTTGACCGGTGACCACCGATATCTCCCCCTCAGTCCGCCGCGCCCGCGCTTCAATCCTCGCCGTCGTAGGGGACGCCGCCGTCGTCCTCGTGTTCGCGGCGATGGGGCGCGGCTTCCACGGCGAGGCCAACCCAGTCCTCGGCGTGCTGGCCACCGCGTGGCCCTTCGGCGTAGGCCTGATTGTGGCTTGGGCGACTCCGCTCGTGCGACGGCGGCCCCTCGCCGTGTGGCCGGCAGGCCTCCTCGTGTGGCTTGCTGCCTACGCGGTGGGGATGCTCCTCCGAGGGCTCACCGGACAGGGCCTGGCAGGGCCGTTCCTCGTGGTGGCTCTGACCGTCCTGGGCGTGGCCCTGATCGGATGGCGCGCGGTCGCGCTCCTCATCCGGCGGGTGGTTCGGCGCTCCTAGAGCGGCGAACTTATAGGCTGGGTTCAGCAGGGCGCGACGACCGATCGGAGAACCATGATCACTGCATTTGTCTTCATCCAGACGCAATCGAACAAGATCCCCGAGGCTGCCGAGAAGATCTCCGCACTTCCGGGCATCAGCGAGGTCTACTCCGTCACGGGCGAGTGGGATCTCATTGCGATCGCGCGCGTGCAGCAGCACGAGGACCTCGCAGACGTCGTCGCAGATCACCTTTCGAAGGTGGAGGGTGTTGTGGAGACCACCACCCACATCGCGTTCAGGGCGTACTCCCGGCATGATCTCGAGGCAGCGTTCTCGATCGGCCTCGAGTAGCTTCAGGACTGGCTGAACTCCACCCACGCCTGAAGCGCCCGCAGCGCAGCCCCGGAGTCGATCGCTTCCTCGGCCCGCAGCTTCGCTGCGGCTAGCCGGTCCAGCAGCGGAGATTCGGCGCTCTGGTCGAAGGCGACCAGCCCAGCTGCTGCGTTGAGAACGACGGCGTCCCTCACCGGACCCTTCTCCCCCGCCAGGACGCTGCGCACCACGCCCGCATTGTGCTGGGCGTCGCCGCCGCGCAGATCCTCCAGCGAGGCCCGGGAGATGTCGAGGTCCAGCGGGTCGAGCTCGGACTCGACGACTGCGCCGTTCCGCACCTCCCAGATCCGCGAGGTCGTGGTGACCGTCAGTTCGTCGAGGCCATCATCGCCGCGGAACACGAGCCCGCGGCTCCCGCGGTTGGCCAGGACGCCCGCGATCAAGGGGGCCATGCGGGGATCGGCCGAGCCGACCGCGGACGCCTGGACGCGAGCGGGGTTCGTCAGCGGGCCCAAGATGTTGAAGGCGGTCGGGATGGCCAGTTCCCGCCGCGGGATGGCCGTGAAGCGGAAGGACGGGTGGAACACCTGGGCGAAGCAGAATGTAATGCCGCAGGCTTCCGCCGACGCAGCCACCCGGTCGACGCTCATGTCCAGCCTGACGCCGAGTGCCTCGAGCACGTCGGCGGAACCTGCGGACGATGAGGCTGCGCGGTTGCCGTGCTTCACCACGCGCGCCCCTGCGCCCGCCAGCACCAGAGCGGCTGTGCTCGAGATGTTGACCGTGTTCTGCTGATCGCCGCCTGTGCCGACAATGTCGAGCTTCTCCCCCGGGATCGTGATGGGAGTAGCACGCTCGACCATGGTCTCAACCAGTCCGGCGAGCTCGTCCACGGTCTCGCCCTTGGCCCGCAGCCCAACGAGGAACCCTGCGATCTGCGAGTCCGTCGCGTTCCCCGCCATGATGGTGTCCATGGCCCACGCGGTCTGCTCCTTCGTCAGATCCCCGCCCTTGACGAGTGATCCGATGAGGGCACGCCAGCTGTGGACGGGGTTCGCTGCGGGATCCTGAGTGCTCACCCCCTGATGCTATCGACCGGTCGCGTGCCCGGCGAACGTATGACCGGGACCGAGCTTCCGCGGAATTTCGAGGGTTTGTAGAAAAAGTTCCCGGAAGAGGCGGTTCGCGTTGGGCGAACCCGTCGTTTGTAGACATAATGTCCTTGTGACGACAGCGACTCATGCCCCGACAACCCCGGCACATCCCACGCTGAACCGCCCCAACATGGTCTCCGTCGGGACCGTTGTGTGGCTCTCGAGCGAGCTGATGTTCTTTGCCGGACTCTTTGCCATGTACTTCTCCCTTCGAGCAGCCGGCCAGGTCTCCCTGGGCGGAGGTTCGACGGAGGGCCTCTGGGCCATGGAGACGGCAAAGTTGAACTTCCCGTTCGCGCTCGTGAACACGATCGTGCTTGTTGCGAGCTCGTTCACCTGCCAGATGGGTGTGTTTGCTGCAGAGCGGCTTCAGCCGCGGCGGAGCGGCGGGCTTTTCCAGTTCGCCCGCTGGGGCATGACCGAGTGGTTCGTCCTGACGTTCCTCATGGGTGCCTTCTTCGTCGCTGGGCAGGCCACCGAGTACACGATGCTGGTCTCCGAGCATGTGTCGCTGTCCTCCAACGCCTACGGTTCGGCCTTCTACATCACGACGGGCTTCCATGGCCTCCACGTCATCGGCGGCCTCATCGCGTTCCTCTTCATCATCGGGCGCGCCTTCGCGGCCAAGCGCTTCGGCCACTTCGAAGCGACTTCGGCCATCGTCACGTCGTACTACTGGCACTTCGTCGACGTCGTGTGGATCGGGCTCTTCCTGGTCATCTACGTCCTCAGGTAGCACCGGCTGCGGCAGGCAGCAGAACTTTTTGACATCGCGATCGCGCGCTGACGGGGTCGCGGACAGACGGATAGGAACGATTACGTGAAGGCACTCTCCCAGAAGCGGCGGCATCCGCTGGCAGTGGTGGCACTGCTGGTCATGGGCCTCCTGCTGACCGGCCTCCTCTACGCGGTGGCAACCTCGGCCAACAAGGCCAAGGCAGATACCGGCTTCTCGGCATCGGACGTAAGCGAAGGGCAGAAGCTGTTCGTGGCGAACTGTGCCACCTGCCACGGCATGGGCGCCCAGGGCTCGGCGTCGGGGCCGTCGCTCGTGGGCGTGGGTGCCGCCGCCGTCGACTTCCAGGTCGGCACGGGCCGCATGCCGATGCAAATGCAGGGCCCGCAGGCCCAGCGGAAGCCGGAGCAGTTCAACGAGGACCAGACGCGCCAGCTTGCCGCCTATGTCGCCTCGCTTGGTGCTGGCCCCTCCCTGCCTGACCAGGCGATGCTGGACGGCCAGGGCGATGCAACCCACGGTGGCGAGCTGTTCCGCGTGAACTGCGCGATGTGCCACAACGCAGCTGCCGCAGGCGGTGCCCTCACGCGTGGAAAGTTCGCGCCGTCGCTGGCCGGCGTGTCCGCTCAGCACATCTATGAGGCGATGGAGACCGGCCCGCAGAACATGCCGGTATTCAGCGACGCCAACATCTCCCCCGAGGGCAAGCGGGACATCATCACGTACCTCCAGACCATCGAGAAGCAGGGCTCCCCGGGCGGGGCTGATCTTGGCGGCCTCGGCCCCGTTTCCGAAGGCCTCTTCATGTGGGTCGCCGGACTCGGCGTCATCATCGCCTTCACGATCTGGCTGACATCGCGGACCTCTTGACAGGGCCTGAAGCACTCGTTTCGCCGCCCAGTGCAAGCAATCTGGACAGCGGCACATCTGATTTGAACATCTGCCCCCGGCAAGCGGGGCACAGGAAGGATGAGGGGAATTATGGGCAACCCTAGTGACGGCGCCCCACAGCAAGGGGGCACCGTAGCTACGGCTGGTCAGGCCGGGGGGCAGTTCGAGGATCCGGGACTCCCGCCTCACCGCCCGCGCCTGGCTGACACCGACCCCAGAGCCGCCAAGCGAGCGGAGCGCCAGGTCACGTGGCTGTTCATCATCTCGGTGATCGGCACCATCGTGTTCCTCGTCTCCTACTTCGCCATCGACCTCGGGCCGACGTCGACCGTTGACGCGATCAGGACACAGAACATCCTGCTCGGGCTCAGCACGGCGTTCGCGATGCTCGGCATCGGCACTGGCATTGTGCACTGGGCCAAGGCGCTCATGCCCGATCACGAGGTGTCGGAGGCACGGCACGAGCTTCGGAGCGAGCAGGACCGCGAAGCCGCCGTCAAGATCGTTGACGACATCATCGAAGAGACGGGCATCAAGCGCCGTCCCCTCATTCGCAACACCCTCATCGGCGCCCTTGCGCTCGCCCCGCTGCCGGCCCTTGCCGTCTTCGGCGACCTCGGTCCGAACGCGAAGGACATCCTCCGCCACACTATGTGGGCACCCAACGCCCAGACGGGCAAGAAGGTCCGTCTGACGCGGGACCCCGACGGCACTCCGATCAAGGCCGCCGACGTCACGATCGGATCCGCGTACCACGTGATCCCCGAGGGTCTCAACGACCTGCATGAGGGAAAGCTCAATGAGAAGGCCAAGTCGGTTGTCCTCCTCATGCGCCTCAACCCGGAGGACCTGCATGTGTCCCCGGGACGTGAGAACTGGGGCTACAACGGCATCGTTGCCTACTCGAAGATCTGCACCCACGTCGGCTGCCCCGTGGCACTGTACGAGCAGCAGACTCACCACCTCCTGTGCCCGTGCCACCAGTCGACGTTCGACTTGACGAACGAGTGCCAGGTGATCTTCGGCCCGGCGAGCCGCCCGCTCCCCCAGCTGCCGATTGAAGTCGATTCCGAGGGCTACCTCGTGGCCACCTCCGACTTCCACGAACCTGTTGGACCGAGCTACTGGGAGCGTGAGTACTCGTGAGCGACACCACCGCCGCATACCAAGCACCGACCAAGGTCGGGCGCATCGCCGAGTTTGTCGATCAGCGGACGGGTCTCTCGACCGTCACCCGCGAGTTTGGCCGGAAGGTCTTCCCTGACCACTGGTCGTTCATGTTCGGCGAGGTCGCGCTCTACAGCTTCATCATTCTGCTGCTGTCGGGCACCTTCCTCACGTTCTTCTTCAACCCGTCCATGGCGGAGACGACCTACAACGGTGCGTACATTCCCATGCGTGGCATGGACATGTCCGTGGCTTACCAGTCCTCCCTCCACATCTCGTTCGAGGTGCGTGGCGGTCTCTTCATGCGTCAGCTCCACCACTGGGCAGCGCTGCTGTTCGTCGCGGCGATGTCCGTGCACATGCTCCGTGTGTTCTTCACCGGTGCTTTCCGGAAGCCCCGCGAGATGAACTGGGTGATCGGCGGTGTCCTGCTGATCCTGGGCATGGCGGCCGGCTTCACTGGTTACTCCCTCCCGGATGATCTCCTCTCGGGCAACGGTCTGCGCATCATCGACGGCGTTGTCATGGCGATCCCCGTCATCGGTACCTGGATCTCGATGTTCCTGTTCGGTGGGGAGTTCCCGGGCGACGCGATCATCGGGCGCCTCTACGTGCTGCACATCCTGCTGATTCCGGCAATGATCCTGGGCCTCGTGGCCCTGCACCTGATCTTCGTGGTGGTGCACAAGCACACGCAGTACCCCGGCCCGGGCCGCAACGACCGCAACGTCGTCGGCTATCCTCTGGGCCCGGTCTACGCGGCGAAGGCTGGAGGCTTCTTCTTCATCGTCTTCGGCGTGCTGGCCGCCATCGCTGCTGCCTTCACGATCAACCCGATCTGGAACTACGGCCCCTACGACCCGTCCCCGGTGTCGGCCGGTACCCAGCCCGACTGGTATATCGGCTGGGTGGACGGTGCTCTGCGCCTCATGCCCGGTGTCCTCGGTGACCTGAATGGCTACCGCCAGCACTTCGAGTTCGTGATCTTCGGGCAGACGCTGTCGCTGAACATCCTGCTTCCGGCCCTCGTTCCCGCGGGCATCGTCTTCACCGTCCTGTTCATCTACCCCTGGGTGGAGCGCTGGATCACGAAGGACGACCGCGAGCACCACGTGCTCGATCGCCCGCGCAACGCGCCGACCCGCACCGCGATCGGCATGGCCGGTTTCACGTTCTACTGCGTCATGTGGGCAGCCGCCAGTTCCGACCTGATCGCGACGCACTTCCACGTGTCGCTGAACGACGTGACGTACTGGCTGCGCACGCTCTTCTTCGTGGGGCCGATCATCGCCTTCGTCGTGACGAAGCGCATCGCCCTCGGCCTGCAGCGAAAGGACCGCGAGATCGCGCTTCATGGCCGCGAGACCGGACGCATCGTCCGACTCCCCCATGGCGAGTTCATCGAGGTTCACGCCCCGCTCGATGAGTACAAGCGCTACCGGCTTGTGGCCTTCGACTCCCCCGGCGTGCTGCCCGCGCAGCCGAATGCGAAGGGCGTCGTGGACCGCAAAGAACGCCGTCGCGCCAAGCTTTCGAAGTGGTTCTTCGAGGATCGCGTTGCCCCGGTGAGCCCCGCCGAGCTCGAGGCAGCTCACGGTCACGGGCATCACGAGGCCATCGAGCCCACGCCGACGTCTGCTGGTCACTGAACCCCCGGGCGCCCCCGGACAGAGAGGCCCCGCCGCGCACCCGCGGCGGGGCCTCACTCCTTCGAAGGGACCGTTGAGAGCCGCGTGAAGCCGCTCTCCTAGCCCGTGAAGCGTTTGGTCGAGTAAGAACGCGGGGTGCGGGCTCCGGGACGCTGGAGGGGCACCCACAGCTTGTAACGGTCGGCCCGGTAGTACGAGACGGAATAGTCGACCATGGCCTTGGCCACGTACGCGTGCCGCTGGATCTTGAGGAGTGGTGATCCCATGTCCACCTTGAGGAGGCGCGCAATCGAAGGGGACGCCGCCGTGGCCTCGATCATGTCCTCGCCCCATTCCATGACGAGGCCGTAGCGTTCGCTGAGGACTTGGTAGAGCGACGTAGGCGGCGGCCCGTCGGTGAATCCCGGGACGCGATGGGCCACGATGTAGTTCTCGTCCACGCTCATCGGCTCCTGGTCGGCCAGGAGCAGCCGTCGGAACCTGACAACAGCCGTTCCCTCGTCTACTTGCAGCTCGCGGGCGAGATGGGCCGAAGCGCCGATCTCCTCGAAGCTGAGGACCTTCGCGTCGGGCACCATGCCACGCCGCTGCATCTCCTCGCTGTACGAGGTCAGTTTCATCTGGAGATCGAGTTTGGGGCGGCTCACAAAGGTACCGAGCCCCACAATGCGGTCCAGTACGCCCTCGGCGACGAGGGCATCGATCGATTGCCGTACCGTCATACGAGCCAAGCCGAACCGGTGCGCGAGATCACGTTCAGAGGGCAGAGGCGCGCCGGGCGTCAGCTTCGTCTGAATGTGTTCCCGCAACAGCTCACGGAGCTGCACATACATTGCCGTCTTCGAGGACCGGTCGAGCTTCCCGACGATGCTGTCGGCGTCTTCCACTCGTGTGCCTCCTGATCCAGTTCTACCTATTGAAGGCTACACGTTTTCGCACGTCAGGCTCCGGCGCAGAATGCCCAAAGGGCCCGGCATCGTGACGATGCCGGGCCCCTTGAGGGATGCTCGGTTGGAACTCAGTGCGCGTGGTCTCCACGGCTGTACTCGAAGACCCAGCCGACGAGGGCGACGATTCCGATGCCCGCGCCGATGAAGAAGATCCACCAGCCGACGGCGATGCCCAAGACCGCGGTGGCAGCAGCGGTGCCCACCACGAGCGGCCACCAGCTCCAGGGGCTGAAGTGGCCCTGCTCGCCCGCGCCCTCGTGGATCTCGGCGTCCTCACGGTCCTCAGGACGAGCTCCCACCCGACGAGCGGTGACGCCGAGGTACGAACCGATCATGCCCGCCAGGCCGCCCACGAGGAGCATGCCCATGATGCCCACCCATTCGGACCAGTGGGTGAGGAACCCATAGACGATGGCCACCGGAATGAAGAAGAAGACTCCGGTTCCGAAGAGCCAGGATTCGATTTTCACTTAGTGCGTTTCCTTACGGTCGGCGGTGACTGCTGCGGCTGCCTGAGAGTGCTGCACGATGCCGGCCACCGAGAGCTCCGGGTGGTGGAGGTCCAGCGCAGGCCGCTCGGAACGGATGCGGGGCAGCGACGTGAAGTTGTGGCGCGGCGGCGGGCAGGACGTGGCCCACTCGAGCGAGGCGCCGAAGCCCCACGGATCGTCGACGAGGACTCGCTTGCCACTCCTGGCAGTGATGTAGACGTTCCAGAAGAACGGGATCAGCGAGGCGCCGAGGATGAACGAGGAGATCGTCGAGAACTGGTTCATCCAGGTGAAGCCATCCTGCGGGAGGTAGTCCGCGTAGCGGCGCGGCATGCCCATGACGCCCAGCCAGTGCTGGATGAGGAACGTGCCGTGGAAGCCCACGAGGAGCATCCAGAAGTGGATCTTGCCGAGGCGCTCGTTCAGCATCTTGCCCGTCCACTTGGGCCACCAGAAGTAGAAGCCGGCGAACATCGCGAACACGACGGTGCCGAAGACGACGTAGTGGAAGTGGGCCACCACGAAGTACGTGTCCGAGACGTGGAAGTCGAGCGGAGGCGAAGCCAGGATGATGCCGGTCAGGCCGCCGAAGAGGAAGGTGATGAGGAAGCCGAGGCTCCACAGCATCGGGGTCTCGAAGGTGAGCGAGCCCCGCCACATCGTTCCGATCCAGTTGAAGAACTTCACGCCGGTCGGGACGGCGATCAGCATCGTCATGAACGAGAAGAACGGAAGGAGCACGGCGCCCGTGACATACATGTGGTGGGCCCACACGGTGACCGAAAGGGCTGCGATGGCGATCGTTGCGAAGACGAGGCCCTTGTAGCCGAAGACCGGCTTGCGGCTGAAGACCGGGAAGATCTCCGAGACGATGCCGAAGAACGGCAGCGCGATGATGTAGACCTCCGGGTGGCCGAAGAACCAGAAGAGGTGCTGCCAGAGGACGGCGCCGCCGTTCTCAGGATCGAAAATGTGCGCACCGAAGCGACGGTCGGCCCCGAGGCCGAAGAGCGCGGCTGCGAGCGGCGGGAATGCCATAAGGACGAGGATCGACGTGATCAGGGCGTTCCACGTGAAGATGGGCATGCGCCACATGGTCATGCCCGGTGCACGCATGCAGATGATCGTGGTGATGAAGTTGACGGCACCAAGGATCGTGCCGAAGCCGGAGAGGGCCAATCCGAAGACCCACAGGTCCCCGCCGATACCCGGCGTGAAGGTGGTGTTGGAGAGGGGCGCGTAGGCGAACCATCCGAACGATGCAGCGCCCTGCGGGGTGATGAAGCCGGCCGTCGCGATGGTCGAGCCGAAGAGGAAGAACCAGAACGCGAGGGCGTTCAGTCGGGGGAAGGCAACGTCGGGTGCGCCGATCTGGAGCGGCATGATGACGTTCGTGAAGCCGGCGAAGAGCGGCGTCGCGAACATCAGGAGCATGACCGTTCCGTGCATCGTGAAGAGCTGGTTGTACTGCTCTTTGGTCTGCAGGATCTGCATGCCGGGTTCGAAGAGCTCGGCACGGATGAGCAGCGCCATGACGCCGCCCAGGCAGAAGAACACGAACGACGCGATCAGGTACATGTACCCGATGGTCTTGTGGTCGGTCGAGGTGATCCAGTTGACGACGATGCGCCCCTTGGACCTCGGCACGACCGGTGCGTTGATGGCCCCGGCTGTGGGCGACTGGGTATAGGTAGCCACGTTATTCCCTACTTCTGGATCAGATCCGGGTTGCGGTCATACTGGGCGTCGAGAAGCCCCTTCGGCAGGCCCGCGAGGTGCGCCTGGAATTCTGCCTCGGAGACAACCTTCACGCGGAACAGCATCTCCGAGTGGTACTCGCCGCAGAGCTCGGCGCACTTGCCCTCGTACGTGCCTTCCTTCTGCGGAGTGAAGTACATGGTGTTCGGGTGGCCCGGAATCATGTCCCGCTTCTGGAGGAAGGCGGGCACCCAGAACGAGTGGATGACGTCACGGGACGTCAGCTCGACCGTCACGCTCTTGTTGACGGGGAGGTACAGCGTGGGGAGGTTGTTCAGATCGATGGGCGTGCCGTTGAGGTGGGCCTGAGTGCCAGCCTCGTAGACGTTGTCCTTGACGATCCCGCCCTGCTTGTAGTTGAAGTCCCAGGACCACTGCTTGCCGACCACGTTGATGGTGACGTCCGGGTTCGCGTTGGGATTGTCAATCGCGCGCTGGTCACGGTCCGTGAAGTAGAAGAAGACCACCACGAGGAAGAGCGGGATGGCCGTGTAGAAGATCTCGAGCGGCAGGTTGTAGCTCGTCTGCCGCGGGAAGCCCACGGTGCCCTTGCGGCGGCGGTAGGCCACGATGCACCACAGGATCAGGCCCCACGTCACCGCGCCAACGGTCATTGCCGCGATCCACGAGTTGACCCAGAGGTCGGTGATCATTCCCGTATTGCTCGTCGTGTCCCGCGACCCCGGCAGCCAGCCGTTCTGCACCTGACTTGTACATCCAGACAGTGCAAGCGCTCCTGCAACGGCAACTGCAGCTACCGCGATATTCCGAGTGCGCTGGCTGCTGGTTCGGTTCTGCGACCTCACAGACGGCCCTTCCTCTTGATGCGTCGGCCGGGCTCTCACGTCCGCGGTTCTCCCGCAGAAATCCGCGCCCCGGCGGCATAGTTTTACTACTCGGTGTAGAGCTTACAGCTAACCCAAAGGAATCGCCCACATGTGGCCACAGCACGTCGGCCGTGCCTTCCGGCCCTCGAATGAGGGGCACGGAAGACACGGCCGACGTAGGGCGTAAGACCCGTCAGTGGAACGAGTCTCCGCACGCGCACGAGCCCTGCGCGTTGGGGTTGTCGATGGTGAAGCCCTGCTTCGAGATGGTGTCTTCGAAGTCGATGGTGGCGCCAGCCAGATACGGCACGCTCATCTTGTCCACGACCACCTCGACGCCGTCGAAATCGCGCACGGCGTCCCCATCCAGGAGGCGCTCGTCGAAGTAGAGCTGGTAGATGAGGCCGGAGCAGCCGCCGGGCTGGACAGCGACGCGCAGACGGAGGTCCATGCGACCTTCCTGCTCGAGCAGGCTGCGGACCTTGCCGGCCGCGACGTCGGTGAGTGTCACCTCGTGGGTGCCGAGGGCCTCGGTGGACTCGTTGGTTGCAGTGCTCATTCCATAACCTTCCCTCCACGGCCCGCGCCGCTGAGTGCTGTTGGGTGGCCCCACCGCCGCCCCCCCCCCTTACCATCAAATGCGCCCCCCCCCCTGGACCCGAACCGTCCCGCAACGACCCCCCCGC
>NZ_JBQCGQ010000082.1:0-7366 GCF_051955515.1 Sinomonas sp.
CCCGTGCCTCCCGCCTGCCCGATGGTTGTAGTCCATCTGGAGTGCGAGTGTGGACTTCCCGCTGTCCATCGTCCCCGTGAAGAAGACCAGCTCAGCCACGCCGCCGCCGCTTCGACTGCGCACGGCCGGCAGCTTGGAAGACCAGGAGCGGCACCTGCCGTTCGGCCTTGGTGAGCGACCCATGCTGGCCCACCATCGAGAAGGCGGTAGGCCGGACGCGCCGGCCATCGTAGAGCGCGAGGTCGCCATGGACGGCGACGAGCACGTCTCCGATCCGTCCTAGGACTTCCGGGCGCACCTCGCCGAAGAGTCCCCGTCCCACGGCTTGCGCTTTGGTCATGACCCACGCTTGGGTCCCGAAACGGCTCCGCCACGTGTCCATGAGGCGCTGAACGCCGGCCTCGTCCGCCGGGTCCTCGACGTGGAGGTGGACCATGCGCGGCTCCCCCGCCGTGTGCCGGACGCCCTCGACCAGCTCAGCGTCGGCGCCGAAGTCCACGCGACGGTGCTCGGGGACGTCGACCATGCCGTGGTCGCCGGTCACTACGATCAGCGTGTTGGCCGGGAGCTGGCTGTCGAGGCGACGGACGCAGGCATCGACTTCTTCCAGAGCTTCTTCCCATGCCGCGGAATCGCACCCCGAGAGGTGCCCCGCCTTGTCGAGCTCGTTGAGGTAGAAGTAGAGGAGCATGCGGGGCGCCGCCGCGAGCACCTCGGCGGCCGCCGTCGTCCGCGCGTGGAGGGTCTCCGCACCGATGAAGCTCCCGCCGCCCAAGGCCGCCCGCGTCATGGCCGAGCCCTTGAACTGCGGCAGGCTGACGGTCGCTACCGGGATGATCTCGGCGATCCGCTCGAAGACGGTGGGGAACGGCTGCCAGCGCCGAGGGTCGACATCCGGATCCCATCCGCCCAGCTGATTGACCACCCTCCCCAGATGCGGGGCCAGGACGTCGTATCCGACCATCCCGTGCTGACCAGGGGGCAGGCCCGTGCCGAAGCTCGCGAGCGCGGCTGCGGTGGTGCTCGGGAAAGCGGAGTCGAGGGTCGTCGGGAGGTTCCCTTGGCCGGCCTGGAGCTTTTCCCGCAGGAACGGCGTGTGGGCGGTCCGCTGGCTCAGGAGCGTCCGGCCCAGCCCGTCGACCATGACCACGCACACGCGCGGCGACCGGGGAAGGCCCAGGACGTTCTCGAAGCCCGAGGCGCCCAAGGCGGCCGCGCAACTGGGCAGGACCTCCGCGATGCTGCGGCGACCGTAGGCGGGAGCAGCCGGAAGGGACTCGGTCTCGGCCGAGACGGGCGATCCCGTCACTCGCGGCTCCCGTGACCACGCGCCGGGCGGCCGCCGAAGCCGGCGAGCCGAGGCCGTGTCGGAGAGGCGGGGCGCTCGGACACGGTCTGCGTGCGGAGCGGGCTCGCCGCGTTCGCCTCACGGAGCCGCCGCGCGAAAAGCTTGGCCCGCGTCACGGCCTCCGGGCCATCGGCGTCCGAGCTGATCCGCAGGACAATGTCCTCCTGCGCGATGGTCCCCGTGTAGCCGTGATCCGCTTCGCAGTTCGGATCGCCGCACGAGGCGGGCAGGACGTCGATCCGCTGGCCTCCCGACCACGCAATCGAGAGCGTGACTTCGCGGACGGGATCACCCGGGGAGTAGGAGGCCGGTTCTGTGAAGACGTAGCTGAGGACGACCGTCGCGATCTGGGCGAGGGGCACGGACTCGGTCGAGACCTGGGCGGTCGCGCGCTGAGGATCTCCGTCCAGTGGGGCTTCGTCGACGTGCGTGATGACGAGCAGCTCGTCGGTGAGCGCGAGGACCGTGATGTGACGGCGCACCTCGGCGCGTTCGAAATGGGTCTCCAGATGGACGAGGTGCGCGAGCGGAGCGGCACCGTCGAGTGCGTCGTCGACGACATCGGCGACAAGCCGCGGGTAGAAGCCGGTGCGCTCGAGGTCGGCGCTCAGGGGCGTGTGGCTCATGAACCCATTCTCCCAGACCTGTCGGGCGCCTATTGCTCGGACATCGCCCTGCGTGCGCTGTCGGTGCGATGCGCCGCGTTGCCGAGCCAGATGTCGGCCTGCAGGACCGTGAGTCCCTTCTCGCTCACGACGATGGGCTTGAGCTCCAGCACGGACACTTCGGGGTGCCGGTCCTTGAGAAGGGAGACCCGGCCCACGAGGTCCTCGAGGGCATCGACGTCGAGAGGTGGGAGCCCCTCGTAGCCGAAGAGCTTTTCGGCCGCGCGCGGGGTCCGCACCAGATCGGCCACGTCTTGGACGGTGAGCGGCGGAACGCGGTGGGCCCAGTCGTCGAGCAAGGCTACGGCATCGCCCGCGAGTCCGAACGAGATGACGGGACCGAGGAGCGGATCCTCGATTGCCCGCACCACGCAGGCCTGGCCCAACGGGGCCATCCGCTGAACCTCGAGCCTCGGCAGCCCGGCGGGACCCGCGGCGAGCTCGCCGTACCCCTTGAGCGACTGCTCCATGACCTCGACGGCCGCGCGGAGGGAGGCCTCGTCCCTGATGTCGAGCCGGACCGTCCCGAGGTCGAGCCGGTGGCGGAGACTCGCCGAGGTCGACTTGAGGGCCACCGGCCACCCCAGATCGCGCGCCGCTGCGACGGCGTCGTCGGCCGTGGCGACTGGGCGGGAAGGGAGCACCGGGATCCCGTAATGGGCGAGCAGTTCGGCGGACCGCGTCGCGCCGAGCCGCTTGAGCTCTGCACCGGTGACCCCGGCGAGCGCCGCGCCGATGAGCGCGTCGGCGGCGTCGTCGTCGTACTCCGCCTCGAACGGCTCGCTGGCCTCCCGCGCGAGCCAGTCGCCGTAGCGGGCGACGGCGGCCAGCGCGGCGATCGCCGCCCCCGCACTCGTGAAGGCAGGCACCGGGGGAAGGGCGAACGCCTCGCTTCCGCGATCGGGGACCATGCCCTCGGCACGCTCCGGATGCACGAGGATGCCTGTGAATGCAGCGACAAGCGGTGCCGAGCGCTGGGCCGAGCAGTCGGCGAGCACCTCGGCGATGGCTTCGGGCCGCACGCCTGCCGTGGGCACGAGCGCCACGACGACGGCGTCCGCGACGCCCGAGTCGATGAGGTCGATCAGGCGCGTTCGCAGCGCCGGCAGTGCAGCGGAGGGTCCGGACAGATCGAGATCGGGCATCGTCTCGGTAACGGTCAGACCTTGGCCCTCCGCCCCGTCGGCAACAACGCGGGCGAGGGAGAGGGCATTCGACATGATGGCGACCCGTGAACCCCGAGGGAGGGGGCCGGAGACGATCTGGGCGACGTCGACGAGCTCCTCGAGCGTCGACACACGGATGACGCCGGCCTGCCGGAGCATAGCGTCGAGGGCCTCGGCGGGAGCCTGCGACGTGCGGACGGCATGCCCCGGAGGGAGCCGAACCCCGAGGATGTCGCTCTTGGCGACGATCACGGGCTTGCTGCGGGCGAGGCGGCGGGCGATCCTCGAGAACTTGCGCGGGTTGCCGAACGATTCGAGGTAGAGGGCGACTGCGCTCGTGGCCACGTCGTCCTCCCAGTACTGCATCAGGTCGTTGCCCGAGACGTCTGCTCGGTTGCCAGCGGAGAGGAGGGACGAGAAGCCGAGGTGCCGGCGGTCGGCGGCGGCGTAGAGCGCGATGCCGATCGCGGACGACTGGCTGAAGAGCCCGAGGCTCCCCTGCCGCGGCATCGAGGGCGCCATCGAGGCATTGAGCCGGACGTCGGGGTCGGTGTTGGCGATGCCGAGCGAGCTCGGGCCCACCATGCGCATGCCATGCGCCCGTGCGTGCCGCACGAGCTCGCGCTGGCGGGCGAGGCCCCGTTCGCCGTCCTCGGCAAAGCCCGAGGAGGCCACCACCACACCCTTGACCCCCGCGGCAGCGCACTCCGCCACGACGCCAGCAACGTCGTCGTACGGAACGGCGACGATCGCGAGGTCGACCGGGTCCGGGATCTCGCGCACGCTCGGGTAGGTGAGCATGCCTCCGAGCTCGAGCGCCTCCTGATTCACGGCACAGACGCGGCCCTCGAAGCCGCCCTCGACAACGTGGGAGAGCAGCTGCTGGCCGATCGAACCCCATCGGCGGCTCGCCCCGATCACGGCCACCGACCGGGGCGCGAGGAGCCCTTGCACCGATCGGGCCTCGGCTCGGTGCTCCCGCGCCTCCATGACGGCGCGCGACTTCTCCGTCGGATCGATCTCGAACTCCACGCTCACCACGCCGTCGTCGAAGCGCCGGTCGAGGGCGTACCCCGCCTCCGCGAAAACCGCGAGCATCTTGCGGTTCTCGGGAAGCACCTCGGCGGTGAAGCGCCGGATCCCACACTCCCGCGCGGCCGCCGCGAGGTGTTCGAGGAGGATCGAGCCGATCCCGCGGCCCTGATGCCGGTCCGAGATGTTGAAGGCGACCTCGGCCTCAGCGGGGTCGGTCAGGCGGTCGTAGCGGCCGACGCCGATGATCTCGTCCGCGATCGTGATGACGAGGGCGACCCTGCTCGAGTAGTCGACCTCGGTGAAGCGCCTGAGCTCGGCGTCCGTGAGCTTTGCCTTGTAGCTGAAGAAGCGCAGATAGATCGAGTTCTCGGACTGGCCCATGTGAAAAGCCTGGAGCGCGGCCGCGTCCGCGGGCCTGATGGGCCTCAGGTGGGCTGTTCCGCCGTCACGGAGGACGACATCGGCCTCCCAGTGCTGGGGATATGCGCTGGCCGTGCCGGGATCCACCATAGGCTTAGGGTAGTTCAGGCCCATTCTCCCCACGTAAGGATTCAGCTAGCGTTGGCACGTCGATCCACCCCGTCCGGGAAGTCCTCCGATCTCCTCCCCCTCGGCGAGGCCCTGGCCGAGAACATCACGGATATCGACGTCGCCTCGGAGATGGAGACATCCTTCCTCGAGTACGCGTACTCGGTGATCTACTCGCGCGCGCTTCCCGACGCGCGAGACGGTCTCAAGCCCGTCCAGCGACGCATCCTCTACATGATGAGCGACATGGGGCTCCGCCCCGATCGCGGGCACGTCAAGAGCGCGCGTGTGGTGGGCGAGGTCATGGGCAAGCTCCACCCGCATGGCGACGCCGCGATCTACGACGCCATGGTGCGCATGGCCCAGGACTTCGCGCTCCGCCTGCCCCTCATCGATGGTCACGGCAACTTCGGCTCGCTCGACGACGGCCCCGCTGCTCCCCGCTACACCGAGGCCAGGATGGCGGCGGCAGCGCTGGCACTTACCGACGATCTCGACGAAGACGTCGTCGACTTCGTCCCGAACTACGACAACCAGATCATGCAGCCGGAGGTTCTGCCAGCCGCCTTCCCGAACCTTCTGGTGAACGGCGCTTCGGGCATCGCGGTTGGCATGGCCACCAACATGGCGCCGCACAACCTCGTCGAGGTCGTCGCTGCAGCGCAGTTCGTCATCGCGAACCCGGAGGCGACGCTCGAGGACGTCATGGAGCTGGTCCCCGGACCGGACCTCCCCTCGGGAGGCCGCATCGTGGGACTCGATGGCATCCGCGACGCGTACCGCACGGGCCGCGGTTCCTTCCGCACCCGGGCGACGGTCGCCGTCGAGCAGCTCTCAGCGCGCCGGACGGGCCTCGTGGTCACCGAGCTGCCGTACATGGTGGGCCCCGAGAAGGTGATCGAGAAGATCAAGGACGCGGTCGGCTCAAAGAAGCTGCAGGGCATCAGCGACGTCATCGACCTCACGGACCGCAACCACGGCCTGCGGCTCGTCATCGAGCTCAAGAACGGCTTCAACCCCCACGCGGTCCTCGAGCAGCTCTACCGCTACACCCCGCTCGAGGACTCGTTCGGCATCAACAACGTTGCGCTCGTGGACGGCCAGCCGCAGACGCTGGGCCTCCTCGACCTCCTGCGGGTCTACGCAAACCACCGCCTCTCCGTGGTGCGCCGCAGGACAGCCTTCCGTCTCGGCAAGCGCAAAGACAGGCTCCACCTCGTCGAGGGCCTCCTCGTTGCGATCATGGACATCGACGAGGTCATCCAGATCATCCGGACCTCGGACGAGGCCGCGGCCGCGCGCCAACGGCTCATGGCGGTCTACGACCTGAGCGAGATCCAAGCCAACTACATTCTCGAGCTGCGGCTGCGTCAGCTCACCAAGTACTCGCGGATCGAACTCGAGAAGGAACAGGACGAGCTGCGCCGCGAGATCGCCGAACTCGAGGCGATCCTGGGCTCCGACAGGCTCCTCCGCGAGCTCGTGTCCCACGAACTCGGCGACATCGCCACCAAATACGGGACCCCGCGCCGGACGCTCCTCCTCGAATCAGAGCAGCAGGCGCCGGCCGCCGCCAAGGCCCTCGCCGCCGCGGCGGACAACGGGAAGAAGGCCTCCGCCAAGGCTCCGGCGCTTGCCCTCGAAATCGCCGACGACCCCTGCTGGGCGATCCTCTCGGCGTCGGGCATCGTGGCCCGCACGGCGAACGCCGATCCGCTCGTCGAGGACGGACCGCGGACGCGCCACGACGTCTTCCGATCGGTCGTGCACACGACCGCGCGAGGCGAGCTGGGAGCCGTGACCTCGGCCGGGCGCATGATCCGGCTCCAGGCCGTCGACCTGCCCGCCCTTGCCCCCGCCGCGGGCCTTCCGAATCTCGCGGGCGGCGTGCCGGCCAAGGACTTCGTCTCGCTTGCGAAGGGCGAGACGATCGTGGCCCTCGTTCCGCTCGACACGACCGTGGCCCTCGGGACCGAGCAGGGAATCGTGAAGCGGGTGAGCCCCGACTACCCGCTCAACCGTGAGGACTGGGAGGCGATCACCCTCAAGCAGGGTGACCGCGTGATCGGCGCCGCTCCAGCATCCGACGATGATTCGCTCGTCTTCATCTCGGAGCAGGCACAGCTGCTCCACTACCCCGCCTCAACGGTGCGCCCGCAGGGGCGGCTGGCCGGCGGAATGGCCGGCATCAAGCTCGGGGACGGTGACCGCGCGCTCCACTTCGGCGTCGTCAAGTCCGGCGACGAGGCCGCCGTCGTCGTCACGATCGCGGGAAGCCGGAATGCGCTGCCGGGCACGGCGCCGGGAACCGCCAAGCTGACGCCCTTCGCGGAGTACCCCGCGAAGGGACGCGCCACGGGCGGGGTCCGCGCGCACCGCTACCTCAAGGGCGAGGACGTCCTTGTGGTCGCCTGGGCCGGCCACGGCCCAGCCAAGGCCTCCTCGAGCGCGGGCGTGGCTCGGTCGCTGCCGAACCAGCCCGGGCGCCGCGCTGGCTCGGGCGTCCCCCTGTCGCAGGCGGTGGAAGAGGTCGGTCCGAGCTTCGGCTGAACGCCGACGCTCGAACCGACCTCGGCGGGATTCACACCTGGGCGAACGGGCCCGACGCCACCGGTTCCTCTCCC
>NZ_JBQCGQ010000083.1:0-6591 GCF_051955515.1 Sinomonas sp.
GACGGCACGCACCGAAAGCGACGCGTTCGGCAGCCGTCTTTACCCGGAGGGCGACAAGGAGATCGTCGAGGCCGTGGGCCGCGTGGCCGAGCGCCGGGGCGTTCCCCGGGCCCAGATCGCGCTGGCGTGGGTCCTGCGGAATGCCGTGATCACGGCGCCGATCGTCGGCGCGACCAAGAGCTCGCACCTCACCGACGCGATTGACGCCCTTGACGTGCAGCTCGATGACGCCGAGGCCGCGGAGCTTGAGCAGCCATACAAGCCCCACGAGTCCGCGGGGTTCTGAATTTCGAAAAGTGACCAGCTTGTAAACATCACGACAAGTTTGGTCTCTTCACTTTTTTTGATTGTCGTAGCGGGCTACGGTGAGCGTGCCCGGCATCAATCGCCCGAAGAGTGGGGGACCCGACGTGTTCATCAAGGCAGCTGCGTTCAAAAAACCTTTCGCCGTCCTGGCCCTCGCGCTCGTCGCCTTGGTAGGGATTCAGCCCTCGGCCGCGACCGCCGCCGACAACACGCATACCGGTTACGTTCCGAACCGCACCATCACCATCACGGGGCTGCCCATTCCGGGCGGGACGATCGTCATCATCTTTGCCCCTGGGTCCTTCCGCCCGGGCGAGCACGTGACCGTCATCGTCGGGGGTCGGACGGTGGGAGGCGGAAACGGCCACCGCGTGACCCTTGGGGCTCTGAAGGCCGAGGTCCCGGGCCTGGACAAGGCGGCCTCGGCCGATGGGTCGCTCAAAGTCACCATGACGCTCCCCGAGGACGCCGCCGGAACTCAGACCATTACGGCGACGGGGGCCGAGTCCGGCAACGTCGGCACGGCGGCCACCACCGTGGTGCCGCAGGACGTGACGCCGAACCCGGCCCCCGCTGCGGTCGTCGGCACGAATGCTCCGCTGCCGCTGCTGCTGGCCTGGATCGGCGCCGGTGCGCTCATCCTCGGTGCCGCGGCCGCCGGGACGCTCGCGTTCGTGCGGCGTCAGCGGCGGGCCGTCTGATGGGGCCGTCTGATTCCGACCGGGATTGAAATCTTCGCGTCGGCGTGTCTGCGTGACGCGCCGATGCGAGGGCCAATTTAGCGATCGATCCCGGTCGGAAACCCGAGCATCCGCGTCACCTCTGAGACGAAGAGCTCCGGCCGGTACACCACGTCGCCGTACCCGTAGCGGAACACCGGATACCCGAGCAGTTGGGCGGCCCGATCCCGGCGCCGATCCTTATCCAGTTGCCGAGGCTCCTCGTGCGTCTTCCCGTCGAGTTCGAGGATCAGCCGTCGCTCAACGAGCGCATCCACCCATCCCACGCCCTCAATCTCGACCTGCGTCTCCACGTGGAGGCCCGCTCGTCTGAGGTGGGTCCGGGCAAGGGTCTCGATCGGCGATTCCGAGCCGGTGTCCACGAGGCCCAGGACTGCCCGGGCGGGCGCATTCCGGTTGCCGGGTAAGCGCTCGCGAACGAAGTCGAGCGAGATGCCCTGGTGCATCGCGGACTCGGCCATGAGCAGGGCCTCCAACTCAGGGAGGCACCGGAGCGCGTGAAGGACGACGTCGGCCACTCCCGCTACAGGCGCGTATGGATCGGGCGCCACCCAGGTGTCTCGGTGAACAACGGCGTCGGGCCGGTCTGCGCCGGTAGGGCGCAAGAGGTGGTAGCGGTCCGGCGGCTGGTCTCGCCGAGCGAGTGTCCACAAGCCGTGGAAATTCGCGGCGGAGGCGCATGTCAGGAGCGACCTCGTGCGCCTCGCAGCGACGAATACCGGGTCAGCACCCGGTGTCGCGTACAGGCCCTTGCGCACGCGAACCAGTTCCCCGCGTCCGACGGCGGCCGCCACCTCGGGTTCGGAAACTCCCCTTGAGAGCAGATCACGAAGGCGGCAGACGCCGTGGAACAGCCGCATGACGTGGCTCAGCCGGTCGAAACAGTCCCCCATGAGGCCATCCTCGCGACCCGCGGGACGGCGTCACCGCCGGTTAGGTCCCTATGTGGACAAGTCCCGCCGGATTCCGACCGGGAATGGGGCCGACGAAGCCGTGTCCATCCGCGACGCGCCGAGGAAAGGCCGGGTGCGGCTGCGAATCCCGGTCGGAACCAGTGGAGGGAGCGTCAGCAGCCGTCCGGGCCGCAGACCTCGCCGTTGAGCTCGTCGGCGTTCGCGCGGTCGCCCACCATCACGAGCGGGTTCGCCTCTCGCCAGGCCGTCTCGAGCGCCTGAGCGAACAGCTCGGACGGCTGCGCGCCGGAGACGCCGTACTTGTTGTCGAGGACGAAGAACGGCACCCCCTGGATCCCCAGCATCTGTGCCCGCCGGATGTCGGCACGAACGGCGTCTCGGTACGTGCCGCCGTCGAGCGCTGCGGTGATCTCCTCCTCGGCGAGCCCGGCGGCGGTGCCGATCTCGACGAGAACCTCACGCCTCCCGATGTCGCGCCCCTGCTCGAAATGCGCCGAGAGCAGCGCCTCCTTGACGGCGTCGGCCGCTCCCTCCTGACCACGGGCGGCGGCGAGGTGGATCAGCTCGTGGCCGGGGAACGAATTGGCGACGACGATCTTGGCGAAGTCGTAATCGAGGCCTTCGGCGGCGGCGACTTGGGTGACGTGGTCGAACATCTGGGACACCTGTGCGGGCTCCATGCCCTTGCGCTGGCTGAGGTACTCAAGCTCGGAGCCGTCGTAATGCTCAGGGAGCGAGGGTTCGAGCTGGTAGCTGTGCCACGTCACCGTGACCTGATCCTTGAAGGGGAACTCCGCGAGAGCCTTTTCAAAACGGCGCTTGCCGATGAAACACCAGGGGCAGGCGATATCGGACCAGATGTCTACGTTCATGAAAGGTTCAAGTAATCGCTGGACGGGGATATTCCCTCTGTTCTTGCGGCCCCTCGCGGGCAAGACTGACGTCATGACGTTCGAGCTCACCGAGGACCAGCAGGCCCTCATCGACACGGTCCGCGATTTCGCCGCCGACAGGATCGCCCCACATGCCTTGGAATGGGACGCCGCGAAGCACTTCCCCGTGGACGTGCTGCGGGAGGCGGGCGAGCTCGGGCTCGGCGGCCTGTATGTGGCCGAGGACTACGGGGGGACGGGACTCTCGCGGGCCGACGCCGTCCTGATCTTCGAGGAGCTCGCGAAAGCCGACCCCACCATCGCCGCCTACATCTCCATCCACAACATGATCGTGTGGATGGTCGATTCGTTCGGCACCGACAAGCAGCGCGAGGAATGGGTGCCCCAGCTCGCGTCGATGGAGTCCCTCGGGAGTTACTGCCTCACCGAACCCGGAGTCGGTTCGGACGCCGCCGCCCTCGTCACCAAGGCGACCCGCGAGGGCGACGAGTACGTCCTCAACGGCGTCAAGCAGTTCATCTCGGGGGCGGGAACGTCGGCTCTGTATATCGTGATGGCGCGGACTGGGGCTCCCGGCGCGCGGGGGATCAGCGCGTTCCTGGTGCCCGGGGACGCCCCCGGCCTGTCGTTCGGCCTCAACGAGAAGAAGATGGGATGGAACGCCCAGCCCACGAGCCAAGTGGTACTGAAGAACGTCCGAGTCCCGGCCGAGAGCCGGCTCGGCGAGGAGGGCGCGGGCTTCGGGATTGCGATGAAGGGGCTCAACGGGGGCCGGCTCAACATCGGTGCCTGCTCCTTGGGCGGTGGCCAGGCGGCGCTCGAGAAGACGGTCTCCTACCTCAAGTCGCGTACCGCCTTCGGGGGCCGGCTGGCCGACAAAGAGGCTCTCATGTTCGACCTCGCGGACATGGAGATGAAGCTCGAGGCGGGCCGCAGCCTCCTGATGCGTGCGGCGGAGGCGCTCGACCGGAACGATCGGGACGCCCTCCGGCTGTGCGCGATGGCGAAGCGCGTGGCCACTGATGCCGGGTTCGAGGTGGCCAACCAGGCGATCCAGCTGCACGGCGGCTACGGCTATCTGCACGAGTACGGCGTCGAGAAGATCGCCCGCGACCTCCGCGTCCACCAGATCCTCGAGGGGACGAACGAGATCATGCGACTGATCGTGGGGCGCATGCTCGTCGAGGGCTGAGGGGCCGACCCGCGCAGCACCACTACGCTGATCGACCCCTCAACTGTTTTTCCCTGACGCCGGCCCCCGACCTTCGGGGTGCGTGTTGCGAGTGGCGCGTGCCGGCGTCCGGGAAGCTATGGGTGGAGTCAGAAAGCCCCAGCCAGCGCCCGTTCGGGCTCCGGCAGGCCTGCTTCGTACTCGTCCTCCTTGCCCGCGGTCTCGCACAGGTAGCGTGCGTAGGCCGGGAGGGTCAGGAACGTTGGGAACTCGGGCGCGAGGGCAACTTCCTCGAAGATCTCGTGCGCGTCGCGGAAGCGGTCGCCGTCGAAGCGCTCGAGCTTGGCGAACTCCTCCTCGAACAGCTCCTTGATCCACTCGCGGGTCACCACTTCGCCCTGGTCCGTGATGGCGTGGGCGTAGATCCACTGCCAGATCTGCGAGCGGGAGATCTCCGCCGTCGCCGCATCTTCCATGAGGTTGTGGATGGCGACGGCGCCGCTGCCGCGGAGCCACGCTTCGATGTACCGGACGCCGACCTCGATGTTGTTCCTGATGCCGGCCTCGGTGATCGTCCCGGTGCACGTAGACAGGTCGATCAGCGCGCGGTCGTCCGGGGTCACGTCCTCGCGGAGGCGGTCGATCTGGTTCGGGCGCTCGCCGAGCACCGAGTCGAACACCTCCCGCGCCACGGGGACGAGATCCGGGTGCGCCACCCACGAGCCGTCGAAGCCGTCGTTCGCCTCGCGCGTCTTGTCGGCCCGGACCTTCTCGAAGGCGATCGCATTCGCCTCGGGATCCTTCCGGTTCGGGACGAAGGCGGCCATCCCGCCGATCGCTGCGGCTCCTCGCCGGTGGCAGGCCCTGACGAGCTGCTCGGTGTAGGCCCGCATGAACGGCTGGGTCATGGTGACCTGGCCCCGGTCCGGGAGGACGAACCGCGGTCCGCGGGTGCGGAAGTTCTTGATGATGGAGAAGATGTAGTCCCACCGTCCGGCGTTCAGGCCTGAGGCGTGCTCGCGCAGTTCGTACAGGATCTCCTCCATCTCGAACGCCGCGGTGATGGTCTCGATCAGCACGGTGGCCCGGATGGTGCCCTGCGGGATGCCGAGGAGGTCCTGGGCGAGGACGAACACGTCGTTCCACAGCCGGGCCTCGAGGTGGTTCTCGATCTTGGGCAGGTAGAAGTACGGGCCCTTGCCGGCAGCGATGAGCCGGGCGGCGTTGTGGTAGAAGAACAGCCCGAAGTCCACGATGCCGCCGGCGATCGGCTTTCCGTCGATGAGCATGTTCTTCTCCGGCAGGTGCCAGGCCCGGGGCCGGACCACGATGGTGGGCCGCTCCTCGGCCGGTCGCAGCCGGTACTCCTTGCCCTCCGGGGTGGTGAAGTCGATGCGGTCGGTGAGCGCGTCGATGAGGTTGACCTGCCCTTGGATGACGTTCCGCCACGAGGGGGTCAGGGAGTCCTCGAGGTCCGCGAGCCAGACCTTCGCGCCCGAGTTGAGGGCGTTGATGGTCATCTTCCGCTCGACCGGGCCGGTGATCTCCACCCGCCGGTCCTCCAGGCCCGGTGCCGGGGGAGCGACTCGCCACGACGGGTCGTTGCGGATGCGGGCGGTCTCGGGCAGGAAGCGCGGGTCCTGGCCCTTGCGGATCGCAGACCGGCGCGCGTGGCGGGCCTCGAGCAGTTCCTGGCGCCGCTCAGCCGTCGCCCGGTGGAGCTTGGCGATGAACTCGAGCGCGCCCGAGGTGAGGATCTCGTGCTGCCGCGCCAGAGGCTGGGCGGTGAGGGTGATGCCGTTGATGGTGAAGCCATCACTGTAGGTGTTCATGGGAGGTCTCCTGGATGAACCGTGAGCTCAGCGAACTGAGCGCTGTCAGTGGAATTGGCCCTCTTCGGTGGATCCCACCAGGGCAAGGGTGCTGGCGTTCGGGTTCAGCGCCGTGGAGACCAGGTCGAAGTAGCCGGTGCCCACTTCGCGCTGGTGCTTGGTCGCGGTGTAGCCGCGGTCCTCGGAGGCGAATTCGCGCTCCTGGAGCTCGACGTAGGCGCTCATCCCGTTGCGGGCGTAGCCGTGGGCGAGGTCGAACATCGAGTAGTTCAGGGCGTGGAAGCCCGCGAGGGTGATGAACTGGAACTTGAAGCCCATCGCGCCCAGCTCGCGCTGGAACTTCGCGATCGTGGAATCGTCGAGGTGCTTCTTCCAGTTGAACGAGGGCGAGCAGTTGTAGGCGAGCATCTGGTCCGGGAACTCGGCCTTGACCGCCTCGGCGAACTTCCGCGCCAGCGCCAGGTCCGGGGTGCCCGTCTCCATCCAGATCAGGTCCGAGTACGGGGCGTACGCCTTGGCGCGGGCGATGCACGGCTCCACGCCGTTGCGCACCTTGTAGAAGCCCTCCGGCGTGCGCTCGCCCGTGATGAATTCCTGGTCCCGCTCGTCCACGTCCGAGGTGATCAGGGTGGCGGCCTCGGCGTCGGTGCGGGCGATGATGACGCTCGGCACGCCGGCGACGTCGGCGGCGAGCCGAGCAGCATTGAGGGTGCGGATGTGCTGCTGGGTCGGGAT
>NZ_JBQCGQ010000084.1:0-2812 GCF_051955515.1 Sinomonas sp.
GAAGGTGGCCACGAAGACAAGCGCCGCCGGCAGCACCGAGAGCGAGGAGTAGACCGTGATCGCGCAGCCGGAGTTGCGGCTGGCGGCGAAATAGGACCGGAACCACTGCAGCGCGAGCCTCCCGAGTGGCCGATCGGAGCGCGAGCGCAGCCAACCCGTGACCCGCTGCGCACGGCTGCCGGACTCGGGCGGGTTCTCGCTCAGCGACTCGGCCATGCCGCTTACCTCTTGTCCTCGGCAATCATCGCCTCGAGCCGTTCGAAGCGCACCGTCAGGTCGTCGAACCGAGCGTTGAGGCGCTCCTCGAGCGCCGCCTCGTCCAGGCCCTCGGCGACGGCCTGCTCACGCTCGGCCCGGGCGACGAACGACGAGGTGATCGCGGCCGTGATGATCGCCAGGAAGGCGATCCCCTCGAGCATCACGACTGCGGCGACGAGACGGCCGGAGGCGTGGCGGGGTGTGACGTCGCCGTAGCCGACGGTCGTCACCGTCTGGAGCGCCCACCACATTCCGACCCAGATGCTCGAGTACTCCGAGTGGTCGAGCAACCGGATCAGGGTGCCGCCGCCGACCACGACGAGCGCCGTCGCCGTCACGATGACACTCGCCGCGAGTCGGACCGATGGAGGCTCGCGCAGGAACTTCGCCATCCGCCGGTCCATGGGATTCGGCCGCGGGGCCTCGCGAACTTTTCGGCCGACGTGCGCGAACTGCCGACGCCGTGGCTTTCTCATCGCGTTACGCCCACGCCCGAAAGCCGCTCAACGTGGTGACGGCCGAGGGTGTAAGCGACTTCTCGTGGCGGTTTCGGGCACCTGCTGAGGATCCCATCGCACGGGGACCTAGGGTTCACCCGAACCGGACGATATGCACCGTGTGTGGCGAAGGTAGAGAATCGGCCGTATGACCACGCGGACCGCACAACGGACTGAGCTCTCGCCTGGAAAGCGGACACGGCAGGCTGCCGCGCCCAAGATCGAACAGCTACCCGTCGCGGAGCGCGCTGCCCGAGGCAAGGCGGTACGGACCGACGTACCGCGCGGCGTTCACGCCGAATGGGAGCCGGCCTCCGACCGCCGTGATCCCGTGGAGGTCCTCGAGGAGCAGGCGCAGACGCGAGTGCCCGAGCTCGTGCCGATCCGCTACGGACGGATGCTCGTCTCCCCGTTCACGTTCTACCGCGGCGCGGCCGCGCTGATGGCCGCAGACCTCGCCAGCGGTCCGCGCTCGGAATTGCCCGTGCAGCTGTGCGGCGACGCGCATCTCTCGAACTTCGGCGCCTTCGCGGCCCCGGATCGTCGGCTGACCTTCGGAGTGAACGACTTCGACGAGACTCTTCCAGGGCCCTTCGAATGGGACCTGAAGCGTCTCGTGGCCAGCTTCGCCGTGGCAGGGCGCGACCGCGGCTTCGGCGCCAAGTTGCGAACTCGGATCAACTCGGGCGTTGTCCGCTCCTACCGGGAGTCGATGCGTGACTTCGCGTCCATGCGCAACCTGGATCTGTGGTACGCGCGAATCGAGGTCGACGACCTCGTCCGCGAGTTCGCCGCAGAGGCGACCGCCAAGCAGCTCAAGCAGACCGAGAAGAACGTCGCGCATGCGCGCACGAAGGACAGCCTCAAGGCGTTCGGGAAGCTGACCCAGGTTGTAGATGGGGTACCGCGGATCGTGAGTGATCCGCCGCTGATAGTCCCGGTGGAGGAGCTCGTGGACTCTCAGCAGGAAAGCTCCGTTTACGAGGCCTTCGAGGGCTTGATTCAGAGCTACCGGCGGACGCTCCCGAACGACCGCCGCCGGTTGATCGACGGCTTCCGCTTCGTCCACGCCGCCCGCAAGGTGGTCGGCGTCGGAAGCGTCGGGACGCGCGCGTGGATCGCCCTGATGATCGGTCGCGACGACGACGACCCACTCTTCCTGCAGGCAAAGGAGGCCGAGTCGTCCGTGCTCGAGCCGTATCTCGGCAAAGGCGAGTTCAAGAGCCACGGTCAGCGGGTGGTTGAAGGCCAGCGTCTGATGCAATCGGCGAGCGACATCATGCTCGGCTGGCTCTCGACCGAAGGGCTCGACGGAGTCAAACGCGACTTCTACGTGCGCCAGCTCTGGGACGCGAAGGGCTCGGCGGAGATCGAGACGATGGATCCGAACGCTCTTGCGATGTATGCGCGCATTTGCGGCTGGACGCTGGCCAAGGCTCACGCTCGATCGGGCGACGCGGTTGCCATCGCAGGCTATCTCGGGACGAGCCGCGTGTTCGACCAGGCGCTCGCGGCATTCGCAGAGATCTACGCCGACCAGAACGAGCGGGATTACCAGGCGCTCGAGGAGGCAGCCGAGTCCGGGCGGGTGGTGGCGCAGCCCGGCCTGTAGCTACGGCACCCGGCAGGCGATCCTGCCGTCGTACTGCTCGTTCGGGGGCGAAGGCTCTGCTCGAAGGACGAGGCACGTGCCGTATTTCGTCTCGATGACGTCGTCCTCGGCCGGAATGCGGGGCAGCTCGATCTCCTCGAGGTCTTGCCAGCCCGGTCCTTCGATGGTGATCAGATAGCGCTTCATTTGACTTCCTACACCGGCTTGCACCGCCAGCCTGGTGGAAGCGGAGGCGCGGCGCATCATCCGGTGGGGACGATGCGTGTCGTGCGGCCTCCCGGCGTTTGGCGCAGTTAGGCCAATCACGGGAGTACCTTGCATCGCGATCCTGGAACCGAGGGCCGGGCAGTGATGCCCGCGCGTCTGGCCCGCTGCGCGCGGGCAGCCGTCATCCCTGGGCCTCCGCCCCGGAGATGGTCGGGGGAGAGGCTGCCCGGTTCTCGAT
>NZ_JBQCGQ010000085.1:0-15687 GCF_051955515.1 Sinomonas sp.
GGGGATCTGGGTGGTCTTCCCGGAACCCGTCTCGCCCGCGATGATGGTGACCTGATGCGCGGCGATGGCCTCCATGAGCTCGTCGCGCCGCTCGGAGACAGGCAGGGAGCTGGGATACGTAATGGTCATGGCCATGGCTGATCCAGTCTAGTGGCGTCATGGACCGCCCCTGCAGACGCCGAAACAATACGGATCGCATCCCCTGCCTAAGAACTGCGTCGTCTCCCCAGAACGATGGTGCCTAAGAACGGAAATATCAATAGATATTTCGGATATCTGTGCTTGACATGACGTTCGTCGTCCAAGGATCGGGGCGGCAAGGAGCCGATGACGAGACGGGGGAGAGATGCCACTAGCGGAGCCTGCTACTGCCGCGAAGGCGGCGCGCATGAGAGCGGTTGCCCTAGGACTCGCTGGAGCCATCCTGCTGTCGACGCCTGCGGCCGTCCAGCCACTGGGAAGCCAGATCTAACGGCCTCGACGTAGAGGGCATGCGCTGGCTCAAGAACCTGCTTCGTTCACTCGCTCAGCAGGGCGCCGCCGTCCTCGTGTCGAGCCACCTTCTCAATGAGCTAGAGTCCTATGCCGACCGAGTGATCATCATTGATCGCGGTCGCATCGTGTCGGAATGCATACTCGCAGCGAATGCCGATGCTCGGTGGACATTCGTCAGCAGTCCGGATCTGGAAGCAGAAAGCGTTCTTCGCGCCGCGGGGCTCGAATTCACCTCCCGAGTCGACAGAAACGAACGCAGCGGATTTTACGTGCGGGCAACAGCCGACGAAGTCGCCAAGCTGATGTGGGTTCATCACATACAGCTGACCTGTCTTCGTTCCGGCGATCAACCCTCGCTCGAGGCGTATTACACCGCCCTCACGTCGCCGGAGTTTCATGGACCGGATGAAGAAGGGCGTGAGGGTTGATGGAACGGTGCTCGCAGTGTTTCTGGATTTGCTTCCAGGTCGAGGCGCGCAAGTTGGTCGATACGCGTAGTGCCCGATGGCTCCTGTTCGTCATGGCGGTGGTGGGCCTGTCTCTGGTGGTTCTTTCGATCGTCCTGTCTGTAGCCCGCGGCGCATCGCTTGAAGTTTCGGCAATAGTCGCCGTGCTCGCATTGCCCGGAGCAGTTATAGCGCCCTTGCTTGCGATCCTCTCTGTCACCTCCGACTTGCAGCACCGAGAAGTGGTCAAGTACTACGCCCTGCAACCTCGGCGGACCGTCATCCTCACGGCAAAGTACCTGTCGGTTGCCATGTTCGCAGTGGCGGTCACGGTGATCGTGTGCATTGCGGCCCTCATCGCAGCTGCCCTCGTCTCTGCCGTCTCAGGTGCACAGATCGTTTACGGTTCTGTCCTATCCACCGTGTGGCTCGTCGTGTGTGGCGTATTGGTCGGATCCGTTTCCGGAGCGGCCGTAGCCTCGGCTCTCATGTCTACGCCCGTGGCGATCGTCTTTGTGCTAGCGCAGTCGACAGTTGTGGATCTGTTGATCGGGCTCATTCCGGGCGTTCCCGCTGACTATTTGCAGTCCGCGACCTTCTCGGATTTTCTCAGTGAGGGAGGGGAAGTCCTTCCCGCGCTGAGCTCCGCGGTCCTATGGATTCTCATTCCTGCGGCACTGGCGCCTGGCGCCACACGCGCGCTGATGTTTTCTAAGAGAAAGAGGAAGGTCCCGCCGATGGACTCCGCGGGACCTTCTTGACTGTGCCCTCGATAGGATTCGAACCTACGGCCTTCTGCTCCGGAGGCAGACGCTCTATCCCCTGAGCTACGAGGGCTTGGGCTAGAAGCCCGTGGGACTCATCGAGCTTATCAGGTGCCCACCCCGGACGCGCAAACCGGCCGGGTGGCAACCCGCCACGCCGTCAGCAAGGCGATGGGAGGGTCACTCGAGGTAGTTCTCCACGACGTCCGGCGAGCGGACCTCGGCCTCGTTCGGGTTCTCGCCGTATTGCCTCTTGGCGCGTCGCTGACGAAGCAGGTCCCAGCACTGGTCGAGCTGGGCCTCGACCGAGCCGAGGCGCGACTGCTCTTCGCCGGCCGAGATTTCGCCCTCGCCCAGGGCGGAGCGAAGCTTGTGCTCCTCCTCGATGAGCTCCTTGATGCGGTTCTGGATGTCCTGGTCCATGCCTGCTCCTTCCCGAAGGTTCTCGCCGCCAGCCAGCCTACGCGCGCTGGGCAGGCGCCCAACACCCTGCCATGACCCGAGAACATCAGTACCCCGAGAACGCGTCTCGGCGCACGTGGGCCGCTCCGGCCTTCCGCAACGACCTGGCGACGGCCCCCACGAACGACGGCGGTCCGGAGACGAAGGCGGTCCGCGCGGCGAGATCGGGCACGAGCTCGCGCAGGCGCTGGGCCGTGAATGCCTCGCTCCCGGCGTCCTCGGCGAAATCGGGGGGACTTGCGCCGTCGGACGTGCGCACGATGACGCGGGCGCCGGAGGATCTGAGGACGTCTGCGAAAGGCAGCTCCTCGGGGCTCGGAACCGAAGCGAGCACGACGACGTCGCGCACCTCGCCGCGGCTCCTCACCGCCCGCAGCATGGAGGCGAAGGGGGTCATGCCGATGCCTCCCGCGACGAGGAGGACGGGGACCTCACGGTCGCGGGGGAGGACGAAGTCTCCGCCGATGGCAGCCACCTGTACGCGCTGGCCGGGCTCGAGCCGCCTGAGGAACTGTTTCGATGGGGAGATCGGAGGCGCGATCCCTACCCCGAAGGAGATCAGATCGGACGAGGGCGAGCTCGCGAAGCTAAAGGTCCTCCGGCTCCCTGGCAGCAGCCCGCCCGGTGTCGGAAGGTTCAGATCGGCATACTGGCCGGGGAGGAAGCGGGCGCGGCGTCCTGGGAGGAAGACGAATTCCTCGGCGGTCGGGGTGAGGCGCCGTCGTTCGACGAAGCGCAGCGGCATGCCTCGGGAGAGCCCGAAGGCGAAGGCGAGGAGATTTCCCACGAGGAGCGCGAGCTCGGGTGAGCTGGCGACGGGTCCGAAGCTGTAAGGCAGGGCATAGGCGAGGGCCACGACGGCCGCATAGGCCAGGCGGTAGCGACGGCGGCCCGGCATGGTGAGCGGCTCGGAGAGCATGAAGCCGGCGAAGAAGACCAGCGGCGCTTGGGTGAGGGCCTGGACAGCCGAGTCGAGGGGGCTCGCGGTGGGACCTCCCGCGACAATCGTCGAGAGGACGATGGCGACGACGGCGAAGACGGCGGCCATGACGAGCCGCTGTACCCGGTAGAGCACCAGGAGCGCGCCGGGGACGACGCCCCACAGCATGGCGGGAGTCCCGGCCCACCAGGCCGCAGCGCTGAGCCCCGTCAGGCCGACGGCAAACGCACCGAATGCTGCCGGGTTGAAGGCATGCCGTCCATGCACCGCGAGGACGTACTTCGACGCGACGGCCATGACGCACGCGAGGGCGGTCAGCGCCAAGTCTGCCGGGGCGAGGCTGGGCCAGAACAGGAAGTACAGGAGAAGCCCGGTGACGAGGGCGGATTCCGAGTGGGGACGGACCCGGAAGAGGGCGGCGACGCCGCGGTTGGCCCCGTACGCGGCACCGAGGCACACGATGAGGGAGGCCAGCATGGCCGGGATGCCGAAGCGGAGCCAGCCGAGGGCGTTGAGGACCATGCTGTATACCGCGAGGACGGCCAGGACAGAGGCCACGAGTCGGTAGGGACTCACGCGGCCGAGGGCCGAGTCGAACCGAACCTTGGCAGCCGCCGGCGTGGCGAGGACTGGGGTCATGTGAAGAGCCCTTCGATGAAGGCGGGACTGCCTTCCGCGTGACCGTCGGAGAAGACCTGCAGCCACTCGATGGCTGGGAATTCATCAACGAGGTCAGCCCCCGGGCGCACGAACAGCGCCGTGGCGATCCCGTCCGCGGTCATCGCGTCCTCCGCCATGGCCCAGGTGGCCACGACGGTGTCGACGGGTGCGCCGGTGCGCGCGTCGAGGAGATGATGGAGGCCGTCGCCCCAGGTCCGGCGGTTTCCAGCGGAGGCGCAGAGGGCGCCGTTCTGCAGCTCCACCACGCCGATGGCCTCGTCGGGCTGGTAGGGGTGCTCAAGGGCTGCGCGGATCGGTTCGCTGCCCGCGTGCCGGATGTCGCCGCTTCCGTCGATGAGGTACTCGCCGTGGCCGGCTTCCTCGAGGATGGCGCCGAACAGGTCCACGAGGAGGCCTTTTCCTGCGGCTCCGACGTCCAGCACAGCGGGGTGGGCGAGGACGACGGCGGCGCCCTGCCAGAGATGCTGGGCATCCCACGCCGGGGCGGGCTCGGGAGCGCCCACCGGGACCAGCTCGTACCCGGGACCGTAGCCGAGGCGCTCGAGGCTCGACCCGACCCACGGGTTGATGCCGCCGTCGGTGACGCGGTACAGCCGCGAGTAGAAGGCGGAGAGCCGCGAGCTCTCGGCGGGAAGATCCCAGCGGCCGCCGTTCGCCCTCATCTGCGCTACCAGGGAATCGGGCCGGAACCGGGACCAGACCCAATCGAAGCGCTCGGCCTCGTTCAGGAGAGCCCATTCGAGCCCATCGCCCAGCGGGTAGGGGGTGCGGACCTCGAAGAGGGTCCCTATTGCCTCGAACTTGAAGCTCTCCATCGCCGGCCCTAGGAGGCTTCGCCCTTGATCACCGAGACGGCGTCGTTGAAGCCCTGTCCAGTAAGCGACGACCCGGCCACGACGCCCACGTTCAGGTCATCCAGCTTCTTGCCCACGACCACGTCCTTGATTCCCGCGGCGAAGTGCTTCTGGAACAGACGCGTGTTGGCGCTGGTCGGGTGCTCGGTGATCTGCACGTCCGTCACGATTCCCGACTTGAGGGTCAGCGTGACCCCCACCGTCTCGGGACCGTTCGGGGACGTGTAGTGGCCGTCGGCGCTGTACGTCCCGTCCCGGTAGGCATGGGAGGCTGCGCTGCCGCTGGCCGCGCTCGCCGATGGCGCCGTCGTCGGCACGGAGCCTGAAGCGGCACCGCCTTCGATGCCCGAACTTGCGCTGGAGGGAGCGCATCCGGCCACTGCCCCCACGAGGGACGCCCCTGCCAGCGCGCTCATAACCACCTTGCGGGTGGGCTGGGACGTGATGCGGTGGAGGGCGGAGGGGGAGGGCATGGGCTGCAATCCTGACGTGCTCGAGTTCTGCGGACGGTGCGGATGGTCGCCCTTTAAACGTAGCCCGAGCCCGGGGAGTTCAGTCTTCGAGCCTGTGCGGTGGCTGTGAACGGGTACGGCTGTGACCAATCGTGAGGAGGCCCTCGGCCAGTTGAAGTACAAAGTGACATCCAAGAATGGCACTTTGTCGGCTCATCGCAATCGGGGGTGTAGGTGGGGTCTGAATCCGCCGGTCTCGATGTAGTTTGTGAGATTGCGGAATCCGAGGGCGGAGCCGGTCTACAGCAAGATGGGGGCTGATCGCTGGCGTTGGACGACGAGCATCCAGGAGCAGTTCTACTGTCATCTCGCTGGGTTCCCCGCATCTCTCCCTGAATACAATCTAGAGTCCTGGCGCCCTTCTTGGAGTTGGATAAGGATTGCGCCGTACAACTGCAATTACCCCGAGGGTGGCTGGGGATCGATCTGGAGCTGACCGGAGTGGGGCGAGCGTGAGACGACGATTAGGTCACACGACAACGGCGGGTCTCATCGCCCTGTGCGCTTCGGGGGCCTTCCTAGCCTGCCTTGGAGCCTTCTCCTACCTAATCCGCTACGGTCACCTCGACTCGCTTGAAGGACAGATCCCCGAGAACATCTACGTTCACGTCACCTCAATGTTCACCATCGAGCGGGTCCTGATGCTCGGTGGTTTCGGAATCTTCCTCCTCGCAGTTTTGCTTCTCGTCGTAGCCGGGATCACGAGTGGGCGGCGTCCAGACTGAACGGCCGGTCCTCGACCCTGCTGTAACGTCGTGGGGTGAGCGAGAAGGGGACAACCACGGCACCTGAGGACGCGGCGAAGCCCTCCCCTGGAAGACGGGGCCGGATCGCTGCAGCGGCTGGAATCCTCATCGTGGCCTTCACGCTGCGTATCGCCGTCACCAGCGTGCCGCCCCTGACGGGAATGATCTCGAAGGACCTCTTCCTTCCGTCGTGGCTGGTCGGAATCCTGGGGATGCTGCCGACGGCGTTGTTCGGCATCGCCGGCCTCCTGACCCCGTTGCTCATGCGCCGCTGGAGCGTCGAGGTGCTTGCGGTTGCCAGCATGATTGCGGGGGCGGTCGGCCAAGTGATCCGGGCATTCGCGCCCGAGACAGGGAGCTTCCTCGCGGGTTCGGCCATCGCGCTTGCGGGCATGGGCGCGGGAAACGTCGTGCTTCCTCCCATGGTCAAGAAGTACTTCCCGCGCCGGGTCGGTCTCCTGACCGCGCTCTACGTGACCGTCATCAGCCTCGGAACCACCGTCCCGCCGCTGCTCGCCGTGCCAGTTGCCGACTCGGCAGGCTGGCGCACGTCGATCGGCTGGTGGGCGGCTCTGAACGTCGTCGCGATCCTGCCGTGGTTGGGCGTTTCCACGCAGGGCAGGGCCCGACGGCGGAAATCCCCCTCGCGTGGGACGTCGGCTCGCGCTTCATCGGCGCTGCCGCGGGTGGTCGTGCGTCCGTGGCATGCGCCGGCGGCGTGGGCGCTCGCGCTGCTGTTCGGCTGCACCTCGCTGAACACCTACACGCTCTTCGCGTGGCTGCCCCCGCTTGTCACTGGGGCCGGGCTGACCCCGGGGGAGGCCGGACTCCAGCTGGCGATATTTTCCGGCGTCGGCCTCCCGATGAGCCTCATCGTCCCGGTCCTTGCGAGCCGCCTACGCAACCCGTTCCCGATCGTCGTCTTCGGGGTTTCCTGCTTCATTGCCGGCTACCTCGGGCTCCTGCTCGCCCCGGCGACGGCGACCTGGCTATGGTCCACCTTTGCCGGCCTCGGGCCCGCGACGTTCCCGCTCTCGCTCGTGCTCGTCAACCTCCGCACGCATTCGCACCAAGCCTCCGGCGCCGTCTCTGGGTTCGCTCAGGGTCTCGGCTACCTGCTCGCGTGCGCTGGGCCGCTCCTTGCCGGCATCCTGCACGATGCGACTGGCGCGTGGACGGCGTCCTTCGCGTTCCTCGGCGTAACGCTGGTGATCCTCGCTGTCGCGGGCTGGGTGGTCTGCCGTCCGCGGTACATCGAGGACCACCCCGGCGTCGTTGTACCCGCGCGGTTTCAGGGCGGCACCACCCCGCCGGTAACCTAGAGTTGTGACTCCCGAAGAACTCTCCTCCGCTATCTCTGCCTGTCTCGCGGACGCCGTGCGCGCTGGCGACCTCGCCGTCGACGTGCCCGAGGAGATTCGAGTGGAGCGACCCAAGAACCGGGAGCACGGAGACTGGGCCACGAATATCGCCCTTCAGCTCGGCAAGAAGGCGGGCATGAATCCCCGTGCCTTCGCGGAGATCCTCGCCACGCGCCTGTCCTCGCTGGACGGCGTCAAGAGCGTTGAAGTGGCTGGTCCCGGGTTCCTCAACATCACCCTCGACGCCGCGGCGGCGGGATCGCTCGCCAAGGTGATTGTGGAGGCGGGGCCCGTCTACGGACGCAACAACGCCCTCGCCGGACGCGTCATCAACATGGAGTTCGTGTCCGCGAACCCGACAGGACCACTGCACATCGGACACACCCGGTGGGCCGCGCTCGGCGATTCGATTGCGCGGGTCCTGCGCGCCTCGGGAGCCGAGGTGACCGCCGAGTATTACATCAACGACGCCGGCAGCCAGATGAACGTCTTCGCCAACTCGGTACTGGCACGGCTGCACGGCCGCGACGTGCCGGAGGGCGGCTATCCCGGCCAGTACATCGTCGACCTGGGCCACGAGGTCCTCGCGCAGCACCCCGATGTGCGCGAACTCACGGAAGAGGCCGCTCTCCCGGTGGTCCGCCATGCCGCCTACGAAGCCCAGATGCGGGACATCAAGTCCACGCTGGCTGCGTTCGGCGTCTCGTTCGACGTGTACTTCTCCGAGAAGGACGGCCTGCATGATTCCGGGGCCATCGAATCCGCCGTGGCCCGCCTCCGCGAGCAGGGGCACGTGTTCGATTCAGAGGGTGCGGTGTGGCTCCGCACCACCGACTTCGGCGACGACAAGGACCGGGTCCTCATCCGCGCCAACGGGGAGCCGACGTACTTTGCCGCGGACGCCGCGTACTACCTCTCAAAGAAGGACCGCGGCTTCCCCGAGAAGATCTATCTCCTGGGCGCGGACCATCACGGCTACGTGAACCGGCTCAAGGCCATTGCGGCGTGCGCAGGCGATGACCCCGAGGCGAGCATCGAGATCCTCATCGGCCAGCTCGTCTCCGTGAACGGCGCCAAGCTGTCCAAGCGGGCAGGCAACATCATCGAGCTCAAGGACCTTATCGACTGGATCGGCAAGGACGCCGTGCGCTACTCCCTGGCGCGTTACCCCGCCGATTCGCCGCTGACGCTCGACCCGGAGCTGCTGCGCAAGCACTCCAACGAGAACCCGGTCTACTACGTCCAGTACGCCCACGCGCGTTCCCGCGGCGCCGCCCGGAACGCCGTGGCGGCTGGGGTTGAGCGCTTCGTCGATGGGCGCGACGCGTTCGACGCCGCGCTCCTCACGCACCCGACGGAGGGCGAGCTTCTGGCGCACCTCGCCGCCTACCCGTCGATCGTGGGCAAGGCGGCCGAGTTCCGCGAGCCGCATCGGGTCGCGCGGCACCTCGAGACGGTCGCGACGGCGTACCACTCCTGGTACGACAACTGCCGGATCGCTCCGCGTGGCGACGAGGAGATCACAGATGTGAACCGCACGCGCCTGTGGCTCAACGACGCCACGAGCCAGGTCCTCGCCAACGGCCTCGATCTGCTCGGCGTCTCGGCGCCGGAAAGGATGTGAGCATGCAATCGCCCCTTGCTCCCCAGTGGCTCGCCGTCCCCGCAGACCTGAACGGCCTCGAACCGAAGATGTGGGCGCACGACGTCGAGCGGACCCCGGGCGGCGAGCTCGCCGTGGGCGGGGTGAGCGTGGAGCATCTGGCCCATGAGTTCGGGACGCCGCTCTTCGTCATGAGCGAAGACGATTTCCGTGCCCGTGCCCGCGCCTTCAGGGAGGCGTTTGACGCCGCGTTCGCGGACGTGTGCGGTGGAGTGGACGTCTACTACGCCGGCAAGTCCTTCCTGTGTTCCGCGGTGGCGTCGTGGGTCGCGGAGGAGGGGCTTCGCCTGGACACCTGCTCGGGCGGGGAGCTCGCCGTGGCGGCCAAAGCCGGCCTCCCCGGCGAGCTGCTGAGCCTCCACGGCAACAACAAGTCGGACTCCGAGATCGAGCGGGCGCTCGACCTGGGCGTTGGCCGGATCGTGGTGGACAGCCTCGACGAGCTCGAGCGCGTCGCCGCGATCGCCGCCGTTCGGGCCGAACGCGAGGAGCAGGACCCCGAGCGCAGGGAGCTGCGCGCGAAGGTCATGCTGCGCCTGACTCCAGGGGTCCACGCGCACACGCACGAGTTCATCGCCACGGCGCACGAGGACCAGAAGTTCGGGCTGTCGATGGCCCCCGGGACGGCCAGCGCGGAGTTCCGAGCCGAGGTCGCTGAAGAGTCGGGGGAGAGCGTTGCGGCGGCCGCCTCCGCGGCGGAAGAAGCCGTCGCGGCCGCGGCGGGACACGACAGCATCGAATTGCTCGGCCTGCACTGCCATATCGGTTCCCAGATCTTCGAGCCCGAAGGCTTTGAGCTCGCGGCCAGCAAGCTGCTCACCTTCCTCGCAGCAATGCGCTCGGAGTACAGCGTCGCGCTTCCGGAACTCGACCTCGGCGGCGGGTACGGCATCGCCTACACGCCCGTGGACACCCCGCGGCCACCGGAGCAGATCGCCCAGGCGATGGCCGCCGTCGTGCGGTCGACGTCCGAGGAACTGAAGATCACCCCGCCGCGCATCTCGATCGAACCCGGCCGCGCGATTGTCGGGCCGACCACCTTCACCCTGTACCGCGCCGGGACTGTGAAGGACGTTGTCGTTGACGTACCCGGCAACGGCTCCACGGCTATGCGGCGCTACCTGTCGGTGGACGGGGGGATGAGCGACAACGCACGCCCGGTCCTCTACGACGCCGACTACTCGGCAGTCCTCGCCTCCCGCGCCTCGGAGGCGGAGCCCCAGCTCACGCGCGTGGTCGGCAAGCACTGCGAAAGCGGCGACATCGTGGTGCGCGACGTGTACCTGCCTGCAGATGCCGGCCGGGGCGACCTTCTGGCGGTCCCGGGGACCGGCGCCTACTGCTGGGCCCTTTCGAGCAACTACAACTACCTCGCCCGCCCGGGCGTCGTCGCAGTCCGTCACGGTTCTGCGCGGTGGATTGTCCGCGGCGAAACTGAACAGGATCTGCTCTCCCGCGACATGGGAGTGTGACAACCCGATGGGAGACCGCATGACCGAGACTCAGACGCGGCCCGAGCCGAAAGCCGCGCCGGACGACCGCAAGGTTCTCAAGGTGGCCCTGCTGGGCTGCGGCACGGTGGGCAGCCAGGTGGCACGGATTCTGCTCGAGGACGGTGAAGCGCTCGCCGCGCGCTCGGGAGCTCGGATCGAGCTCGCCGGCATCGCCGTGCGCAACCCGGACGCGAAGCGCGATGTCGAGCTCCCGAGCGAGCTCTTCACCGCGGACGCCGAGGCGCTGGTGGACTCCGCCGACCTCGTCGTCGAGCTCATGGGGGGAATCGAGCCCGCGCGGTCGCTCATCCTGCGGGCCGTCCGCAAGGGCGCATCGGTGGTCACCGGCAACAAGGCCCTCCTCGCGCAGGATGGACCCGCCCTCTTCGAGGAGGCCGACCGCAACAACGCCGAGCTGAGCTTCGAGGCCGCCGTCGCGGGGGCGATTCCCATTATTCGGCCCATCCGCGAGAGCCTCTCAGGCGACCGCATCACGCGCGTTCTCGGCATCGTGAACGGCACCACGAACTATATCCTCGACCAGATGGACTCGACGGGCGCCCAGTTCGCGGACGCCCTTGCCGAGGCCCAGCGACTGGGCTACGCGGAAGCCGACCCGACGGCGGACGTCGAAGGCCACGACGCCGCAGCTAAGGCGGCGCTCCTCGCGACCCTCGCGTTCCACACGCCGGTGAGCCTCGACGACGTCCGCTGCCAGGGCATCACGAAGGTCAGCGCAGACGACATCGCCGCCGCGAAGGACTCAGGCCTCGTGATCAAGCTGCTGGCCATTGCCGAGCTGGTGAAGACTTCCGATGGCTACGAGGGCACGAGCGTCCGCGTCCACCCCACGCTGCTCCCGCGCGAGCACCCGCTGGCGGCCGTGCGCGGTGCGTACAACGCGGTCTTCGTCGAAGCCGAGAACGCTGGCCAGCTCATGTTCTACGGCGCCGGAGCGGGAGGTCGCCCGACTGCGTCGGCCGTCATGGGCGACCTCGTCTCGACGGCGCGGCGCGTGGTTGCCGGCGCGCCCGGCCGCACCGACACCGCGACGCGAAAGCTCCCCATGGTGGGCGTCGACGCCATCATCACGAGCTACAGCATCGGCCTCGAGGTCGCGGACCAGCCGGGTGTGCTCTCGCGCGTGGCGGCTGTCTTCGCCGACCACGGGGTCTCGATCGAAGCCATGCGGCAGACGATCGACGGAGGCGCTCCGGGGGCGGGCGACGGCCGGGCCGAGCTGCGCTTCGTGACCCACCCCGCCAGCGAGAAGGCGCTCGCCGAGACCGTGGCGGACATCAACAACCTCGACGTCGTCGAATCCGTGACGAGCGTCCTCCGAGTCGAAGGAGTCTAGTGGCCCACCAGTGGCGCGGAGTCATCCGCGAATATGCCGATCGCCTGCCGGTTACCGAGGCAACCCGCGTGATCACGCTGGGCGAGGGCGGCACGCCGCTCGTCTACGCGCAGCAGCTCTCGGCCCTCACTGGCTCTGAGGTGTACCTCAAGGTCGAGGGGATGAACCCGACCGGCTCGTTCAAGGACCGCGGCATGACCATGGCCATGACGGCGGCCGTTGCCTCGGGAGCCAAGGCGGTGGTGTGTGCCTCGACCGGCAACACGTCCGCGTCCGCGGCCGCCTACGCCACGACGGCTGGGCTGACCTGCGCCGTGCTGGTGCCCGAGGGCAAGATCGCGATGGGCAAGCTGAGCCAGGCGATCGCGCACGGTGCGACGCTGCTGCAGGTGGACGGCAACTTCGATGACTGCCTCGAGATTGCCCGCAAGCTCGCCGAGGCGTACCCCGTGTTCCTCGTGAACTCGGTCAACCCCGCGCGCATCCAGGGGCAGAAGACCGCCGCCTTCGAGATCGTCGACGCGCTCGGCGACGCTCCGGACATCCACGTGCTGCCAGTGGGCAATGCGGGCAACATCTCGGCCTACTGGAAGGGCTACAAGGAGTACGCCACCGAGTCCTCCTACGGCGAGGGCTCGGAGGTGCGCACGCTTCCCGCCGTCTCGACCAAGCTCCCCATCATGTGGGGTTTCCAGGCGGAGGGCGCCGCCCCGTTCGTCGCGGGCCATCCCATCACGCATCCGGAGACGATCGCGACCGCGATCCGCATCGGCAACCCGGCCTCGTGGGAGACCGCCGTCGCGGCCCGTGACGAGTCCGGAGGCCTGATCGACGCGGTCTCCGACGACCAGATCCTCGCGGCGCACCGCTGGCTCTCCGCGAAGGAAGCCGTGTTCGTGGAGCCGGGCTCGGCAGCGAGCGTGGCGGGCCTGCTGAAGATGCACGCGGCCGGAATGGTCCCGACCGGGCAGCGGATCGTCTGCACCGTCACGGGGCACGGCCTCAAGGACCCGCAGTGGGCACTGCGTACCGAGGGCGGCGGGCAGGTCGAGCCGGTCAAGGTCGCCAACGACGTGGTGAGCGTGGCGCGGGTGCTCGGACTGGAGCCCTCGGCCTGATGTCTGCCCCCTCGACGGCCCGGGAGGCCTCGCTCCGCACGGTGGCTCCCGGGCAGCGGGTCACGGTCCGTGTCCCCGCAACGAGCGCTAACCTCGGCCCGGGCTATGACAGCCTGGGGCTCGCCCTCTCGCTCTACGACACCGTCAGCATCGAGACGGCCGACGACGACGAACTCGCCTTCGCGCTCACGGGCGAGGGCGCAGAGACCCTTCCGCGCGATGCGAGCCATCTTGTGGTGCGCACGGTCGACGCGGCCCTCGCCCGCCTCGGCTACCGGCGCGCCGGCCTGCGGCTCACGGCACACAACGTGAGCCCGCATGGCCGGGGGCTCGGCTCTTCCGCGTCGGCCACCGTTGCAGCCGTCCTCGTGGCCGTCGAACTCGTCGACGCCGCGGACCGGCCGGATCTCGAGTGGGTGCTCCAGCTGTGCAGCGAGATCGAGGGCCATCCGGACAACGTGGCCCCCGCGATCTTCGGCTCCCTCGCGCTCTCGTGGCAGGACGGCGACGAGTTCCGGACCGCCGTTGCGCGAGTTCGCCCCGACATCGTGCCGATCGTCGCCGTGCCGGACTATGAGCTCTCGACCGAACTCGCGCGGTCTCTTCTCCCGTCGTCGGTGCCGCACCACGCGGCTGCCGCGAACTCGGGCCGTGCCGCCCTTCTGGTCCACGCCCTGACGCAGGACCCGTCCCTGCTCCTTCCGGCCACCGAGGACTACCTCCACCAGAGCTACCGGGAGTCCGCGATGGAGCCGAGTGCCCTGCTCATCCGGAGTCTGCGGGCGGAGGGCCACGCCGCCGTCGTGTCAGGGGCAGGCCCCACGGTGCTCGCCCTCACGGCAGGGGATGCAGAGGCAGACGAGGTGCAGGCCGCCGTCGAACGCTTCGCCCACGATGACCCGGCAGCAAGCCCCAAGGGGCGCGCTGCGACCGTCTGGCGTGTCCTGCGGCTCGCTGTTGACTCCGAAGGTGCTAAAGTGGAAGTGCATTCGCGGTAGCTTTCGCCTCACCGGTCAAGGTTCACGGCGCTTCATGTCAGACAGCGCCACCGAACTGCACGCCCCACGGGCCCAGCACAACCAATGTCGAATGCCGTCCCTACCCAGCTCCGCAGCCGGTCAGTCCTCTCTCAGCCGCCGCAGAGGCTCTGTCCCCTCGAATGCTTGGGACGAATCCGCAGTGTGCTCCGCCTGACCGCTCTGGTGCGACGGGGCAGCCAATCTGACCGCGAGTCTGAAAGCGGTCATCAACACGATGCGGCCGCTTCACACAGCAGCCGCAGTCGACGGGGAAGGATCCTTCGTGACACAGACCACTGAGCTGAACCCAGCAGTGGACGCCTCCACTTCGGCCGAATCCAAGGGGATTGCGGGCCTCAAGCTCGCGCAGCTCCAGGCTCTGGCCTCCCAGCTGGGTATCACCGGCGGTTCCCGCATGCGCAAGGGCGACCTCGTGGCCGCCATCTCTGCGCACCAGAAGGGCGAGCCGGTGGTGCGGCGCACCTCGGCCGCAGGCAAGGCCCAAGGGCAGCCCGAGGCAGCAGCACAGCAGCCCGAGGCTGCAGTCCAGACGACGGAGGCTGCTGCCCCCGTTGCCGCCCCCGCGGCGGAAGAGGCTGCGGCTCCGGCCCGAGGCCGCGGCCGCACGCGTCGTCGCGCCGGCAGCGACGGCGTCGTGACCGCCGAGGCTGCCGCCAATGACGTTGCGGCGCCTAATGCGGCGCCCGCCGCGCAGGCCGACACGGTGAGCGAAGCAGCCCCGCAGGCTCCTGAAGCCAAGGTTGAAGCCCCCGAGGCGACGCCGGCCGAGGCGCCGCGCCAGCCGCGCACCCGCAACCGCAACCGTCGCGCTGTAAGCGACGGCAGCGTCGCAGGGCCCGAGGCTGCGGCCGAGACGGCTCCTCAGGCTGAGACGGCTCCTAAGGCTGAGACTGCGCGTATGGCTGAGACTGCGCGCCCGGCTGAGACGGCTCGCACCGAAGCGCCGGCCGAGGCCGAGCAGCCCGAGGCGCAGCCCGCCGAGGCAGGCGAAGGCCGCCGCCGCGGCCGCGGCGCCGACCGCGAGGAGCGCCGTCGTGATGAGAACGACGGCGACGAGAGCGGCAACCGGCGCAACCGCCGCAACCGCCGGGGTCGCGATCGCGATCGCGAGGAGCCCCAGCAGAACGCGCGCAATGACCGGTTCCGCGACCGCAACGACCGCCGCCGTGGCCGCGCTCAGGGCCCGGAGATCGATGACACCGAGGTCAGCGAGGACGACGTCCTGGTGCCTGTCGCGGGCATCCTCGACGTTCTCGAGAACTACGCGTTCATCCGCACGTCCGGCTACCTCCCGGGCCCGAACGACGTGTACGTGCCGCTCGCGCAGGTGAAGAAGTACAACCTGCGCAAGGGCGACGCCGTGGTCGGTGCGATCCGCGCCCCGCGCGACGGCGAGGACAACCGCCAGAACCAGGGCGGCCGCCAGAAGTTCAACGCCCTGGTCCGCGTGACCACGGTCAACGGGAAGAACACCGAGGACCTCAAGAACCGCGTCGAGTTCAACAAGCTCGTCCCGCTCTACCCCTCGGAGCGCCTCCGGCTCGAGACCGATCCGAAGAAGGTCGGACCGCGCGTCATCGACCTCGTCGCCCCGATCGGCAAGGGCCAGCGCGGCCTCATCGTCTCCCCGCCGAAGGCCGGAAAGACGCTCATCCTGCAGTCCATCGCAAACGCCATCACGGTCAACAACCCTGAGGTGCACCTCATGATGGTGCTCGTGGACGAGCGGCCTGAAGAGGTCACCGACATGCAGCG
>NZ_JBQCGQ010000086.1:0-19537 GCF_051955515.1 Sinomonas sp.
GCCACGCGGAGGAGCCCGCGGGCGACGGCGATGCGCCGCTGCTGCCCTGGGCTCAGTTCGGCCGGATTCGCCTCGGCGAGGTCGCCGCAGAGGACAGCGTCCAGGGCATTACGAACGGACGCGGACACCAGGCCGGCAGGGGTCCCGTCGGCGGACAGCGCGAGTTCGGCGCGCACGCTCGGCTCCGTGAACTGAGGGTGCTGCGGGACGTAGGCGACGCGTTGGGGGGCGCCCCCAGCAGCCACGCCCGCTACGCTGGCGCCGGATCCGTCGCGCAGCAGGCCGGCTACCACGTGCAGCACCGTGGTCTTCCCAGCCCCGCTCGGCCCCTCGAGAAGGGTGATCTCCCCCTTCGGCGCCGTGAACGTCACGCTGTCCAGCACCGGCCCCGGGCGCCCGGCGTACTGCACGGTGAGTCCGGCGATCCGGAGGTCCACGGGACGCCCGAGGTCACCGCCGTCGCGAGAGCCGTCACAAGAGGAGAGTCGGTGGCCGCGCGTGCGGGCAATCTCCTCCTCGGCGCGCCGGAGTGCCTCTGCCCCGTCCTGGCTCGCGTGGTGCGCGGTTCCGAGGTCGCGCAGGGGCTGGAAGCACTCGGGCGCGAGGACGAGCGCCAGGATGCCGGCCTCGAGCGGCATGTCTCCGTGGACGAGCCGGACGCCGATGAAGACGGCCACGACCGCCACCGAAATCGTCGAGAGGAGCTCGAGCGCGAGCGAGGACATGAAGGCAACACGCAGGGTTCCCATGGTCCGCGTGGAGAATTCCTCAGACAGCGCCCGGAGGGCACGGCGCTGCTCGGCGGCCCGGCCCAGTCCCACGAGGACGGGCAGGCCTTGGGCGAGTTCCACCAGATGCGAGCCGAGGCGGGCGAGGGCTTGCTGCGCGGCAGAGACGCGATCCTCGGTGTGCTTGCCGATGAGGACCATGAAGACGGGCACGAGGGGCAGCGTGAGCGCGATGACGACCGCGCTCACCCAGTCCGCACCGAGGATGCGGGCACCGACGATGAGCGGAACGGCGGAGCACTGGACGAGGGCGGGCAGGTAGGCCGTGTAGAACGAGTCGAGTGCGTCCAGCCCGCGCACGGCGAGCACCGCCGTTCCGGCGGCCGACGACGCGACCCGCTTGTCGCCGTCGTCCGCTGCCGTCGCGGCTGCGCTGCCGCCGCTCTCGAGCGCGGCCTCGACGAGCCGGGCCCGCAGTTCCTCCCGGACGCCGACGGCGCCCCAGCGCCCCGCCTGCAGGCCGGCCCACTCCCCCAGGGCGCGGAGCAGGACGCCGAGGGCAGCCGTGACCGCGGGTTCGCGCCAGTCGCCCCCATGACCGGAAAAGGCTCCCGCCAGCCCGGAGGCGACACCCTGCGCCACGAGGACGAGGGCCACGGCCTTGAGGACCGCGAGGATCGTCAGGAGGACGAGGGCGGTGCGGGTCGTCCGGCTTGAGGGGATGCTGGGACGCACGGAGCTAGGCCTCCTTCGCGGGCGTTGGCTCGACCCCGTGGGATCCAGTCACAAGGCGCGTCAGGAAGGCCGGGACCACGTGGTGGGCTGTCGGGATGCTGCCGACAGTGATGCGCCTCCGGAAGACCCAGTAGGTCCAGCTCTGGTACGCGAGGACGAGCGGGAGGCCGATGAGGGCGACGACCGTCATGAGACCCAGCGTGTAGGACGAGGATGACGCCGTAGCAACTGTCAGGCTGTTGGCCGGGTCAAGGGTGGATGGCAGCACCACGGGGTAGACCGCGCTGAAGATCCCCGCCGCACCCGTGGCGAGGAAGGCCGCCATGAGGAGGAACGCCCTTCCCTCGGAACCGCGGCGAGCGAGCTGCCAGGAGACGAGCGCGGCCAGGGCCGCGAGCGCGGTGAGGGTCCAGCTCCACCACTTGCCGTTGTGCAGCTGGATGGAGACGGCCCAGACGACGAGCGGCAGGATTCCCAGCGGCATCCAGCGGTGGAAGGCCCGGTGGGCCCTGACTCGGACCTCGCCGTCGGTCTTGAGGGCGAGGAAGGCAAGGGCGTGGACGAGCGCGAACCCGACGACGGCGAGGCCTCCGAGCACCGCGTACCAGGTGAACCAGGCGAACGGCCCGCCCACGCGGTCTCCGTTGGCGTTGAGCGGCAGTCCGGTGGTGGTGAGCGCGAGCATTGCGCCGACGCAGAACGCCGCGAGGAAGGAGCCGAGGCCGATCGCCCAGTCCCACGCCGCCGTCCAGCGGGTGGAGGCGATCTTGCCGCGGTACTCGAAGGCGACGGCGCGGAAGATGAGCGCGACGAGCGCGAGCGTGAGTGGGAGGTACAGCCCCGAGAAGAGGGACGCGTACCACCGCGGGAACGCAGCGAAAGTCGCCCCGCCGGCGGTGAGAAGCCAGACCTCGTTGCCGTCCCAGACCGGCCCGACCGTGTTCAGGAGCACGCGCCGCTCGGCCTCGTCGCGGGCGAAAAGCTTCATGAGCATGCCCACCCCGAGGTCGAAGCCCTCGAGGAAGAGGTAGCCGATCCAGAGGATGGCGACGGCGCAGAACCACACGGTCGGCAGTGGCGTGGAAAGAGCTGTGGGGAGAGTCTCCATCAGTGCGCTCCTAGTAGGCGAAGGCCAGGACGTCGTCGGACTGCTTGTGCTCCCCGTCGTCATGCTTTTCGGCGAGCTCCGGCATGGCGGAGGCGACGCCGCCGCGCGTGTAGCGCCACAGCAGCCGGACCTCCACGACCATGAGCGCGGCGTAGACGAGCGTGAGGATGATGAGCGAGGTGAGGATCTCCCCGGCGCTCACACCCGGCGATACGGCGGCTGCGGTGAACATGAACACCTGGTCCACGCTGCCGGCCATCGCCGGATTCGGGGCCACGACGAACGGCTGGCGGCCCATCTCGGTGAAGATCCAGCCGGCCGCATTGGCGCCGAACGGCGCCAGGATGCCGACGACGGCGAAGCGCATGAGCCAGCGCGCCTGAGGCACCGTGCCCTTGCGCGTGAGGTAGAGGGCGACGGCGGCGGCGAGGGCCGCGATGCCCCCGAACCCGATCATCATGCGGAAGCCCCAATAGGTGACTTCCATGACCGGCACGTACTGGATGGACTGGCCGGCGCGATCGCCGTAGATCGGGTCATTGGGAAGCGTGGCCCCGTAGGCCTGCTTGTACTCGCTCTGCAGGCTGTTCACGCCCTTGACGTCGGTCGAGAAGTCGCCCTTTGCGAGGAACGAGAGCAGTCCTGGGATCTCGATGACGGCAGCCACGTTCGAGCAGTCCTTCGAGCCGAGGTCGCCGACGGAGAGGACCGAGAAGCTCGTGCCGTCGTGGCAGGCGGCCTCGGCAGCCGCCATCTTCATCGGCTGCTGCTCGAACATGAGCTTGCCCTGGAGATCGCCGGTGATAGCCGTGCCGGCGAAGGAGATCATGGCGACGACGGCCCCGATCCGGAGACTGCGGAGCCAGACCGCGTGGTCCGCGCGGTCGCGGCCGGGGAGCTCCGGATGCGCGCCGGGTACTACCCGCCCGGTGGCGTCTACGGTGTCGATGCCGTCGTGCCGGCGCTGCCACAGGTGGTACCACGAGATGCCGAGGAGGAAGGCGCCAGCCACGCCCAGTGCGCCGAGCAGCGTGTGCGGGACGGCGACCAGCGCGGTGTTGTTGGTGAAGACCGCCCACGCGTCGGTCATGACCGGCCGCCCGTTCACGACGGTGACCCCGACGGGGTGCTGCATCCAGCTGTTCGCCACGATGATGAAGTAGGCCGAAACGGCCGAGCCGATGACGGCACACCACAGCGCGGCGAGGTGCAGACCGGGCCTCAGGAGCTTCCAGCCGAAGATCCACAGGCCCAGGAAGGTCGACTCCACGAAGAATGCCAGGAGCGCCTCCATCGCAAGCGGTGCACCGAACACGTCGCCCACGAACCGGCTGTATTCGCTCCAGGCCATCCCGAACTGGAACTCCTGCACGATCCCGGTGGCGACGCCCATGATGAAGTTGATGAGGAAGAGCTTCCCCCAGAACTTGGTCATCCTGAGGTACTCGGGCTTCCGGGTGCGGAACCAGACGGTCTGCATCACCGCGACGACAAGCCCGAGCCCGATCGTGAGCGGGACCATCATGAAGTGGTAGACAGTCGTGATCCCGAACTGCCAGCGGGCGATTTCCAAGGCGTCCATCTGCGCTCCTGTCGAGGGCGGAACCCCAATCTTCTACATCCCGTAGAAGACTCGGCTTCTACAGAGTGTAGAACATCTCCCTTTTGTCTTCTACCTCGCGTAGAATGGATACACGGGCCCGCGGCGATCGCCTGCGGGAACCCGTTGGGATTTCATGGAAGGACAAGAAGATGGCAAGCCTGGGGGAGCTCGAGCGCTCGGTAATGGACCAGCTGTGGTCGACGCCGGAAGCGTCAACGGCGAACGAGCTGCGTGACCGCCTCGCGCAGAGCGAAGTGCAAAGCAAGGACCTTGCTGTGACGACCGTCCTCACCGTTCTGTCCCGACTCGAGAAGAAGGGCCTCGTCGAGCGCGAGCGCGGGACCCGGCCTCACCGGTACCGGGCCGTCTCGACCCGCGAAGACCACACCGCACGCCTCATGCACGAGGCCTTGGGCACTGCCCCGGACAGGGAGGCGGTCCTCGCGCGGTTCATCGGAAGCGTGACCGAAGCGGAGGCAGCCACCCTGCGCAAACTCCTCGCTCGGGGCTGACCGACCGGCCCACCCGGGGAACGGCCGTGCTGCTCACCGCCTATCTCCTCGCGCTGCTGGCAATCCTGCTCGCGTGGCCGGTGCCGGTGGCGCTTTCGCGCGCCCAATGGACCTCCCGCTCGCCCTTCGCAGCCATGGTCCTGTGGCAGTCGATCGCCCTCGCAGGCGGCCTCTCCATGATCGGCGCCATGCTCGTCTACGGCCTCGAGCCCCTCGGCGACAACCTGCTGCAGGCGCTCCGGCGCGCCATCGGGATCGTGCTGGGCAATCGGGCCACGGACGAACTCCACTTCTGGCATCTCTTCGCCCTGTGCGCCGCAGCCCTTCTCGGCACCCATCTCATCTTCACGCTCGGCCTCACCTACGCGCGGATCACGACGCAGCGGCGCCGGCACCGCGAGCTCCTCGAAGTGCTCAGCTCTCCCTCGGGAGCGATCGAGCGCACCCTCGTCATCAACCACCCTGCCCCGGTTGCCTACTGCCTGCCGGGAGGGTCTCGGTCAGTGACAGTCCTCTCCGATGGACTCCTGGAGGCGCTCTCCCCTGCCGAGCTCGCTGCCGTCGTCGACCATGAGCGCGCCCACCTGACCCAGCGGCACCATCTGCTGCTGTGGTCCTTCGAGGCGTGGCGGCAGGCCCTCCCCGGGCTGCCGACCACACGCCTCTCCCGTGCCGCCGTGTCGTCGCTCGTCGAGATGCTCGCGGACGACATCGCGCGGCGCACCACACCCGACGAGACGCTCGTGCGGGCCATCGCCCTCGTTGCCCTCGGCGGGAGCGCAGCCGAGGAGCCTGCGGGCCTGCCTGCCGTCGTCCGCCCCCAGCCCGCCGCCGAGCCCGGGATGCCGGACGAAGGCGGGGCCTCACTCGCCGCCCGGGTCAGCAGGCTGCTCACCCCGCGTCCGCCGCTCAGCAGAGCGCGGACGACGGCGGTGCTCGCCGGCTCCGGGCTCCTCCTCGCCGTGCCAACCGTCCTCCTGCTGGCGCCGGGGCTGGTCGGGTAGCGCCGGGCTCGTCGGATAGAGCTGCCTGAGGTCAGGCGTCGATGCGCTCGCGGTCGAGGTTCGCGCTGCCGGAGACGATGAAGTCCTTCCGCGGCGCCACGTCAGAGCCCATGAGCAGCTCGAACACTTCCTCGGCGCGCTGGGCACTCTCGATCGTCACCCGGCGCAGGCTGCGGTGGCGTGGGTCCATGGTCGTTTCGGCCAGCTGGTCGGCGTCCATCTCGCCGAGCCCCTTGTAGCGCTGGATCGGCTCCTTGTAGCGACGGCCCTCAGACTCAAGGCGCTTGAGCAGGACGTGCAGCTCGCCTTCGGAGTAGGTGTAGACCATCTCGTTGGCCTTGCTGCCCGGATTGACAACCTCCACGCGATGCAACGGCGGGACGGCGGCATACACTCGTCCCTCCTCGACCATGGGCCGCATGTAGCGGAAGAAGAGGGTCAGGAGCAGCGTGCGGATGTGGGCCCCGTCCACGTCGGCGTCGGTCATGAGGATCACTCGCCCGTACCGGGCCGCCTCGATGTCGAAGCTTCGCCCCGAGCCCGCGCCGACAACCTGGATGAGCGCGGCGCACTCGGCGTTCGAGAGCATGTCCCCCACTGAGGCCTTCTGCACGTTCAGGATCTTGCCGCGGATCGGAAGGAGCGCCTGGAACTCCGAGGATCGCGCGTGGCGAGCCGTCCCGAGCGCAGAATCGCCCTCCACGATGAACAGCTCGGAGCGCGTGACATCGTCCGTCCGGCAGTCGATCAGCTTCGCGGGGAGGGTCGAGGACTCGAGCGCCGTCTTCCGCCGCTGCGTCTCCTTGTGGAGCCGAGCCGTCACGCGAGACTTCATCTCGTTGACGACCTTCTCGAGCAGCACCGAGCTCTGATTCTTGTCCGCCCGCGCCGTGGAATTCAGCTTGGCGCCGAGCTCCTTCTCAATGACCCGCGAGACGATCTGGCGCACGGCCGCGGTGCCGAGAATCTCCTTCGTCTGGCCCTCGAACTGCGGCTCTGCCAGCCGGACGGTCAGCACCGCCGTGAGGCCCGCGAGGACGTCATCCTTCTCGACCTTGTCGTTGCCCGCCTTGAGCTTGCGGGCGTTGGCCTCGACGGCCTTCCGGAACACCTTCAGCAGGGCTGTCTCGAAGCCTGCCTGATGCGTTCCGCCCTTCGGTGTCGCAATGATGTTGACGAACGTCCGCACTGTCGTGTCGTAGCCGACCCCCCAGCGCAGTGCCACGTCGACGTCGCAGTTCCGCTCGACCTCGGCGATCTTGCTGTGCCCGCGCTCGTCAAGGACAGGAACGGTCTCCTTGAACGTGCCCGAGCCGTGTAGGCGCCACGTATCCGTGACCGGGGCATCGATGGCAAGGAAGTCCACGAACTCCGAGATTCCGCCATCGTGGTGGAACACCTCTTCGTGCGGGCCGCCCTCCCCGGGAGTTCCCGGAAGGCGGCGCTCATCGCGCACGGTGATCCGGAGGCCTGGGACGAGGAAGGACGTCTGCCGGGCACGCCCCGCGAGTTCGTCGTAGGAGAACTTCGCGTCCGGGGTGAAGATCTGGCGGTCAGCCCAATATCGGATCCTGGTTCCCGTCACGCCCCGCTTCGCCTTGCCCACCACATCGAGCACGGAGTCGTCCACGAACGGTTCGAACGGCGCATCTGGGCTTAGCCGCGAGCCGGTGTCCGCAAAGCGGCCCGGCTCTCCCCGGCGAAATGACATCTGGTAGGTCTTGCCGCCGCGATCGACCTGGACGTCCAAGCGCGCCGACAGCGCGTTGACGACCGACGCCCCAACACCATGGAGGCCGCCCGAAGCGGTGTAGGAGCCGCCGCCGAACTTTCCGCCTGCGTGGAGCTTCGTGAAGACGACCTCAACACCGGTGAGGCCCGTCTTCGGCTCGACGTCCACCGGGATGCCGCGGCCGTCGTCGTGCACCTCGACCGAACCATCCGGATGGAGGATCACCTTGATGTCGTGGCCGAACCCCGCAAGGGCCTCATCGACCGAGTTGTCGATAATCTCCCACAGGCAGTGCATGAGCCCGCGCGAATCCGTGGAACCGATGTACATGCCAGGACGTTTGCGAACCGCCTCGAGGCCTTCGAGGACAGACAAATGCCTGGCGGTGTATTCAGAGCTCGGGGTCACGCTCGAGAAGCTCCTTCATGGCGCAGGGAGGGACGCGGCTAAGCGCGCAGTACAGGGCTAGCCTAGTCGCACCGCGACGACCCCGCGTTGACGCCACTCACAGCGACCTCGAATCGAGGCCGAAGGCCGCTTCGGGGCTCCCGCTCGTTATGGAACATTGATACGCCCCCAGCGAAAGTGTCCGATTTGTGGGATTTCCGGCGAATGTCGGGGTGTTAGATGGGTAAGACCGAGGAAACCGCCCGGTACGAGTGAAGGAGGCCGAGATGACTTCAGCCCTTGCGGACCGCACCCTGACCGCCGTCGACCGCTGCGACAGCTGCGGAGCACAGGCCTATGTCCGAGTGGTACTCGAGACGTCTGGTGGCGAGCTCATGTTCTGCGCCCACCACGCGCGCGCTGTCGAAGGCAAGCTGCGCCCGATTGCATCGCACTGGCACGACGAGACGCGCCGGCTCACCGAGAAGGCAGCCCTCCCCGAAGCCTGAGGTCCAGAGAGGACCACGTCGCGGGAACAGCCCGTCGACTTGGGAGCGCAAGGCCCGGACACCGTGAGTGTCCGGGCCTTTTCGTTGCAGGAATCCGACGTTCCCGACTCGATTCCCCCGAAACAGCAATCTGGAGGACGCCCGCCCGGACCACTCCCCGCTTTACAAGGAGGACCGGACGGACGCCGCCACCCATACTCCCTGCGCACAGAGCGTTCTGTCTACCGATAGGTAGTATGTCTCGTGCAAGTTTGGCTGAGGGAGAGAATGGCCGATGCGTTTCGCGGAGGGAGCCCGCACGCGAACGAGTCCTCGCAGGGAGCACGAAGGCCCGGACACCGTTGGGTGTCCGGGCCTTTCCGTTGGCGCGCTGATCGCGTTGTGCGCCGATCAGTCCAGATAGTCCCGAAGAACCTGCGAGCGTGACGGGTGCCGCAGCTTCGACATGGTCTTCGACTCTATCTGCCGAATGCGCTCGCGCGTCACACCGTAGACCTTGCCGATCTCGTCGAGGGTCTTGGGCTGGCCGTCGGTCAGGCCGAAGCGCATCGCCACCACACCGGCCTCCCGCTCCGAGAGCGTATCGAGCACCGAATGGAGCTGCTCCTGAAGGAGCGTGAAGCTCACGGCATCCGCGGGCACCACGGCTTCCGAGTCCTCGATCAGATCGCCGACCTCGGAGTCGCCGTCCTCGCCCAGCGGGGTGTGCAGCGAGATCGGCTCGCGGCCGTACTTCTGCACCTCGACAACCTTTTCCGGGGTCATGTCGAGTTCTTTGGCGAGCTCTTCCGGAGTGGGTTCACGACCGAGGTCCTGAAGCATCTGCCGCTGGACACGCGCAAGCTTGTTGATGACCTCGACCATGTGGACCGGAATTCGAATGGTCCGAGCCTGGTCGGCCATGGCGCGCGTGATGGCCTGGCGGATCCACCACGTGGCATAGGTGGAGAACTTGAAGCCCTTCGTGTAGTCGAATTTCTCGACCGCACGGATGAGCCCGAGGTTCCCCTCCTGGATGAGGTCCAGGAAGAGCATGCCGCGGCCGGTGTAGCGCTTGGCGAGCGAGACGACAAGTCGCAGGTTGGCCTCGAGCAGGTGGTTCTTGGCCCGCTCGCCGTCGTGCACAATCCGCTCTAGGTCGTGGCGGTACTGGGTGTCGTAAGTACCGCCCTCTTCGTCGAGCTTGTGCTTGGCGAACAGGCCGGCCTCGATGCGCAGCGCGAGGTCGACCTCCTGCTCGGCGTTGAGGAGCGCGACCTTGCCGATCTGCTTGAGGTAGTCCTTGACCGGATCGGCGGTTGCACCAGCCGACGTCACCTGCTGAACCGGTGCGTCGTCCTCATCGGCGTCCGAGATCACCATGGCGGCGGCGGTCGCCGGGGCTTCCTCCTTCTCGTCTTCCTCGACGTCCGTTTCGGCTGCGAGCTCCTCGTCGGGGGGCGTCACCGCATCGAGATCGACCGCGTCGCCCTCGACCTCCTCCGCCGCGGCGGCCCCTTGAGCCGCTGAATCCTTCACTGCCGTCTTGGCGCCGTTGGCTTGGCTGCCTGCGGACTTCCGCGCTGTCGCCTTGGCCTTGGTTGCGGTCGTGGTCTTGGAGCGGGAGCCCGCCGAAGCGCGCTTGCTGGATGCAGCCTTGGGCACCTCGGTTTCTACCGCGGCCTTCTCAGCTGTTTCCTTCTCCGTGGGGGGCGTCACGATCACCTTCCTGCCGCTGTCCTGGTGTCACCATGGGGGCAACACCACTATGACCCTGTCAAGTCCGTGCTCTGCGCAATGCGCAACCCGGACCGAAGGGTCTTATGTATCAACCCCTCGGCCGCCCGATTCGTTCCCGCTGATGGAACAGGAGAGAAAATCGTGGCTTCCGGTGCTCGGACCCGACCGGGTCTGGCGTCTATTGTCGCACGGCTGCGGCACAGGTAGGCACTCGCGGACGCAATATGCGGAACAGACGCAATATGCGGAACAACAGCAGTGCGCCAATCGGCGCCGAACTGCGCCCTAGGCCGCCTCTTCCACGGGACGCCACGCGGTCTCGGGCCGCCGGGCCCAACCCGCCACCTCGCCCGAGTCGACAACGCGCGCAAAGAGCTCGGCGAAGCGGTACCCGGGCACGGCCAACAGCGCTCGGCGCAGATAGGCCGCCGCCCGCGACCCACGCCCTCGCGCCCACGAGATCCATCCCAGAAGGGCAAGGGCGGGGGCTCGGATCTCAGGTTCCTCCAGCTCGGACATCTGCCTGAGCAGTCTCTCGAAGCGGCCAATCCGTGCCCAGTCTGGGCGCTCCCGCGTGCCGCCGAGCAGCACGGCGCCGTAGGTGAGGGCGGCTTCGGTGCCCGCTCCCCCGCCTCTGGATCGCCCTCCTGCGAGCCAGCCCTCGACTGCTTCCTGCACTCGACGGCTGGACGCGCCCGGGAAGTCGGACGGTTCGGGCCGGGACGCCAGCTCAGCCGGATCGACGGCGCCGACCTCGACACTCGCGGTCCACGCTGTCGTGGCACCGACCGCCGCAGCGACGAGGGCGGCGTCCCTCAGCGCCGGGCGGGTCAAGGACGAGGCAAGGAAGAGGATCCGCTCGGCCGGGATAGATGCGCCAGAGAGGGCCTCCTCCCAGCAGGCCAGGGCGCTGGCGAACGCTGCAGCGCTCCACCAGAGTTCCGAGTCGGCCAGGCCGTGCTCGCCAGCTGCGCAGATCGCCTGACCCTCGAGTTCCAGCCTCCGGGGACTGGGCTTGCGGGAATCGTGCCGGACTGGGTCTCCGAAGCTGCTGCCCCGATACACCATCTCGGCGCCTAGCCTGCTCGATTCGATGGCTTCGATCGGGCGGCCGGGCCAAGGGCAGCACGATGCGTCACTGCAGAGCATGCTGCGCCAATGGGTGCGGCCGACGAGCCAGGCGTCGAGAACGGGGATTCCGGCGGCCGCCAGATCATCGCCGAGCGAAGTGACGAGGTCGATCCACGGAGGCGCACAGGGATCGGTCCATGACTGCGAGGTGAAGACGGCGAGCACACAGCTGTCGGCCAGCACATCGCCCGCAAGGTGGTCGCGCACCGCGCCCGTAAGCTCCTCGGCGTTCGGGGCGCCAGACCCATCAGTCGGCAGGTTCACCCGTACGGTTACTCCCACGCTCCCTCCCCCAACAGCGACGGCGATGAGGCTCTCTGTGGGCCACTCGCCGATAGTGTGGGGAATGAAGGCGAGGATGTCCTCCGGTTCGCGGATGCACAACCCGTCCCAGCCGTTTCCCTCTGATGGATTGCCCTCGCGCCGGTTGATCTTCTCCATGCCGAACAGCTTTGCCGCTCGAAACCACCGCGTGTGCGCTAGGCGGAGGCTATGTGGACAACTCTTCCAATAAATCCCTTGGGGAGGACGAATCGCGCAGGATTGGCCGAGACCGCTCAGCGGCGCGCGAGTCGACGCGAGCGGAAATCCGTCCACGTCAGAAGCAGCGCGTCACGCAGCGGCGGAACCTTCACGCCGCCTGCCGCCAGCTGCCGGCGCACCTTTCGCCTCACTCCGAGGACCATCGCCGAGCCGAAGGCCATGACCACGAGCTGCACTGCCAGCGCGACCCGGAACGCGTCGAGAGAATAAAGGCCGGCGGGTGAGAGGCCGAGGGCATGCTGGAGATCGAGCAGGTAGCCCACGAGGAACATGGTCAGGAGCGCCGCGACGAAGCCGCCCGAATTGACGATGCCCGTGGCCGTGCCCAGGCGGTGGGAGGGATTGAACGTACGCGCGAAGTCGAAGCCGATCATGGAGCACGGACCCCCGAGCGCGAGCACCGCCACGAGGAGGATCATGAGCCACAGCGGCGCCTGACCCGGGTAGAGGAGCACCACGGCCCAGACCACCGCGGTGAGCCCCGTGATGATGAGGACGAGGGTGGAACGCCGCAGGGGATGCCGTGAGACGAACCGTCCCATCGGCGGTCCTGCAAGGAGCGAGACCACGACGAAGAAGGACATGAGCCCAGCGGCGGTGGCCGAGTCATAGCCCTGGCCGGCCACCATGAACGGGAAGCCCCACGCGAGGGCGAACACGTTTCCGCTGAATTGAACGGTGAAATGGCTCCACATCCCCAACCGCGTTCCCGCCTGCCGCCAGGCGGAAGCGAGGACAGCACGTGTGCCCTCGGGAGTCTCTCCACCCCTGGCCGCAGCACCCGCGGGCGCGTTGCGCAGCAGGGAAAGCACGAGGACCACCACGAGCACGGACAGCGAGGCGAGGGAGAAGAACCCTGCGCTCCAGCCCCGGGCATGCAGGAGGGCCAGGAATGGGATCACGCTCACGAGCTGACCCAGCATCCCGAGCATGCCGGTGAGCTGGGTGAGGAGCGGCGAGCGCTTCGGCTTGAACCAGAGGGGGACCAAGCGCAGCACCGAGACGAAGGTCATCGCGTCGCCCATGCCGACGAGCATCCGCCCGATGATGCCGGTGACCACCGATTCGGCCACGGCGATCTGGAGCTGGCCCAGCGCCATGAAGATGGCACCGGTTGCCACCATGATGCGCGACCCGAAGCGATCGACGAGCATGCCCACCGGAATCTGCAGCGAGGCGTACACGACGAGCTGCAGCACGGTGAAGGCGGAAAGGACGGCGCCGCCCACATGGAACCGATCCGAGGCTTCGAGGCCGACCACGCCAAAGGAGGTCCGCTGGACCACAGCCACGAGGTACGCGAAAACCCCTATCCCCCATACGGTCCACGCGCGCCAGCTGTTCACTCCCCCGATCCTAGCCCCCGGCCCGACCCTCACCCGGGCCATCTCCCGTTTCCTCGTGGTGGGTGGCTTCCCCGTCGATCGACTCGTCCGTTTCAACGGACTCGTCCCGCGATTCCTCCTGAGAGGCGAGATAGGCCTCGACGGCCGCCCCCAGCTTCTCGGCGTCGGGCAGCTCTCCGCTCATCGCTGCGAGGAGGGAGCGGCGCGGCGCATCTGCAGAGCGTTCGTCGAAGCGCTCCTCGAGGCCCTCCACGAGCTCGCGGACGTCGTCCGAACCGGCGACCTGTTCCGCGATCTGGCGTTCGACCTCCCGATTCGCCTCGCGCAGCCGATCGGTCGGAAGCATGAGGGCGCCGGCTGCGCCGAGGTGTTCAAGTCCCGCCACGGCGGATGCCGGATACTCAGCCTCTGCCAGATAGTGCGGAGTGTGGACCACGAATCCGGCGACGCCGCGTCCTGCCTCCGACAGCCTGAGCTCGAGGAGGTGCCCGACGGCGGCTGGAACACTCACAATCGGCTTCCACCGGGAAATCCCCTCGACCAGCTCCGGCCGATTGCCGTGCACCGTCACGCCCAGCGGTCGGGTGTGCGGAACCGGCATGGGGATCGAGTGAGTCCACAGCACGAGGCGCACATCCAGCTTTTCGACGAGGTCGACGACGGCGCGTGCGAAGCGCTCCCATTGGAAGTCGGGCTCGGGTCCGGCGAGGAGGAGGTAGGGCTGTCCGAGGCCGTCGACGAGGGCGTAGAGCGCGAGCCGCGGCGGGCTGTAGTCCTCAAGATGGTCCTCGACGAAGGTGACCCGCGGCCGGCGGGCGCGGTAGTCGAGAAGCGCGTCGACGTCGAATTCGGCGACGGTCCGCGGCTCGCCTGAGCGCAGGAGCTCTGCGCTGATCTGCTCCACGGCATGTCCGGCGTCCGCAAAGCCCGTGAATCCCATGAGCATCGGCAGCCCTTTGAGGGCGGTGTCGTCCAGCAGCTCCTGGGCGGCTGCGTAGAGGCCAGCTGGATCCTGTAGCGGGCCGCCCCAACGGTCGTCCATGTGAATGTCGCTCCTCTCCTGACGTCACTGGTCCTTGGCGCCTAGGTGTCGGCAACCGCGACACTGAGGTCAACCGCACACGGCGTTCCATCATTCCATCTGCGGCTACGATCGGAATTCCCACTGTCTTCCTACCCGCACTTCCTACCCGCACATGGAGAATTGAGGCCGCATTCCGTGTTCACCAATGCCGAAGCCACGTTGAGCGCCGTCGCCCGAGACCTTCGCAAGACGCCGAGCGACGCCGTCGTCGTCGGGGTGGCACAAGGGGCCGAGGGCCCCGTCCTCCTGGACAGTCCCCTGGGCGCCAAGAATGCGGAGGCGATCCAGAGCACCCTACGGCTCCTCGGCGTCACGGGCGCGCCGGACTCCCTCGTGCGGCTCCCCGGCTTTTCCGAACTGAGCACGCAGATCATCGCACTCGCCGGCGTGGGAAAGCTCGCCGGAGCGGGGAACCCCGAAACAGACAAGAACGACGGCGGAGCACCGTCCCCCGAGCAGCTGCGCCGCGCCGCCGGCTCGGCGGTGCGGCAGCTGGCCGGTCTCGACACGGTGGTCCTCGCGCTTCCGACACCCACGGCAGAGGAATTCGCCGCGGTTGCCGAGGGGGCGGCACTCGGCGCCTATTCCTACACGGAGCATCGGTCCCGCACGGCCGAGGCCGCCAAACCGAACGTCAGGCGCGTCGTCGTCCTCTCCCCCATCGCAGGCAGCGCCGCCGCGGACCGCGCTCTCGAGCGGGCCGCCGTCGTCGGCCAAGCCGTGAATGCGACCCGCACCCTCGTGAACATGCCGCCCAGCCAGCTGTATCCGGCGTCGTTTGCGGAAGCAGCGAAGGAACTCGGCAGGGGGACCTCCGTCAAGATCACCGTGTGGGACGAGAAACGCCTGGAGAAGGAGGGCTTCGGAGGCATTCTCGCGGTGGGCCAGGGCAGCTCGCGTCTCCCGAGGCTCGTCAAGGTCGAGCACATCCCGGCTCAGTCCGCCAAGCTCCCGACCGTTCATCTGGTGGGCAAGGGCATCACCTTCGATACAGGCGGGATCTCCATCAAGCCCGCGGCGAAGATGGACGAGATGAAGAGCGACATGGCCGGGGCGGCGGCGGTCCTCTCGACGGTGGTGGCGGCATCCCGCCTCGGCGTCCGAGCAAAGGTGACCGGCTGGCTCTGCATCGCCGAGAACATGCCGTCCGGAACGGCCCAGCGGCCGGCGGATGTCATTGTGGCCCGGGGCGGCACGAGCATCGAGGTGCTCAACACGGACGCCGAGGGGCGCCTCGTCATGGCCGATGGGATCGCGGCCGCGAGCGAGGAGAACCCCGATGTGATCATCGATATCGCCACCCTCACTGGGGCCGCGATCGTAGCTCTGGGGACTCGCACTGCCGGACTCATGGGCGACGCCGAGGTCACGGGAGCGCTCAAGGACGCCGCGGACCGCGAAGGCGAGCCGTCCTGGCCCATGCCGCTTCCTGACGAGCTGCGCTCAGGGCTCGATTCCGCCGTGGCCGACATCGCGAACGTGGGCGACAGGGCCGGCGGAATGCTCACTGCCGGGATCTTCCTGCGGGAATTCGTGGGAACGCGGCCGGACGGCTCCCGCATCCCGTGGGCTCACATCGACATCGCGGGGCCGTCCTTCAATACAGGCTCGCCGTACGGCTTCACTCCAAAGCAGGGAACAGGGGCCATGGTTCGCACGCTCGTCCGGTACGTCGAAGACGTCGCACAGCGCGCTTCCTGATTGCCCTCGCCGTGCGGGGCGCCCGACGGGATCGGGCGCGCCGCACGCCGTTCAGTGTGCGCGAAGCAGGGCGAAGAGACCGACGTCACACGACGAACCTCTACGCTTCTTCTTCCACTTAGTGAGAAGATAAATCCGCTTTGCGAAACCAATGTCGGACCGTGAGCCTTGCCACAAGGCCGAGACAAACGGCCCTAGGAAGGTGGAGCATAGTCCGTCGGGGCGATAGGGTTGCCCTGATACGGGGCCTGTCAGCGCACACGCTGGCGGCACATTGTCACACGACGGCTTATCGCCGTCCTTCTATGCGAGGGAGCGTCACGTGGCCGACCAGCCTACTGCGCAGGAATTCGACATCTTGGTCCTCGGGGGCGGCAGTGGCGGCTATGCCGCCGCTCTGCGCGCCGTCCAGTTCGGCCTCCGCGTCGGGCTCGTCGAGAAGAACAAGCTGGGCGGCACCTGCCTGCACAACGGCTGCATCCCGACGAAGGCTCTCCTGCACGCTGCTGAGCTCGCAGACCACGCACGCGACTCTGCGAAGTATGGCGTCAACGTGAGCCTCGAAAGCATCGACATCAACGCTGTCAATGCGTACAAGAACGGCGTCGTCGCCGGCAAGTTCAAGGGCCTCACCGGCCTCATCAAGGCCAAGGGCATTACGGTCATCGAGGGTGAAGGCCACCTGACCGGTCAGGACACCGTGACCGTCGACGGTACGGATTACAAGGCGAAGAACATCATCCTCGCCACGGGCTCGTACTCGCGCACCCTTCCCGGCCTCGAGCTCGGCGGACGTGTCATCACCTCCGATCAGGCGCTCGAACTCGACTACATTCCGAAGTCGGCGATCGTCCTTGGGGGCGGCGTCATCGGTGTCGAGTTCGCCTCCGTTTGGAAGTCCTTCGGTGTCGACGTGACCATCGTCGAGGGCCTGCCGTCGCTCGTTCCGAACGAGGACGACGCGATCATCAAGCAGCTCGAGCGCGCCTTCAAGAAGCGCGGCATCAAGTTCAACACTGGCACGTTCTTCCAAGGTGTCGAGCAGGACGACAATGGCGTCAAGGTCACGCTCGTGGACGGCAAGACGTTTGAGGCCGAGCTCCTCCTCGTCGCCGTGGGGCGCGGCCCGGTGACCGCAAACCTCGGGTACGACGAGCAGGGCATCACCATCGACCGCGGCTTCGTCATCACGAACGAGCGCCTCCATACCGGCGTGGGCAACATCTATGCGGTCGGCGACATTGTGCCCGGCGTCCAGCTGGCCCACCGCGGATTCCAGCAGGGCATCTTCGTGGCCGAGGAGATCGCGGGCCAGAACCCGGTGGTGGTTGAGGACGTCAACATCCCGAAGGTCACCTTCTGCGACCCGGAGATCGCGACCGTCGGCTACACCGAGAAGGGCGCGAAGGCGAAGTTCGGCGAGGACCAGGTCCAAGCCCAGGAGTACAACCTCGCGGGCAACGGCAAGAGCTCCATCCTCGGGACCTCGGGCATCGTCAAGGTCGTCCGCCAGAAGGACGGACCCGTGGTCGGCGTGCACATGATCGGCGCCCGCATGGGAGAGCAGATCGGCGAGGCGCAGTTGATCGTCAATTGGGAGGCCTACCCCGAGGACGTGGCACAGTTCATCCACGCCCACCCGACCCAGAACGAGTCCTTGGGTGAGGCGAACCTCGCCTTGGCTGGCAAGCCGCTCCACGGCTGATCGCCTCCGACACCGACATCAATCGCACGAAGAGAAGCAAAAGGAGCACGGAGACAAATGTCTGAAGCCGTGAATTTGCCGGCCCTCGGGGAAAGCGTGACCGAAGGCACCGTCACCCGTTGGCTCAAGCAGGTGGGGGACCGCGTCGAGGTCGACGAGCCCTTGGTCGAAGTCTCGACGGACAAGGTCGACACGGAGATCCCCTCACCGATTGCCGGCATCCTCGAAGAGATCCTCGTTGCCGAGGACGAGACTGCCGAGGTCGGCGCCCCGCTGGCACGGATCGGTGACGGCACGGGCTCCGGTGCGGCTTCCGGACAGGCTGCGCCTGCGGAGGCTGCGCCCGCTCAGGAGGCTGCGCCTGCCGACGAGGCACCTGCTCAGCCCGCCCAGCAGGCCGCTCCCGTGGAGGAGCCGGCTGAGCCCTCCGTCGACCAGGCTGCCCCCGATGGACATGAAGTCACCCTCCCCGCCCTTGGCGAGAGCGTGACCGAGGGTACGGTCACCCGATGGCTGAAGAGCATCGGCGATGCGGTCGAGGTCGACGAAGCCCTCCTCGAGGTCTCCACCGACAAGGTCGATACCGAGATCCCCTCACCGGTCGCCGGCACGCTTCAGGAGATCCGCGTGAACGAGGACGAGACCGCCGAAGTCGGTGCCGTCCTCGCCATCATCGGATCAGGCGCCGCCGCCCAGGCTGCCCCGGCCCCCGCAGCGCAGCCCGCTCCCGAGGCGGAGCCGGAGCGCAAGCCAAGCGAGCCGCAGGTCTCGGCTCCAGCCCCGGCTGAGAACGCCGACCGCGCCCTCGCCCAGTCAGCGCCCGCGCCGCAGGCCCCCGCTCAGCAGGCTCCAGCCCAGCACGCCCCCACTCAGCCCGCCTCGGCCGGCGCCGATGCTGGGTACGTGACGCCCCTAGTCCGCAAGCTGGCCAACCAGCAGGGCGTCGATCTTTCGACGGTCAAGGGCACCGGCGTGGGCGGTCGCATCCGCAAGCAGGATGTCGTTGCTGCCGCGGAGGCCAATGCCGCCAAGGCCAACGGCGCTGCGGCGACGGGCACCCAGGCTGCAGCCACGCAGGCCCCGGCCCCTCAGGCCGCTCCCTCAGCCCCGGCCGTCTCGTCGCTCCGCGGCAAGACCGAGAAGGCGCCCCGCATCCGTCAGGTCATCGCCCGCCGGATGCGCGAGTCGCTCGATACGTCGACGCAGCTGACGCAGGTGCACGAGATCGACATGACGAAGATCGCGAAGCTCCGCGACCGTGCGAAGGCGAACTTCCAAGCACAGAACGGCGTGAAGCTCACCTTCCTGCCGTTCATCGCGAAAGCGGTCGCGGAAGCGCTCAAGCAGCATCCGAAGCTCAATGCGGAGTACAACGAGGAAACGCAGGAGATCACGTACCACAACGCGGAGCACCTCGCGATCGCTGTGGACACCGAGAAGGGCCTTCTCGTCCCGGTGATCAGCAACGCGGGCGACCTCAACCTCGCCGGCCTCGCGAGCCGCATCGCGGACGTCGCGTCGCGGACCCGCAGCGGAAAGATCGGGCCGGATGAGCTCTCGGGCGGGACGTTCAGCATCACGAACATCGGCTCGGTCGGAGCGCTGTTCGATACCCCGATCATCAACCAGCCGCAGGTGGCGATCCTCGGCACGGGCGCGATCGTGAAGCGACCCTGGGTCACCCAGAACGCCGACGGCGACGATGTCATCGCGATCCGTTCGATGATGTACCTCTCGCTCACCTACGATCACCGTCTCGTGGACGGCGCTGACGCGGGCCGCTTCCTCCAGACGCTCCGTGCACGGCTCGAGGAAGGTGCGTTCGAGGCCGATCCCGGCCTCTGACCCACACTCAAGCTTGGCAACGACGGCGGGGGGGCCCGTCCCCCAACAGACCAGGCCCCCCCCCATTGAGAGGTATTCCAAGTGGAATCATCCCCCCCCCGCCCCCCCCCCGGGTGGGGGCCGTTGCCCAGTGTCTAAGGGGGCC
>NZ_JBQCGQ010000087.1:0-6129 GCF_051955515.1 Sinomonas sp.
TGTACCTGGATACGACGTCCAGCAGGAAACCGCCGCCGAGGCGGCCCGCCACGGCGCCGACGCTGAACACACTCGTGATCACCGTCGCCGCCACGACTCCTAGGCCACCGTCGAGCAGGATGGGCGCCATGTTCGAGAGGAACGCGTTGGCCGCGCCGGCCACGAACAGGTTTGCCAGCATGAGCGCCCAGAATCTCGGCATCTTCAGCACGTCGCGGACCGTCCGGGTGTCGCCATCGAGCGGGACCTCGTGCGCGGTGCCCGGTCCTGCATCGCCCCTTTCCCCTGCTGTCTGGACACCCTCGCCGGGCCTCGGCTTCACGATGCCGAGGATCACGGCCGGGATTGCGATGACCAAGGAGAAGGCCGCGAGGACGAGGTAGCCGGTGTGCCATCCCCAGGAGTAGACCGCCCAGCTCACAAGCGGCACCCCGGCGAACGGCATCAGGGTTCCGCCTGCGCCGACGAGGCCGAACGCCGTTCCGATGCTCTTCTCGAACCACGGGACGATTGCCCGGTTGAGCACCACAAGGTAGCCGAATGATCCGAAGAAGCCGATGAAGGCGGCCACCGCGTAGAAGAGGAACAGGTTCGAAGGAATGATCGCGAAGACCACCAGCAGAACGGTGTAGAAAGCGAGGCCGACGCCGGCGGTCAGTTTGACCCCGCGGCGGTCGGCGATGCGGCCCGCGATGACGGAGAAGACGCCGAACATCAACGAGAGCCATGGAGAGATCAGCACCTCAGTAGTCGTCCAGCCTGTGGCCGCGATCGTCGGCTTGATGAAGACACTCGCCGTCGTCAGCATCAGTACGGGACCCGCGCCGTAGGCGAACGCCGCAGCGAAGGCCGTCCGACCGCCTCCGCCAGCCCACTCCCGCTTGACCGAGGTCCGCGGCCCTGACGTCCCGGCGGTCACACCAGACCCCGAGTGCCGAAAGTTGTAGTCATGGCTCCTGCGCTCCTTTGCGCTCTGACTGATGGGTGTGCGGTGAAGCAAATCAACGGCTGTACCGCTCCCACGAATGTAAGAGGCGTGCTAACTAGACGTCCAATGCAATCAATCCACTACTGCGATACGCACAGCGCATAGATTGTGCCCTACAGTGGCCGAAGGCCAGAGGAGAAGTTGCCTAGGTCAGCTCGGTGTCAAGGCCCTGGCCGTCAACCACAGAGATCCCTTATTCCGCCCCTTGGGCGTCCCTTTGGCTGGCCTCCAGGTCTTTGCGCAGTACTTCCTTGTGGTTGTATCTAGCGTCCTCGCTTCCGACGACGAGCGCGAGCAGATCGCCGCCGGCGTCCCCAAGTCGCGTTTCGCCCGGCGCCTCGGCGTCCACCGCTCCACCCTGAACCGCTCCCTCGTCCGTGAGGACTGAGATCGACACGTTCTCGAGGTGTCGTGGATGAATCGGCTACCCCATCCCCCGAACGAAGGACACTGCTGCCAAGGGTTGCGGCGGGTTCATTCCATTCCCGCGACGGTGCCCTGCTCCAGGGCAGCGCTGATCGCCTGCGGTGACGGCAGGGCCGCCCTCTCCTCTGCAGGGAGGGTGTCGTAGGTGTACGAGGAGACCGCGATGGGCTGCGAGGATCCCTCGAGCGCGTACCGGACCGTTGGCTCGTGCTTGGATCCGCAGACCAGAATGCCGACCGTGGGTGCCATGCCGGGGAATTTCACCATGCCGTCGACTGCTGCGACGTAAAAATTCAGCTGTCCGAGGTGCTCTGGCCTGAATTTGCCGGCCTTGAGCTCGACCACGACGAACCGATTGGTCGGCACATGGACCAGGAGCAGGTCTATGTAGAAGTCCTCCCCGTCCAGATCGAGGTGGTACTGCCGTCCATAGAAGGCGAAGCCCCGGCCGAACTCCGCCAGCGTCTGCGACATCCGCAGGGTCATCGCCTCCTCGATGGCAAGTTCCTCGGCCTCCTTGGTCAGTCCAAGGAAGTCCAGGACGAGCGGGTCCTTCGCCACCTCGTCCGCGAGCACCGACCCCTCCCCCGGCAGGCGTGCCTCGAGGTTGTTCGGTGCCATGCCGATCCGAGTGTGGAGCTTGGTCTGGATCTGGTGCTCCAGGACGGGGAGCTTCCATCCGTGCTCAGCCGCCCTGGCGGCATACCAGTCCCTGAGCGCCGGATCCTTGAGCTTGAGGAGTTCGATGATGTGGCCCCACGGCAATTGTGCAAAGCTGCTTTGCACGATTGACTCCGGCCAGTCCCACGCTGCGGCGAACGCCCTCATGTAGAAGAGGTTCCGGCGCGAGAAGCCCCGCATGTCGGGGAACTCGGCGCGCAGGTCCGCGGCCAGGCGATCCAGGACCTTGCTCCCCCACGCCTCGACAGCCTGACGCTGGAGGATCGTCCGGCCGATGCCCCAGTACAGCTCGAGCATGGCCGCGTTGACCACGCGCCGCACACGGTTCTGCGCCGCACGCACCTGCTCCTTCACCGAGGCGAGGACTTCGGCGTAGCCACCCGGCAGGTCGGGCTCGATCTGGGGCATGGATCCACCCTACCGAGATGCCCCGACCGCCCGGGCGATGCCTCGCCAGCGCCGTCCGGAGGTGAACGGCATTTGTGCAGAGTCTGTCTGCACAATTGCCCCGCCCCCAAGTCAGCGCGTGCGACAGCATGTTCTCGGAGCGAGCATCTCCTCGTCGAGGCCTGGGTCGCGCCGGTGCTCTATCCCAGGCAGGCGACGTCGGATCCGAGCCGGGGATGGCTAGGCATTGGCCGTGCCGCCCTCTTTCGACCTCGGCTACAGCCGTCCGGCGCTTCCGCGTGGGCTCTGCGGGTTTTGACTTCCATCGCCTGCGACTGCAGGCGTCTGGCGGGGCTGTGCCTCCTGTCCCTGCATGGGGAGTTCTGCGGCGGCGAGCATCTCCGCCTCTGTCTGGCCCTGCTTCTGGACGAAGAGCAGCAGCTCTTCGCGGGTGGGCTCGCCGCGGTTGCGGTGCTTCACCGCCAGCCCGTAGAGGTACTCGAAGTCCGCATAGCGGGCCGGGTCGGACCACATCTCGCGTTCGCGTGCGACTGCCGGCTTCCACAGCGCCCATCCGTGGCGGACGGCTTCCTGGTGGAGGTCGAGGACCCTCTCCGCCCGCAGCACCCCGCTTCGGGTCAGGTACCCCAGCTCGGTGAAGAAATTGAAGAGCGCCCGGGTGGCCCCGTCGATGTACTGTGACTCGCGCAGCTCTCCGCCTTCCAGACAGTGGTCGGCGGCGTATTGGAAGCTCGCACGCCGGTACCTCACATAAGTCGGGCTCGTCCATTCCTCCCAGAGCTGGGACATCACCGTGACCTCCAGCCTGATGCGGTCACGCTCATCGTGTTGCTGGAGCGATTGCTGCTGCGCGATCACGCTCTGCTCTGTCAGCTCTGTCTGGCGCCTCGCGAAGGCATTCTGCTCTTCGATGAACTCCGCCTGGGCCTCAAGCTGGCGCCGCGCGACGACCGCGGCCCAGATCGCGCCGACCCCCGTGGCTATTCCGCCGAGGGCGATGATCACCGTGAGGACATCGAGGTTCATCCGCTGGCCTTCTTCCTGCCGACAGTGCGGCAGCCGGTACCACCGAAACCCCACCTGCCGCCCATGTTGCCGCGGAGGCCTGCCAGAGCCCCGTGGGCGCGTACGTCAAGGTTCAGCCCGGCCCGCGCCTCGGTCAAGGAAGGCGAAGGCCGCGTCGGGGCGGAGCTGCGGCGCGGCCCGGCGCAGGCGAGTCGGCTCCTGGGCGGCCCTGATCCTCTGAGTTGACGTTGCCCTGCATGGGAGTTCCCTGGGGAGAAGCCGAGAGTTGCGTCCTAGCTCGTTGACGGTTGCATCAAGCCGGCCAGGAGTGTTATCGCCGCCCACGCCTCAGCGTACCGTGAGTCCACCGGGGACCAGATCATCACTCGCATTCGTCAGCGGACTGCAGCAGGGGGCACGACGCATCCGCCCGCTCCGGGCACAGAGAATCCTCTGGCCGCGCCGCACATCAGCCGCAGCTTCTCCCAAGGCCCGCACGGGGAGCTGATCGAGCAGAGCCCCAAGAGCCACAAGGACCGCGTGGTGCCCATCATCCAGGCCCTCCGCCCCCATGTGGTCGAGGCAATGAAGGGCAAGGGGCCAGACGAGCTGCTGTTCTCCGGCCCCGACGGCGGACGCCTCACCGCCAGGAACCTCCGCCGCGCCGTGGACTGGGAGAAGATCCGCATCGCACTCGGGAGTCCGGACCTGCGGGTACACGACCTGCGGCACACCTTCGCGACCATCCTCTTCGACGCCGGAGCCTCCGCCCCCGACGTCCAGGCCGTGCTCGGGCACTCCAGCCTCCAGGTCACCGAACGCTATTCCCGCGCCCGCGAAGGGGTCGCGCGCCGTGCCGGCAGCGTGCTCGATGCAGCCCTTAATGGCCCCGTTATGGCCCAAAAACGCGAGGTCCCCCGGCTGTGAGGGGAGAGGCGGCGCGCCGTCGAGCCAGAGGAGACCATAGAAACCGCCCCTGACCTGCGAAAACACGAAACCCCGCACCTCGTGGTGCGGGGTTTCCGTGGTGGCTCCGACCGGCGTCGATCCGGTGACCTTTCGATTTTCAGTCGAACGCTCTACCAACTGAGCTACAGAGCCCCGGTGAGTCAATCACCGTTGGCAACCTGACCGGAGCCATGTCGCCGAAGCGACCCTGACGGGACTTGAACCCGCGACCTCCGCCGTGACAGGGCGGCGCGCTAACCAACTGCGCTACAGGGCCTTGCAATGTCCGAGGCTTCCCTCGCTCACAAGATCTAAATCCTAGCAGACCCGCAGGTCCTGCCCAAACCAGATCCAGTACCCCCAACGGGATTCGAACCCGTGCCGCCGCCGTGAAAGGGCGGTGTCCTAGGCCGCTAGACGATGGGGGCCTGAGAACCTCACGGGACTCCCCTTGCGGAGCATCCCAGTCGAAGTTGACGCAGAAAACTATACGGGGTGCGTGCGGCGGCCCACAAATCGCGTGGCTACAGTGGCGCCATGGCCCACGACTGGATGGATGAGGACGAGTTCGAGGAAGCGGTCGACGCCGCGCTCGCCCGGATCCCGCGAAGGCTCGCCTCCCACATGGACAACGTGGTCGTCTTCATCGAGGACCGCCACGTCCCGGGCCCCCACGAGGATCCCCGCACCGTGCTGCTCGGGCTCTACGAGGGCATCCCGTTGACCGAGCGCGACCAGTGGTACGCCGGTTCGCTCCCAGATCGGATCACGATCTTCCGCGAGCCCATCCTCGAGATGTGCTCGAGCCGCGAGGAGGTGGTGCAGGAGGTCCTGGTGACGGTAGTCCACGAGGTCGCCCACCACTTCGGCATCAGCGACGCGAGGCTCCACGAACTCGGCTGGGGCTAGCGGCGCCACGCGAGGACACGCCGAGGACTTCCAAGATCCGCTTAATGACACTGGTGTTGTTTATGCTACGTCTGTGACTAGTGTTGCAATTGTGACGCTAGGTCCGTAGCCTCAGGCGGGGAAACGCTGAGGCTACGAGGTGTGCATGGAGAAGCGTGTGAAGTCGGCCGCGACGGGCTGGGGAGCTGCGTTCGCGGCAGCTGGGCTCGTGCTCACCCTGGCCGCGGCGCCTGCCACTGCGGATGATTCGGGGATCCCCACTCCCGAGGAGATCAACGCCGCCAAGGCGAACGCCGACGCGACGGCGTCCGAGGTGACGCGAGTTGAAGGCCTGATCTCGACCGCGCAGGACGCCCTAGGGCGCAGCACGGCGGATGCCATGCGCGCGAACGATGCGTACAGCATGGCCCTCGTGACGCTCGGAGACCGCCGCTCCGAGGCTGAGAAGTCTCGCGCGGCCGCCGATGCTGCCGCCGCAGCGGACCGCGCGGCCCGTGAGCAGGTCGGCAACCTCGCCGCCGAGCTCTATCGAAGCGGAGGCATCAACCCAAGCGTCCAGGCCTTCGTCGCCGACGACGCTGGCGCCGTTCTGGACCGCGCCGCCGCCCTCCAATCGATCAACACGCGCCGCGCCGAGGCCTTCAGCTCCGCCCAACAGGCGGCGGAGGCCTCGAAGCAGCTCCACGAACAGGCCGACGAGGCAGCACGCGCCGCCGACGACGCGGCCCGCGCCGCCGAGCAGGCCAAGTCCGCGGCAGACGCCG
>NZ_JBQCGQ010000088.1:0-14494 GCF_051955515.1 Sinomonas sp.
TCCTCGTCGGTGACGATGAGGGCACCCATGAGGTGCCCGCGGCCCTCTGCGTACTTGCCGACCTTGATGCCGAGGCCGCCGCGGCCCTGCCGGCGGTACTCCTCGACGCTGGAATTCTTGGCGTAGCCGGCCTCGGTGACGATTAAGACGTACGAGCCCTCGGCCACGACGTCCGCCGCGAGCAGCTCGTCGTCGTCACGGAACTTCATGCCGGTCACGCCGCTCGTGGCTCGGCCCATGGGGCGCAGGGCGTCGTCGTCCGCCGTGAAGCGCACCGACTGGCCGTGCCGCGAGACGAGCATGAGGTCGTCGTCCTCGGAGACGATCTGCGCGGAGACGAGCTCGTCGCCGTCGCGCAGGTTGATCGCGATGACGCCGGCGGAGCGGTTGGTGTCGTAGTCCTCGAGGCGGGTCTTCTTCACGAGGCCGGCCTTGGTCGCAAGGACCAGGTACGGCGCCTGCTGGTAGTCCCGCAGGTCCAGGACCTGGGCGATGCGCTCGTCTGGCTGGAACGCGAGCAGGTTCGCCACGTGCTGGCCCTTCGCGTCGCGGCCGCCCTCGGCGAGCTCGTACGCCTTGGCCCGGTACACGCGTCCGAGGTTGGTGAAGAACAGGAGCCAGTGGTGCGTCGTCGTGACGAAGAAGTGCTCCACCACGTCGTCCCCGCGCAGCTGCGCGCCCCGGACGCCCTTGCCGCCGCGGTGCTGCTGGCGGTACTGGTCGCTGCGGGTGCGCTTGACGTACCCGCCGCGGGTGATGGTGACGACCATCTCCTCCTCGGGGATGAGGTCCTCGACGCTCATGTCGCCGTCGAAGCCCGCGAGGATGCGGGTGCGCCGGTCGTCGCCGTGCTTCTCGACGATCCCGGTGAGCTCCTCCGAGATGATCTGCCGCTGGCGGGCCGGATCTGCCAGGATCGCGTTGTACTCGGCGATGAGCGCCTCGAGCTCGTCGTTGCGGTCCTGGATCTTCTGCCGCTCGAGGGCCGCGAGGCGGCGCAGCTGCATGTCGAGGATCGCTCGGGCCTGGATCTCGTCGATGTCGAGGAGTTCCATGAGCCCGTCGCGGGCCTGCTCGACCGTGGGGGAGCGCCGGATGAGGGCGATGACCTCGTCGAGCATGTCGAGCGCCTTGAGCAGGCCGCGGAGGATGTGGATCTCCTCCTCGGCCTTGCGCAGCCGGAAGCGGGTGCGCCGGACGATCACGTCGATCTGGTGGGTGACCCAGTGCCGCACGAACGCGTCGAGCGAGAGGGTGCGCGGGACGCCGTCGACGATCGCGAGCATGTTCGCGGCGAAGTTGTCCTGCAGCTGGGTGTGCTTGTAGAGGTTGTTCAGCACGACCTTCGCCACGGCGTCGCGCTTGAGCACGATCACGAGGCGCTGGCCGGTGCGGCCGGAGGTCTCGTCGCGCAGGTCCGCGATGCCGGAGATCTTGCCGTCCTTGACGAGCTCCGCGATCTTCCTCGCGAGGTTGTCCGGGTTCGCCATGTAGGGCAGCTCGGTGACCACGAGGCACGTGCGGCCCTGGATCTCCTCGACGTTGACCACGGCGCGCATCGTGATGGAGCCGCGCCCGGTCCGGTAGGCGTCCTCGATGCCGCGGCGGCCGAGGATCGTCGCCCCGGTGGGGAAGTCCGGGCCCTTGATGCGCAGCAGGAGCGCCTCGAGGAGCTCCTCGCGGGTCGCCTCGGGGTTCTGCAGGTACCACTGCACGCCGTCCGCGACCTCGCGCAGGTTGTGCGGCGGGATGTTCGTGGCCATGCCGACGGCGATGCCGGAGGACCCGTTGACCAGCAGGTTCGGGAACCGTGCCGGCAGGACCGTGGGCTCCTGGTTCTTGCCGTCGTAGTTGTCCTGGAAGTCGACGGTCTCCTCGTCGATGTCCCGGACCATCTCCATGGCCAGCTGGGCCATCTTGGTCTCGGTGTACCGGGGGGCCGCGGCGCCGTCGTTGCCGGGGGAGCCGAAGTTGCCCTGCCCGAGCGCGAGCGGGTAGCGCATCACCCAGTCCTGGATGAGGCGGACCAGGGCGTCGTAGATCGCCATGTCACCGTGCGGGTGGTACGTGCCCATGACGTCGCCGACCACGCGCGCGCACTTGTTGAAGGCGCGGTCCGGCCGGTAGCCGCCGTCGAACATCGCGTACAGCACGCGGCGGTGGACGGGCTTGAGCCCGTCGCGCACGTCCGGCAGCGCCCGGCCGACGATCACGGCCATCGCGTAGTCGAGGTAGGACCGCTGCATCTCCGTCTGGAGGTCGACCTGCTCGACGCGGTCGCCCTCGGCGGGGCCCTCGGGCACGAAGGCCGTCGGGTCGGTTCCCGGCGTGCCCGCGGTGGGGTCCTCGGGAGTCTCGTCGCTCAAAGATTCTCTCCTCTAATTGCTTTCCGACCCGAGATCAGATGTCCAGGAAGCGGACGTCCTTGGCGTTCTGCTGGATGAAGTGGCGCCGGGACTCGACGTCGTCGCCCATCAGGACGGTGAACGTCTGGTCCGCGGCCGCGGCGTCCTCCATGGTGACCTGCAGGAGCGTGCGCCGGTCCGGGTCCATGGTGGTGTCCCACAGCTCGGTGTAGTCCATCTCGCCGAGGCCCTTGTACCGCTGGATCCCGTTCTCCTTCGGGAGCCGCTGTCCGTTGGCCAGCCCGAGCCGGATGGTCTCGTCACGCTCGCGATCGCTGTACACGTAGTCGTGCGGGTGGTTGGACCACTTGATCCGGTAGAGCGGCGGCTGGGCGAGGTACACGTACCCGTTCTCGATGAGCGGCCGCATGTAGCGGAACAGGAGCGTCATGAGCAGCGTCGTGATGTGCTGGCCGTCCACGTCGGCATCGGCCATGAGCACGATCTTGTGATAGCGCAGCTTCGCGATGTCGAAGTCCTCGCCGATGCCGGTGCCGAAGGCCGTGATCATCGACTGGATCTCGGCGTTGCCGAGCGCCTTGTCCAGGCGCGCGCGCTCCACGTTCAGGATCTTGCCGCGGAGCGGGAGGATCGCCTGGGTCTTCGGATTGCGGCCGCGCTTTGCGGAACCGCCTGCCGAGTCGCCCTCCACGAGGTAGACCTCGCACTCCGACGGATCCTTCGACGAGCAGTCGGACAGCTTGCCCGGCATGCCGAAGGACTCGAGCGGGCTCTTCCGCCGCGCGTTGTCGCGTGCCTTCCGCGCGGCCATGCGGGCCTGCGACGCCTGGATGGCCTTCCGGATCACGTCGCGGGCCGGCCCCGGATTCCGCTCGAACCAGTCACCGAGCTGATCGGTGACCACGCGCTGGACGAAGCCCTTCGCCTCAGAGTTGCCGAGCTTCGTCTTCGTCTGGCCTTCGAACTGCGGTTCCGCGAGCTTGATGCTGATGACCGCGGTCAGGCCCTCGCGGACGTCGTCGCCGCTGAGGTTGTCCTCCTTCTCCTTGAGGATCCCCTTCTCGCGCGCGTAACGGTTCACGAGGGACGTCATCGCGGCGCGGAAGCCCTCCTCGTGCGTGCCGCCCTCGTGGGTGTTGATCGTGTTCGCGTACGTGTGCACCGACTCGGCGTAGGCCGTGGTCCACTGCATCGCTGCCTCGAGCGTCATGCCCCGCTCGCCGTCGGTGCTCTCGAACGCGATGACCTCTTCGTGGATGACCTCGATCTTCTTCGAGGAGTTGAGGTGCTTGACGTAGTCGAGCAGGCCGTCGTCGTACTTGTAGTCGACCGTCCGCGGCTCCGGGGCGTGCTCCGCCTCGTCCGCGAGCTCCTCCTCGTCCACCTGCGTGGCGCGCTCATCCGTCAGGGTGATCCGGAGGCCCTTGTTGAGGAAGGCCATCTGCTGGAAGCGCGCGCGCAGCGTCTCGAAGTCGAAGACCACGCTCTCGAAGATCGAGGGGTCCGGATAGAACGTCTGGATCGTGCCGGTGGCCTCGGTCTCCTCGCCCCGCTCGAGGCTCCCGACCGGGTGGCCGCCGTCGCGGAATGACATCCGCCAGACGTGGCCCTGCCGGCGGACCTCGGTGTCCACGCGGACCGAAAGCGCGTTGACCACCGAGATGCCGACGCCGTGCAGGCCGCCGGAGACGGTGTACCCGCCGCCGCCGAACTTGCCGCCGGCGTGCAGGATGGTCATGACCACTTCGACAGTGGGCTTGCCCTCCGTGGGGTGGATGTCCACGGGGATGCCGCGTCCGTTGTCCTCGACGCGCACTCCGCCGTCCTGCTGCAGGGTGACCTTGATGTGGTCGCAATACCCGGCAAGCGCCTCATCGACCGAGTTGTCCACCACTTCGTAGACCAGGTGGTGAAGGCCGCGGGGTCCGGTCGAACCGATGTACATGCCCGGGCGTTTGCGGACGGCTTCGAGGCCCTCGAGTACGGTGATGCTGCTCGCCCCGTATTCCCTCGGGGCCTGCGCTTCCGGTGTCTGTTCAGGCGTGGGTGCAGCTGCACCGTCCCCGTTCCAGTCGTTCGCTGCGCTCTCGTCAGCCACAGGCAGTCTCTACCCCTCTTCAATCGACAGGCTTATGACTCAATTCTACCGGTTCCCGCGCTCTGGCTTGGACACTCCGGGCCCGCGTGTGCCCGTGGGAAGCCTGCAAGGGCGGTTATGGCGGCTCAACAGGAGGCCGACCAAGGGGCAGTGTGGCTCCCGGCCCGTGAGCGGCCCAGACCGCGGATTCCCGGCTTGGACCTGACATCGTCCGTTGCGGTCAGCCGTAGGTGTCCCGCGGTCCCCGGCCGCGGACGTGCCGGAGGCCCTTGCGCCAGCTCGGCGCCGTGGGGCCGAGCACTTGGAGCGTGCGGACGACGTCGGGCCCCAGCTCGCGCGTGAAGCGGTCCAGGATCGCTGTGCTGAGCAATCGGAGCTGGGTGGCCCAGGCCGTGGAATCGCACCGGACGCGCAGCGTCGTGTCGTCGAAGCTCTCCGGCGTGCAGTGGGCGGCGACCTCGGGGCCCACGAGTTCCGTCCATCGGGCCATGACGGAGCCGACTGCCACGGGGGAGGACCACCCGCGGTCGGCAACCATCCGGCTCACCACGTTCCCGAGTCCCAGCGGGTCGCGGCCGGAATATCCGGGCTCCCGGCGGCGACGCACCTTCCGCTGTTCGCTCGATGCACCCGGCGGAGGAGTGACGAGCGAGCCCTTCGTCCGAGTTCGAATCTCACCCCGGGCCTCCGCCGCCTGACGAACGCGGTTGAGGGCCGCCTGCGCGGCGTCGACCTCTTCAGGGTGATCCGAGGGGCCGGCCATCAGCCCGCCTCGGTCCGGGGCTCGGCCTCAATCCCGTGCTCGGCGGGCTCGTCGAAGGTGTCCGCCGCAACTCCCCCCGGGACCACCTGCACGCGGCGACCCGAGAGCTCTGCGGGGATATCGCCGTCGACCGCCGCGGTGACGATGACCTGCTCTGCCTTGGCGACGATCGAGGCAAGTCTCGTGCGTCGCGCGGTATCGAGTTCGGCGAACACGTCGTCGAGGATGAGGATCGGCTCGTCGCCCTCGACCGTCGAGTCGTCGAGCATCACGTAGTAGGACGCGAGGCGCAATGCCAGCGCGAAGGACCACGTCTCTCCGTGGGAGGCGAATCCCTTCGCCGGGGCGGGGCCCAGCAGCAGCTCGAGTTCGTCCCGGTGGGGGCCCACGAGCGAGAGCCCGCGTTCGAGTTCGCGGGGTCTCGAGGCCGCCAGCGCGGTGAGGAAGCGCTCGGCGATCTCGCTGGCGGCGAGGGTCTCGAGGCCGGCAGCGGACGACGGCGGCACGCTGGCTTCGGCGGTGAGCTCGCCGTCATCGTCCGAGACGAAGCCTTCGATGCTGGAGCGGTAGGCGAGCTGCGCCGCCTTCGAGCCGTCGGTGAGCTGCGCGTAGGCCATGGCGACGTGCGGCCGCAGCCGCTCGACGAGTTCGAGCCGGGCGGCCAGCAGCTCCGCTCCGATCCTGGCGAGCTGCTGGTCCCACACGTCGAGAGTCGACTCGACCGTACCCCCGTGCGCGTCGGGAATCCTGTTCCCGCGCGAGCGCGAGGTGCGGGCCGTCTTGAGGAGGGCGTTGCGCTGCTTGAGGACGCGCTCGTAGTCCGCGCGGGTGCCAGCGTGCCGGGGGATGAGCACCGTCAGGAGCTCGTCGAGGAAACGGCGGCGGCCCGAGGGATCCCCTTTGACGAGCGCGAGATCTTCCGGCGCGAAGAGCACCGTCCGGGCGATTCCCAGCAATTCCCGGGCCCGTCGGGGCGCGCCGCGGTTGACCCGCCCGCGGTTCGCCCGGCCAGGGTTGATCTCGAGCTCCAGCTGCGATCGTTGGACGCCGCGCACGAAGCCTGCCCGCACGATCGCCTGGCTTGCGCCGAACCTTACCAGCGGCGCATCAGACGACACGCGGTGCGAGGACAGCGTCGAGAGGAGCCCGATAGCCTCGACGACGTTCGTCTTGCCGACGCCGTTGGGGCCGACGAGCACCGTGGGACCCGGCTCGAGGGTGAGGTCGAGCTGGGCGTAGCTCCGGAAATCCGTGAGCGAGAGCCGTTCGACGTACACCTGGGGGAGGGTCCTTGGGCCCTTGGCTACTTGGCCGGGCGCGTGGCGTGGCCGCCGAACTGGTGGCGCAGCGCGGACACCATCTTCATGGCGGGGGAGCTGTCCTCGCGGGACTCGAAGCGGGCGAAGAGGGCGGCGGTGATGGCCGGTGCGGGGACGGCGTTGGCGATGGCCTCCTCGACCGTCCAGCGGCCCTCGCCCGAATCCTCGACGTAGTCGTCGATGTTCTCCAGGCCCGGATCCTCCTCGAGTGCCTTGACGAGGAGGTCGAGGAGCCAGGACCGGACGACCGTGCCCTTCTGCCAGGCGCGGAACGTTCCGGGCAGGTCGGTGATGATGTCCTTGGCGGCCAGGAGCTGGTAGCCCTCTGCGTAGGACTGCATGAGGCCGTATTCGATGCCGTTGTGGACCATCTTCGCGTAGTGGCCGGCGCCGATGCCGCCCACGTGGACGAAGCTGTCGGCGCGCTCGCCCTCGGGCCGGAGAGCATCGAAGATCGGCATGGCCATCTTGACGTCCTCCGCGTCGCCGCCGGCCATGAGGCCGTAGCCGTTCTGGAGGCCCCAGACCCCGCCCGAGACACCGCAGTCCACGAAATGGATGCCCTTCTCGGCCAGAGCGGCCGCGTGCCGCTGGTCCTCCGTGAAGCGCGAGTTGCCGCCGTCGATCACGAGGTCGCCCGGCGAGAGCCTGTCGCAGAGCTCCTTGACCACGGCGTCGGTGATCTCGCCGGCGGGAACCATGACCCACACAACCCGGGGCGTGGGCAGCGCCTCGACGAGCTCGTGGATGGAGGCGACGTCGGCGACGTCAGGGTTGCGGTCGTAGCCCGTCACTTCGAGGCCTGCGCGCCGTGCGCGCTCCCGCATGTTGAAGCCCATCTTGCCGAGGCCGATCAATCCGAAATGCATGATGTTCCTTTCGACGACACAGCGCGGGCTCGCGTCCGCCGGACCTAGAGGCCCAGATGGACACACATCAGTTGGGGAGGCGCACGGGCATGACGAGGTAGCGATAGTTGTCCTCGTCGTCGCCCTCGAGTTCCCTCTGCGCGGTGAGCATCGCAGGCTTGGGCGCGCTCGTGAATGAGAAGCGCACGTAGGGTGCTTCGATGACGCTCAGGCCCTCGATCAAGTAGTGCGGGTTGAAGGCCACGGTGATGTCCTCGCCCGTGAGCTGGGCCTCGAGTTCTTCCGAGGCCTGGGCGTCTTCGCCGGTGCCGGCGTCGAGGGCCACGAGGCCCTCGGAGAAGGCCAAGCGGACGGGTGTGTTCCGTTCTGCCACGAGCGACACGCGGCGAACGGCCTCGACGAGCTCCTGGGTGGAGACGATCGCATGGATCGGGGTGCTCTCCGGGAACAGCGAACGGATCTTGGGGTAGTCCCCGTCCACGAGGAGGGACGTCGTGGTGCGGCCGGCGCTCTCGAATCCGATGAGCCGAGAGTCGTCTTCGGCCAGGGCGATGCTGAGCTCCCCCGAGCCCCCGAGCGTCTTGGCGACTTCATTGAGGGTCTTGGCCTTGACGAGGGCGCTCGTGGAGACCGACGAGGCGGCGGGCTTCCACGGAATCTCGCGTAGGGCGAGGCGATAGCGGTCGGTGGCCAGAAGGGTGATCAGGTCGTCCTCGAATTCCATCCGCACACCCGTGAGGATGGGGAGGGTGTCGTCCTTGCTGGCGGCAATGATGACCTGGGCAACGCCTTTGGCGAAGGCATCTCCGGAGACGGCGCCGGTGATGGCGGGAAGTTCGGGGAGAGGGGGGTATTCACCCTCGGGCATGGTTGCGAGGTGGAACGAGCTTCGACGGCAGGTCAGGGTGACCTTCGAGCCGTCGGTCTCGACGTCGACGGGTGCAGCCGGAAGACTTCGGCAGATGTCCGCGAGGAGGCGGCCCGAAACGAGGATGATGCCTTCTGCGCTGATTTCCGCGGGGATCTCGAGGCGGGCTGATGTCTCGTAGTCGAAGCTGCTGAGGCTGACCACGCCATCGTGCGCCCTGAGCAGGAGACCGGAGAGGACGGGGACCGGAGGTCGGGGTGAGAGGGACCGTGCCGCCCAGCTCACTGCCTCGGTGAGGACATCCCGTTCGACTCGGAACTTCACGGAAGGATTCCCGCCTTTCAACGACTTGTGCGGCCCGGCGCGCACTGAGCACAGCTTAGCCGCATCTTCCGGGGCCGGTTCAACGCGTACCGGTGCTGAAGGGGGTCTGTTGGGGGTTTGGAAGGGAGGGCGCGTGGGGTCGCAAGGTTCCTGTTGTCTGGTGAATCTCAGAATTCTTGGGATTCGTGGTGTTAATAACTGTTGTGGAAACTGTGGAAAACGGCCTCCAGGCCTGATCCGTCGCGGAAGTTGGCTGTTCACGGACTGTTGACGCCGTGCGGATGAGCTCAGGGGTGGCTGTGGACTGTCAGATTCTTGTCATTCGTGCTCTCCACAGACCTGGGGAGGGTTTTAAGCCCATGCCGGGCGGATGTGCACTTAACCGCCCACAGGGTTTTCCACAGCACGCTGTTAATAAGGAATGACAAGAAAGCTCGCGCCCGAACTCACAGGCCTCGCTGGGCCTGCTTGATCTTGTTGGTGAGCTCGGTGACCTGGTTGAAGATCACGCGCCGTTCGGCCATCAGCTCGCGGATCTTCCGGTCGGCGTGGATGACTGTCGTGTGGTCGCGGCCGCCGAGGACCTGGCCGATCTTCGGGAGCGACATGTCCGTCAGTTCGCGGCACAGATACATGGCGATCTGCCGAGCGGTCACGAGCGTCCGCGTCCGAGACTTGCTGTTGAGCTCCTCGACCGTGAGCTTGAAGTACCCGGCCGTCTCCTGGAGGATCTGGTCCGCGGTGATCTCGAGAGCCGAGTCGTCCGTGATGAGGTCCTTGAGCACCATCTCGGCGAGAGCCACGTCGACGGGCTGCTTGTTGAGGCTCGCGAACGCCGTCACGCGGATGAGGGCACCCTCGAGCTCGCGGATGTTGGTGGCGATGCGGGAAGCGATGTACTCGAGCACGTCGTCCGGCGCATAGAGCCCCTCGCTGTTCGCCTTCTTGCGGAGGATGGCGATCCGAGTCTCGAGGTCCGGCGGCTGGATGTCCGTGAGGAGGCCCCACTCGAAGCGGGACTTCATGCGGTCCTCGAAGCCATGGAGCGCCTTCGGCGGCTGGTCCGAGGTGATCACGACCTGCTTGTTGCTGTTGTGCAGGGCGTTGAACGTGTGGAAGAACTCCTCCATCGTTCCGGTTCGGCCCGCCAGAAACTGGATGTCATCGATGAGCAGCAGGTCGACGTTGCGGTAGGTCGCCTTGAAGCTCGTGCCCTCGTCGTCGCGGATCGAGTTGATGAAGTCGTTGGTGAACTCCTCCGAGTTCACGTACCGGACCCGGATGCCGTTGTAGAGCCTGCGGGCGTAATGCCCGATCGCGTGCAGCAGGTGCGTCTTGCCGAGCCCCGAGTCGCCATAGATGAACAGCGGGTTGTAGGCCTTGGCCGGCGCCTCGGCAACGGCGACCGCAGCCGCGTGGGCGAAGCGGTTCGACGCACCGATCACGAAGGTGTCGAACGTGTACTTGGGGTTGAGGCGCCCGAATTCCTGGGAAGTGCTGGGCGGAGTCGGCGCGGGGCGGAGATCGGGGACGATCTCTGGCCGCTTGACCGGTTCGAAGACTTCTTCCCGGACCGGCACCATCTCGGTGTCCACGTCGATGGCGCAGCGCACGTCATCGGAGAAGACCTGGCGGAGGGCCGTGTCGAGCGGTTCCTTCAGCTGGGACTGGAGAACCTCGCGCGTCAGCTCGTTCGGTACCGCGACGAGGAGGGTCGAGCCGATCAGCCCCTGGGCCTGAGCGAGCACGACGAAGCCCCGCTGCCGGGGCGTAACCCGATCGTCCTCCTCCAGCAGGCGTACGACGCGCCGCCACGAGCTGCCAACAGTGTTGGCCTCGTTGGCTTCCTCAGTCCCCATATCCCCTTCTCGCCGTCTGTGCCAGTCAATAAGGCACCCACAGTTTGTCCACACGGCTGTCCACATGTGCGGCGGGGGTGCATTGAGCAAGCCTAGAGGACGGAGAAACCAGATGAGAACTGGGAAAGGGGCGGGGATGAATTACACTGATGAAGTTCGCCTCGCCATCCGCGTCACCTCGCTGTCCACAGGTCTCACGTGGAGTTCACCACAGGTGGGGATAGTGGAACCGGGGGCCGTTCTGGCATGAGCCAGATGGTCCTCGGCACCTCGGCCGTCGGCATCTCGGTTTGACTGACGCCTCCCAACTGCCCTAACGTCGTTAAGTCCTTTGTGTCTGCCTACTGTCCTGTCGCATGCCCACGAACGCCGCACCAGCTTCCTGCTGGATCACGGCGAACGGCATGAGGCGCGGCGGGGCCGCAGGCACCGCCTATACAGCGTCCGCCAGAGCCACCAGCGCCCCCTGGGCAGACGCCCCGGAACCACTGGAGTGACAACCGTGAGCAAGCGGACTTTTCAGCCGAACAACCGCCGTCGTGCCAAGAAGCACGGCTTCCGTCTGCGCATGCGCACCCGTGCCGGCCGCGCCATCCTCGCTGCCCGCCGTTCCAAGGGCCGCTCAGAGCTCTCGGCCTGAGTTCGGGCCCAGCCCGGCCCCCTCGATGACGCAGCGATAAGGTCGCGGGATGCTTCCCGTCCAGAACCGGCTGCGCACGAGCGCCGATTTCTCGCATACCGTACGTTCCGGCGTCCGCCAAGGGCGCCGGAACGTCGTGCTGTATGCGGCCGTTTCGGACGAGGGCAAGGCATCCCGCTTCGGCTTCATCGTGTCAAAAGCGGTGGGGAACGCAGTGGTCCGCAACCTCGTTAAGAGGAGGCTGAGGGAAGCCGGAGCAGAGACCTTGCGGGACAGGCCAACGGGCCTCGACGTCGTGGTGCGCGCGTTGCCGCCCGCGGCCTCTGCGGATTGGGCTTCCCTCCGCGGCGACTACGCCTCCGCTCTTCGCGGGGCGCTCCGCCGGCTTGTGCCGGCGATAGAAGGCAGGCCTGTATCGGACGGCGGGCCCACATCGGATAGCGGAACGGAGGTTGGCTGATGGCTGCGGTGAGCAACGCCGCCGGCGGGCATGATCCCGCGAACCCGGCGGCCGCCGTCGGACGTTTCGTGTGGGATATCCCGCGAAAGCTGCTGATTGCGCTCCTCACTGCGTATCGCGCGGTCATCTCGCCCGCCTATGGCCAGGTCTGCCGGTTCTTTCCGTCCTGCTCTGCCTACGCGCTCGAAGCCGTCACAGTCCACGGGGCTGTGCGAGGATCGTACTTGGCGGTTCGCCGGCTCGCGCGCTGCCACCCCTGGAATTCCGGAGGGCTTGATCCGGTGCCCGATGGGCATCGGCACTGGCCCGAAGGCCGCACGCCGCGGATCGTGGTGCTCAACCACCCGGACCGCTACTGGAGGGATGAGCCGGAACCCGGCGACCCCGCCAGTGACGACACGAGGAAATAGGGAAATTCATGGACCCGTTAAGCGCCGTACTGCTGCCATTCGAGTGGTTGGTCTCCGCCGTGATGGTGGCCTTCCACGAGGCGCTGTCGTTCCTGGGGCTCCCGCCCGGGAGCGGCTGGACGTGGACCTTCTCCATCATCGGCCTCGTCATCGTGATCCGGGCCGCCCTGATCCCGGTCTTCGTGAAGCAGATCAAGGCTCAGCGAGGCATGCAGCTCCTCCAGCCTGACCTCCAGAAGCTTCAGGCCAAGTACAAGGGCAAGACCGACCAGCTCTCGCGCCAGGCCATGGCCCAGGAACAGATGGCCCTGTACAAGAAGCACGGGACCAATCCATTCTCGGCCTGCCTGCCCATGCTGATCCAGATGCCGTTCTTCTTCGGCCTCTTCCGGGTCCTTTCCGGCATCAGCGGCGCCGCCGCGAACAACTCGGGCATCGGCGCGATGACCACGGACCAGGTCAACCAGTTCCACAACTCGAGCATCATCAGCGCCCCGCTTTCGGCCTCGCTGCTGCATGGCGGCGGTGGAAACCCAGTGGTGGTCGCGATCCTGACGATCTTCATGATCGTCGCCATGACCGCGTCGCAGTTCATCACGCAGAAGCAGATCATGGCGAAGAACATGAGCGAGACCGCCATGCAGAGCCCCTTCATGCGCCAGCAGAAGATCCTGCTCTACATCCTGCCGCTCGTCTTCGGCATCGGCGGCATCAACTTCCCCATCGGCGTCCTGATCTACTGGACGGTGAGCAACCTCTGGACGATGGGCCAGCAGTTCTACGTGATCCGCCGCATGCCCGCCCCCGGATCGCCCGCGGCGAAGGCTCTCAACGAGCGGCGTGCCGCGCGAGGCCTCGCGCCAATCGACGTGACCACTGGGAAGGCCATGAAGGCCGAGGACATTCCCGCACCCATTGAGCCCAAGGGCCAACGCCAGCAGCCGCAGCGCAAGAACCGGAGGAAGAAGTGACCCCTGCCGAGACCACTGCCGAGAGCGGGACCGAGGACATGGACATCGAAGCCAACGATTCTGCCGCAGAGGAGACCGCGGGCGACGAGGAGAGCGAGACTCCTCTGAACAAGCTTGAGGAGGAGGGCGACGTTGCTGCCGACTACCTCGAGGAGCTCCTCGACATCGCTGATATCGACGGCGATATCGACATCGAGGTCCGGGGTGGCCGCACCTACCTCTCCGTGATTGGGGACGAGGAGGCCCAGGGCCTTGATGCGCTCGTCGGCGAGGGCGGCGAGGTGCTCGAGGCGCTTCAGGAGCTCACCCGGCTTGCCGTCCTGTCGCAGACCGGGACCCGCTCCCGCCTTGTGCTCGACGTGAACGGCTATCGCAAGGACCGCTCGAAGTACCTGCATTCGCTGGCCCAAGATGCTGTGGAGAAGGTCAAGTCCGGCGGGGCTCCGATCCATCTCGCACCCATGAGCTCCTATGAGCGCAAGATCGTGCACGATGCGGTGGCCGATCTCGGCTTCGTGAGCGAGTCGGAGGGCGAGGGCGCCAAGCGCCACATCGTCGTCTCCACCGATTGAGATGACCGAGGATCAGGGAGCGCTGGGCGAGGCGGAGTACGACGGCGGACTGCCGGAGTTGGGCGGGGCGGAGCTCGCCGCGGCCGAAAAGCTGTTCGGCGATCGCCTGGAGCTGGCTCGGCGCTATGTCGACCATCTCGCGACCTCCGGCCTCGAACGGGGGCTCATCGGTCCGCGTGAGGTGCCTCGGCTCTGGAGCCGGCATGTGTTGAACTGCGCCGTCATCGAATCCGAATTCGCTCGTGAGGCGACAGTTGCCGACGTCGGAAGCGGTGCCGGTCTGCCCGGGCTTTGCCTCGCCCTCGCTCGCCCGGATCTGACACTTGTGCTCATCGAGCCTCTTGAGCGTCGCGTGATCTGGCTCGAAGAGGTCGTCGACGACCTTGGGCTCACGAACGTGCGAATCCTGCGGACGCGCGCCGAGCAGGCGGTCGAATTGGTGAACGCAGACTATGTCACGGCTCGTGCAGTCTCGGCCCTGTCGAAGCTGGTGCCGATCACGTTGCCTCTGCTCGGGGGTGCGGGCAGCCTAGTCGCGATCAAGGGACGCAGCGCGGCAGAGGAAGTTGAGAAGGCCGCGAAGGCCATCAAGAAGTACAAGGGCCACAGCGCGGAGGTGCGCGTCCTTGGGGAGGGCCTTTTGGAGGAGCCGACAACCGTTGTACGGATTGCGGTAGGACCCTAGGCGTTTCCGGGCCGGGAGAGGCCTACCCGCTAGGCTAGAGTGAGGAAATCGACGCGAACCGAGAGTGAGTGAACAGTGACCAGTGAAGAGTCATCGGCTCAGCGGATCCCGCCTTTCGTTTCGCTGGGACCCGCGCGCTCGACGACCGTCACCTCTGGCCCGACTACTCAACCCCGGCCGGGTGGTTGTTGTTTTTGACGTGTAAAAAAGACACGCGCATCACCCTCTCGCGCGATTTTTTGCTAGAGTGCCCATGGTAGCCAACACCCCCCCCAGACGCACAGCCGGGG
>NZ_JBQCGQ010000089.1:0-6945 GCF_051955515.1 Sinomonas sp.
GCGGCGACGTCGGGGCCCGGCGCGGCCCGCCGGGCGCGGCCCCGGGATCCCACCTCCACTGCGCGGTCTGGGTCGCCGGCCGGGCCGCCCCCCCGGCCGGCTGGTTGTGAGATAGGCCTCCCGGTTCATCCCTCGTGTCCTTGCCGTGATCATCTGAGACTCGCCTGTGATCCGAATGTGACTTTTCGTGAGGGGTCGGGTACGCTCGTTCATGTTCCAACTCCAACCAAGTTGGAACATCCGGTCGGATTGCCTAGCTCTGCCGCCGACCGGGACCGTTCGCACAACCGTCTGGCAGGGGCGGGGGAACCACTTTCGGTCCTTCTCTCGAGAAGGACCTTGGGGTAAAGCAGCCCGGCGCTCGCGCCGGGAAGCCGGATACTTCCAGTCCGAACCCGACAGCTCACCTCGCAGGCATTGGGAGAGGCTACCTCTGTGTCGTCACGCAACGTCATTGCGCGTCGCTGGACCGTGTCGGTCCGCGGCAGCCATTCGGCTGCCCGTCCGGCTCATCTCAGCGGCGCAGGCACCGTCGGCCGTCAGGTCGTCGACTCTGCTGCTGCACCATCGCAGCGCAAAGCCTCGGTCCTCTCCGATGCGATGAGCGCTTGTGCCCCGAGCGCTTTCGCGTCAAAGAAGTCGTCCCACAGCACGCTCGCGCGCGCTGCGTCCCCCGGCTTCTGTACGTTCCGCTGACCCCCTGACCGGAGCGCGGCGTCCCCCAGCTGCCGCGCTCTCATCCGTGTGCCAGAGTCCTTGGCACGCGGGGAGACGAAAGAGAGATACGCCCCACATGTCCACTCGTGCTGGAATGGCTCGGCACCGGGCCGAGAACACGTCCTCCATCGCCATCATCGCCAAGGCTGTGACTGAGAACGCCGGTGGCATGGGCCGCCAGGCAGCTGTCATCGCCGCTGCTTCGGGCCTTGTCCTGACCAGCGGTGTCGCCGCCAACGCTGCCGAGATCCCCACGCAGCGCGAGGCCTCCGCCCCCACCGCCCTTGAGGTCCAGACGGCCGTTGACGCCAACGTGGCCGCTGACGCTGGCGCTCAGGTCAGCTTCGAGCGCCCTGCGGTCGAGTCCGAGGCTGCGCCGACGCCGGATCCGGCGCCTGCTGCTCCGACGGTTGCCGTCCAGCAGACGACCAACGTCGCTGCGGGTGCCGCCGTGAAGCCTGCGGCCCAGACCGCCCCGAAGGTTGCCTCGAGCGGCCTCGGCGCTGCGATCGCGGCCGCCGCCTACGCCCAGCTCGGCGTGGCGCAGGACTGCACCATGCTCGTCACCAACGCCCTCGCCGCCGTCGGCATCTACTACCACGGCTGGCCGGCCGGCTACATGTCCCTCGGCCACATCGTGAGCGCGGGCGAGGCGCAGGTGGGCGACCTCGTGTACTACCAGAACGGCGGCATGGGCATGGCCCACATCGCCGTCTACGTCGGCAACGGCATGGCCGTCCACGGCGGCTGGGAGGGTGGCCAGACCGTCCTCTACAGCGTGAACGTCGGCTCCGGCCCGGTCTTCATCCACGTGGATCGCTGACCCTAGGCTTCACAGCGCGGCGCCCCTCCTCACTTGGAGGGGCACCGCGCTTTTTTGGTGTCGAAACGGTGAATACTCGGCCACAGGTTTCGTCGATGCCAGCGGTCATTCGTGAAAGTGCAAATTCGTTCAGTACTCTAAAAGGGTCGATCAGCCCGACCACGCACAGGGCAGCCGGCCCTGTGCCCCTGACGGGTACGGCCGTGAAGAGGAACGCGCATGCGCACACTCGTTCTGAATGCCGGGTACGAACCGCTGGCGGTAGTGAGCTTCCGCCGGGCGCTCGTGCTTGTTCTCGCCGGGAAGGCGAGCATCGTGGCGGAGGACGGCGATCCAGTCGTTGGTCCGCGCGATGTGCTCGGACGCCCCTCCGTCATTCTCCTGAACCGCTATATCAGACCCCGCCGCACCCACACCGCGACCGTCAGCAGACGCGGCGTGCTGCGGAGGGACGGGCATCTCTGCGCCTACTGCGGCAAGACCGCCCACACGATTGACCATGTGCTGCCGAAATCACGCGGGGGCGAGGACTCGTGGGAGAATCTCGTGGCCTGCTGCCTCCGGTGCAACAACGTCAAAGGTGATCACACCCCGGCAGAGATGGGATGGAAGCTGCGGTTCGCACCGAAGGAGCCGGTAGGGACGGTGTGGCAGATCAAGGAGCTTGAGAAGCCAGTCGCCCAGTGGAGCCCCTTCCTGCTTCCGGAGTCGGCAGCCTGATCGGCACATCCCGCTCCGACACTCCCGACGTGGTCTTCGACGCGGTCGTCCTCGCGGGCGGCCGTGCCTCCAGGCTCGGAGGATTCCCCAAGCCGACCCTCGTAGTGGGTGGGGCCACCCTCCTCGAGCACGCGCTCGATGCCGTGCATGAAGCGCGGGTCATTGCCGTCGTCGGACCGGAGACGAGCGCCGTCGCCGCCGGACGTCTGCCCGAGGACGACGGCGACCGCCTCCGGTGGACGCTCGAATCCCCGAGGTTCGCGGGACCCGTCGCCGCGCTCGCGGCGGGGCTCGCCGCGCTGAGGCGAGATCCAGCGGGCGACGCGCCGTGGGTCGCCCTGCTTGCCGCCGATTTGCCCCGCGCCCGCGAGGCCCTCGCCCCGCTCGCGGCGGCCGCAGCCGCGGAACCGGAGGCCGACGTCGTGCTCGCCGAAGACGACGGCGGGCGCGCCCAGCCGCTGCTCGCCCTCTATCGCCGCGGCCCGCTTGAGCGGATCCTCGCCGAACTCGATGACGACGGCGGCCTCGCCGACCGTCCCTTGCGTCACCTCGTTGCTAGGCTGACTGTGCTGCCCCTGCGGCTCCCGCCCGGTCTCGCTGACGATGTCGATACGTGGTCCGCGGCTGAGCGCTGGGGCATCCGCCGCCCGGAGGGACCGGGGAGCGTTGACGCGACCGGAGGAGCCTGAGATGTCGGAGGCCACGGACAACCCGAAGGACAGCCCAGCGCAGGACACGCAGCAAGTCCTCCGAGACTGGTGCCACGAGCTCCTCGAAGCCCTCGAGCTGGACAACCTCGAGGTGGACATCGACGCAGTCCTCGGCTTGGCGGGCGTGGCTGCGCACTCCATTGTGCGTCCGGCTGCTCCCCTCACCACGTTCATCGCCGCCTACGCTGCCGGCTTCGCGGCCGGCACCGGACAGGCGGGCGAGCGGCTGGCCATGGACTCGGCCATCGACGTGGCCCGCAGGCTCGCGAAGGCCCGCGGCGACCGGTCCGGGTCCGGGGAATGAGCGGCGGCGCCGCGGGCGCCGCGCACCACGTGGACCACTCATGGTCGGAGGCGCGTGCGGTCGCGGCCGCGGCGGCCCCGCGCATCCCTCCGGTGCGCCTGCCGCTCCGGCTCTGCGCGGGGCGCACGCTCGCTGAAGATCTGACGGCACTCACACCGATGCCGCATTACGCCTCGTCCGCGATGGATGGCTGGGCCGTGAGCGGGTCCGGGCCTTGGATCCTCGTCGAGGCGGGCGAGCAGCTTTCCGCCCATCAGGCGAGCCCGATCGTCACGGGCGGGCTCATCCCGCCCGGCGCACGCGCGGTGCTGCGCCGAGAGCACGGCGAGATCGCGCCCGACGCCGAAGGGCTCCCGCACCTGCGGCTCGGTGCGGCAGCCCCACCGGGCGCGCCGCCAGGGGGAGCGGACATCCGCCCCTCTGGCGAGGAGGCACAGCCCGGGGAGGTCCTCCTGCCGGCGGGCACAGTGCTCGGTCCGGCGCAGCTCGCCCTCTCGGCGGTCGCCGGCTATGACGAGCTGCCGGTCGAGGGCCTGCCGCTCGTCCGTCTCGTGAGGACGGGCTCCGAGGTCGTGGAGTCGGGGAAGCCCGAGCCGGGCCGCGTGCGCGACGTCTTCAGCTTCCTCATCCCGCCGCTCGTGACGGTGTACGGGGGCATCCTCGTGGGCCAGCGCAAGATCGGCGACGCCGCCGAGGAGTGGCACTCGGCCCTTGCCGACGACGAATCGATATCAGACGCAGCCGGCCCGGCCGACGTCGTCATCACCACGGGCGGCACGGGAAAAGGCGAGTCGGACCACTTCCGCGACATCGTGGCAGGCCTCGGCGGGAAGCTGCTCGTGGACGGCATCGCGATGCGCCCCGGGCACCCCACGGTGCTCGCCGAACTGCCGGACGGGCGCTTCTTCGTGGGCCTGCCCGGGAACCCGCTCGCAGCGGTCATGGGCTTCCTGGCGGTCGGGGAGCCCCTGCTCGCGGCGATGGCGGGCCGTCCGCTTCTCACCACCGTCCAGGTCCCGTCCGGGAAGGTCTTCGAGCCCGAGCTCAAGCGCACGCGGCTCGTGCCCTTCCGCCGCGTCTATGGCATGGCCTCGCCAAGCGGCGGGAGCGGCTCGGGGATGCTTCGGGGACTCGCGCGAGCGGACGGCGTCATGGTGGTGCCGCCGCATGGGCTCGAACTGGGCGAACCGGCCGAGGCGCTGCCCCTGCCCTGGGGCCGGCCCCTCACCGAAGCAGCTGCGCCCGGAGCGAAGCCGAAGAAGCGTTCCGTCGCCTCCAAGGGACCCGTGGACTGGAGCGGGCTGGATGGATAGCCGCTTCACGGGGGAGGATGTGAGGTGGAGCCCGTCGCGGCTCGGAAGGAGGCACCGATGGGGCGGCTGAGCCAGCGGCGCAAGGTGCGCAAGTTCGTCCTCGGCAGCGAGTACCCGGTCCGGGACAAAGAGGACGTGCTAGCCGTCGAGGAGCCTCTCGAGATCAGGCTGACCGGTCCCTCCGGCACCATGTCCTACAGCGTCACGATGCGCACGCCAGGCGATGACTTCGACCTCGTGGCGGGTTTCCTCGTGTCCGAGGGCGTGGTCTGGGAGCCGGGGCATATCGTGGCGGAGCGGTTCTGCGGCGGCGAGGACGAGAACGGCCAGCAGACCTTCAACGTGGTGCAGGCGCAGCTGCGGCCGGACGTCGTCCTGCCGGAGACCGGCCGGGCCGTCTATACCTCGAGCTCGTGCGGGATCTGCGGGACGGACTCGATCGAATCGGTCCGGCGCTCGGGGCACCACAGCCCGACGGACGACGGCGTGCGCCTCCTCCCCGAGCTTGTCGCCGGCCTGCCCGCGCGGCTCCGCGAGGCCCAAGCGCTCTTCGACAAGACGGGCGGGGTGCACGCCGCGGGCCTCTTCAGGATCGGCGACGGCGGGACCTCCGCCGAGCTGCTGTGCCTTCGCGAGGACGTGGGGCGGCACAACGCGGTCGACAAGGTGGTCGGCTGGGCCCTGCGCTCGGGGTTGCTGCCGCTCCGGGAGACCGTGCTGCAGGTCTCCGGCCGAGCCTCGTTCGAGCTCGTGCAGAAGGCCGCCATGGCGGGGATCCCCGCCCTGGCGGCGGTGAGCGCGCCCTCGACCCTTGCCGCAGAGCTGGCGGACGAGCTGGGAGTCACGCTCGTCGACTTCAGCCGCGGGTCCAGTTTCAACGTCTACGCGGGGCACGAGCGCCTCCTTGGCTGAGGCGCAGGGGAAGCGCTTCCCCTGTGAGCTACGGGCGAGTAGCTTTGTCTGAGGCGGATTAGTCAAGCGATTGGACAGAGCGGGGCATCGTGCACGACGACAGGCTCATCACTGAAGCGCGCATCGACAGGTTCCTCCGGGACCGGCTCCAGCCGGGGATCTATCGCCGCTCGCAGCCCCTCCGGGTCGAGCGCTGGGACGCTCCCGGCGAGCCAGTCGCATGGGGGGAGGCGACGGCCCAGACCTTCTCGCCGAGTGCTCCCGGAGAATTCTGGGGCCCCACGTGGGGAACCATGTGGCTGCGGCTCTCCGCCGAGGTTCCCGAGGGCTGGGGTGAGCAGGGCTTCGCGGTGGAGGCCGTCGTCGACCTCGGATTTTCCCCTCAGGTGCCGGGCTTCCAATGCGAAGGGCTCGCGTGGAGCCGGGACGGCCACCCCATCAAGGCGATCAACCCACGCAACCGCTACATCCCAGTCGCCGACCTGGGCGGAGGCCCGGACGTCCTCTTCTTCGTCGAAGCGGCCGCGAATCCGGACCTCGCGCAGCACTGGGAGTTCGCGCCCACGGCCCAGGGGGATCCCGACACGGCCAGCCGCGAGCCCCTCTACAGGCTCGGCCCCGTCGTCCTGGCGGAACGGGACCTTGGGGTGTGGGAGCTCGTCCAGGATGTGCTGAGCCTCCGCGGCCTCATGCACGAGCTCCCGATGGACCGCCCGCGGCGCTACGAGATCCTGCGAGCCCTCGATCGGATGTGCGACGTCATGGATCCCGACGACGTCTCGGGATCGGCCAAGGCCGGCCGCGCGGCGCGCGCCGCGGCGCGCGCCGCGCCCGCCAGCACGAGCTCGCTCAGGCTCGTCGCGACCGGCCACGCCCATATCGACTCGGCCTGGCTCTGGCCGGTTCGGGAGACGATCCGCAAATGCGCGCGCACCTTCTCCAACGTCGTCTCCCTCATGGACGACGACCCAGAGTTCACCTTCGCCTGCTCGTCCGCCCAGCAGCTCGCCTGGATGAAGGAGCTGTACCCCGACCTGTTCGAGCGCATCAAGGAGAAGGTCGCCGAGGGACGGTTCGTGCCGGTCGGCGGCATGTGGGTCGAGTCCGACACCAACCTGCCCGGCAGCGAGGCGCTGGCGCGGCAGTTCGTCCACGGCAAGAGGTTCTTCCTGGACGAGTACGGGATCGACACCCAGGAGGTCTGGCTGCCGGACTCGTTCGGGTACACCGCCGCGATGCCGCAGCTCGTGGCGCTGTCGGGCTCGCGCTGGTTCCTCACCCAGAAGATCTCGTGGAACACCACCAACCGGTTCCCGCACCACACGTTCCGCTGGGAGGGCCTGGACGGCACCCGCATCTTCACCCACTTCCCGCCGGCCGACACCTACGGCTCGGAGGTCTCGGGGGCCGAGGTCGCCCACGCCGCGCGCAACTTCTCCGACAAGG
>NZ_JBQCGQ010000090.1:0-7656 GCF_051955515.1 Sinomonas sp.
TCCTTGCCGCCCTCCGCCTGATGCTCGCCGAGGCGTTTCCCGCCGAGCGCGGCGGCCTTCTGGTGGGTGTGACGCGCTTGGCCGTCCCTGGCTTCGCGCTTCGAGCACTGTGCGATTCGACGGCGGCCGCTCAGGCCGTCCTCCATGCCGTCATCAACTGGCTGCGCGCAGAGTGGCACGGCGAGGCGGCGCTCGAGCTCAGGAAGCTCTGATGGCAGCACCGCGCGCCGCCGCCTCTGATTGCTAGCGCAACGCCCAGTCGCCGCCGATCGCGTCGTCGAGCTGGCTGCGCCTCTCGTCGCACAGGGTGCCACGGCGCAGGTCCGCCCGCTGTGCCTCGAGCCAACGGCCCAGCCGGGCTTCGTCGAGGGTGCCTGCGGTCGGTTCGGGCGTCCGGGCGTTTGTCCGGTGGAAGGCGGCAAGCCGCTGGAGAGTGCGAGCGAACAGCGCGTCGGCGTCCTGCGGCGGATCCGAGATTCCCGCGATCTGGCGAGCAAGCTCTCGCCGTGTCATCCCGTCCATGAAGACTCTCCACATCGGTGTGTGCGCTGGCAATAATCTGGCGGGTCCGCGTGCTCAGGGGCACGCGGACCATCTGGCGAGTGGTTCAGGACCGACGCTCTGCCACAAGGTCTTGGTCCTGCGCCGCAAACCCGATCTGAGACGTTCAGCGCCAGTCACGATCCTCTCGTGTCAACTCCGGTCGCACGGCCAGACTCGCCAATCCTTGCGGTAGACCTGTGCAAGTCCTCAGCTATCCGGTTCCGTAACCAGCTTTAAACATGGGAGACACTCCGCCGCAAGCTCGCCTCCCTAAACTGGAATCAGTGATCGCACCGGCGGGGCAGTCAGCGCTCCGGGTGGGATCCACGTCATCGGTCGAGGCGGGCCAAGCCTGTGATAGACCGGACGGCATGACGACAGCCGAACAGACTGGCGAACGCCTTCGGGTCCAAGTTCCCATGCGCTGGGGGGACATGGACGCCTACGGGCATATCAACAATGTCCAGATCGTGCGGATGCTGGAAGAGGCCCGCGTGGCTGCCTTCGGCCCCCCAGGCGGAACCGGAGCCTCCGGCGTCGACCCGCTCGTTCCACTCTTCTCCGATGTTCCTGACGGGACTCTTGCGCTCGTCGTCGAACATCGGGTGCGCTATCTCAAGCCGCTCGACTACCGCAACGTGCCCGCGGCCGTCGACGTCTGGGTGAGTGGCTTGAAGGCCGCCGCGCTCACGCTCGATTACGTCATTCACGACCCCGTCGATGGCCACGAATGCGTGCGGGCGACGACGGGGCTCGCCTTCGTCGACGAGGCCTCCGGACGTCTCCTGCGGCTGACGGAGACCCAGCGCGAGCGTCTCGCGCCCTACGTAGGAAAGGGATTGTTCGAGCGCTGAGCCCTGAGACGTGCGCGTGTTGGACATGTAAATCTCGCCTCCCCCATGACAGGATTGCCGAGGCGCCCTGAGCATCGTCGGTATGGGGCCGACGGGTCACGGCGTCCTCATTCCACAAGGGGAAAACATGTCTTCTTCGCCTGGCTCGCCAACTCAGCAGCAGCCGCTGTACGGCGCTCCACAGGCTCCGCGTCCGAGCGCAGCTCTCGTGATCGTCGCACTCGTCCTCGGGGCGATCGCGTTCCTGTTCAGCTTCATCCCGGTGGTGAACTTCCTGGCGTTCATCCTCGGGCTTGCTGCGTTCATCTGCGCACTGATCGCGCTCATCCGCAAGATGGGCGGCAAGGCGATGGCGATCATCGGTCTCGTGCTCGCCGTCATCGCGTTCGTCGTCGCGGTCATCGTCAACATTGTCGTTGCGGCAGCCGTGAGCTCAGCCTCGAACGAGATCTCGAAGAGCCTGGCGACGTATTCGGCCAAGGCCAGCGCACAGCACTCGATCCAGTACAAGGTGACGACGAGCGGTGCGGCGAGCGTGCACTATTCGACGCCGGACGGCAGTGGTCAGACTGACGTCACGGCTGACTGGTCGAAGGACGCCACTTCGACCGGGTTGACCTTGGCCTCCGTGTCGGTGATGGCATCGGACTTCTCTGACAAGAGCGCTTCCGTCTCGTGCGAGATCCTCATTGACGGCAAGAGCATCGCGAAGCAGAGCGGAAACGGCGCCGGGGCGTCGGCTTCCTGCTCGGGCTCGGTCCAGTAGCGCGAGGAAATGGCCAGAAGGGCGGCTGGGTTGCGAAACCCGGCCGCCCCTCGCTTTTTCAGCTCATCCCCCGCACAGCCCGATGAACGCTCCGAGCTCCTCGAGCGCGGCCGGTTTGGTGGGCAGATACGCGGTGAGGCGAGGGGAGCGGACGACGACGGCGCGCCACTTCGCGCGTGACACCGCCACATTGACGCGGTTCCGATTGAGCAGGAACTCCATCCCGCGTGGAGCCTCACCGGGGTCGGAGCACGCCATCGAGACGATGGCCACGACCGCTTCCTGGCCTTGGAACCGATCCACGGTCCCGACCGGTGTTGCACCGAGCCCAGCCTCGTCGAGCTTGGTCCGGATGAGATTCACTTGCGCGTTGTAGGGAGCCACCACGATGACATCGTCGGGGCCGAGCGGTCGGGTCTCGTTACCGTCGGTCCACGTCAGCCCAACATGGGCCTCCACCTGGCGCACCACTTCAGCGGCTTCTTCCACGGACGCGGTCGCGTTGCCGGAGTGCTCGACGAGCACGGTCTCGACCCCGGCAGGCATCTCAGCGAGAGTCCGCGACGTGGCCGGAGGCGCGGACTGCAGCCGGCCCTCGTAGGACAGCCGTGAGACTGCCGCACAGAGTTCCGGCGCCATCCGCCACGACTCGGGCAGGAAGTACCCGTAGTCGTCGGGCAGCACCGCCTCGCCGTTGGCGAGCCAGCCCAGCGCGGACTCGTCGACGGGCTCGGGATGCTGCCCTTGGCTCACTTGAGGAAGCTGCTGAGGGTCGCCGAGCAGCAGAAGCCGGGAAGCGGCACGGCTCACGGCGATCGTGTTCGCAAGCGAGAACTGGCCGGCCTCGTCGACGACGAGCAGATCGAGTGCCCCGGCAGGGACGGAAGAACTGGTCATGGTCCATGCCGTCCCGCCCACGAGGCACCCGCCCGGGAGACCGAGGATCGTCGAGACGTCCTTGTCGCCATAGTGGCACCATGGAACGGCGGTCCCCGGGTCGGTCCCGTCCTTGAGCTTCTTCGCCACCTTGTCAGCTGGGACGCCGGCCTCGATCGCCCGGCACAGGACGTTCTCGACCACGGCGTGAGAGTTGCCAACAACCCCCACCTTCCACCCCGACTCCACGAGTCGCATCACCACCTGGCTCGCAACGTACGTCTTTCCGCTTCCGGGAGGTCCCTGCACGGCGAGGTACGAGCGGTCCAAGAGCCTCACGGCGGCCTCGATCGTCTGAGGCAGGACGGAGATGTTCGCCGCGGAGGGCAGGCGCGCGCCCCCGACAGTCCGTGGCGTGAGCCGGCGTAGGAGATCGACGGCAGGCTGCTCGATCATCTCGGGCAGGGCTTCCGCAGCCCGGACCGCGAGCTCCCGCTGCGCTTCCTCGATCGATTTCGACCCGGGTGGCTGGTCTTCGGTCAGCGCGACGGGGAGCTGCCAGTACGCCTCCATGCCCGTTCGGGTCTTCTCGACGATCTCCAGCACGTCGTCCAGGCCCTCTGAGCCGACGCTGAGCAACGCGGTGTTGCCGAAGCCATTGCGGCCAAGCCCTTGAGAATCCGTGGGCTTGAGCGGCGAGGGCAGCGGCTGCGCGAATTCGCGGAACCACGTCCGGCTCGTTCTGAAGTCGGAGCCGGGCGCGATCCGCCCACGCAGCCTGAGCGTGCGCGCAAGCGTCTTCTTGTCCGGCTCCCAGTCTTTGAGGACCTCCGCCTCGCGCACGACGAACGCGTCTCGAACCCCCTCGAGCTCGGTGACGGGCCGTTCAAGCCGGTCGAAATGCGCCCACCAGTACGACTTCCGCTCCCTTGGGTAATACCGCACAGCCGCTGCTAGGAGCGCGATGGCGGTGTCATCCGCCGCGGCCTGGCTGTCCCTGGTGCCTGCCTCGGTGCCGTCGCTGCCGCGCCTGGCGAGGTACGCGAGGAGTGGCGCCTCCGCAGGCTCGGGCTCTTCGACGCTCGACGGCGGTGCCTCCTCGCGGGGCACAGCCTCGGCTCCGGGACGCAAGGCCCCGACGTCCCGCAGCCAGCGATCGAGCCGAAGCGTGGAGACGCAGTCGTCCTCGTTGTACTCCAGGATCAGCTTGAGCAGTCGCTCCGCCTCGGCCTGATCGCCGTCATTCCTCGCGGTGGTGAATGCGGCGTAGATCTCCACGGATCCCGCCGCGCTCTGGAGCTCGGCCGTCCGCAGGTCAGCACCCATGTACAAGGGCTCGAGCTTCTTGATCGAGTAGGACCGCTCCGAGATGCGGATGCTGTGGCGGACAGTTTCATAGAGGTCCACGAGCAGCCCCTCGCGCAGCCACGTGTCGATCACGCCCTCGGCCGCCGCATGGCGTTGGGACAAACGTCGCAGTGCAGTCTTCTCGTAAGAGGCGTAGTGGTAGACGTGCATGCGAGGGTGCCGCGACCGTCGTTCTTCGATGTAGGCGACGAAGTCGAGGAACGCCTGCTTCTCCTCGGCGAGGGTGTGGGCGAGGAACGGCCGGAACAGGGGAGCCGCGCCTTCCACGGGAGGCTCGAGCACGCCGAAGAGGTACTCGATGCCCCAAAGTCCGGTCGCGGCGTCCTGCCACAGCGGATCCCCCTCGAAGTCGAAGTACACGTCCCCCGGGTCAGACGCCGGGAGAGCCGCGATCGTGTGCTCCGGGAGGACCTTGAAACGGACCTCGTGCGCGGGTTCGTCACCGTGCTCGGGAGCGAGCGCGCCGCCGTCGCCCGCCTCCAGCCCGATCTGAAAGCGCGCTTGGTCGCGCAGACGGAGCAACGTGGCATCCCCCACGGGTTCGGGCAGGGCCGCGAGCTCTTCGACCGTTCGGACGCCTGCATCTCGCAGCCTCTTCCGCCGCGCCAGATTCATTCCCGCGACGAGCAGCACATCCCGGTGCTCGCGCACCTGCACAGTGCAGTATTCGCAGCGGCCGCACGCCGCGATGCCCGGGGTATCCCACCGCGCGGCCGAGCCCAGCGCGAGGTGCTCTGCCGTGAGCTGGGTGAGTCTCCGCCGTCGTTCTCGATAGGCCGGAAGCAGGTCTGGAAGGCTGAAGGAAACCTCCTCCTTCGTCCCGAGGATCAGGCTCACGCGGTCGGAAGGCAGGAACCCGGCTTTCTCCAGCTGCTCCGCATAGGCGGCGAGCTGGAGCAGCGCCTCGACCTTCGCGTGGCGGGCGAGCTTGGTGTCGAACACCTGATAGCGGCCGTCCGGCTGGCGGACCAGGAAGTCGGAGCGGCCGTGAAAGTGGCCGTCGAAGAAGCCGGCCTGATAGACGACGTCGGCCCCGCTGCGAAGTGCATCCAGCGATTCCTCGTGCTTCGCCTCCAGAACGCCGCGCTCCATGGACTCCGCCTCGGAAATCTCGGCGACTCCTCCTGGGCGGCCGGGAGTCCACGGCCCATGGAGGGCACGGAACTCGTCGAGGACCCTCAGCTCGTGCCGATCCCCAAGGCGAGCGGCGCGCTCGCGCATGGGGTCGTCGACGGTCAGCTTCGGGGCGAGGCCGAGCTTTTCGTCGAGCTGCCGGAGCAGCGCGAACTCGCACTTGGCCGCGATGACCACGTCCGAAGCGGAGAAGACCAGCTGGCTCTGGCCGTCGAGGAAGAACATGACACCATCTCACCACCGCCCACCGACATTTCTGCGGCACACCGGGGTCGGGAGCCTCTGCTATCGGTATCAACTCGTTGCGTCGGCTTAATATGCTGGAAACCCAGACCGTAGAGTCTAGGAAGGCCGACTGTGCGTCACAATGGTTCGTCACAGTTGGTCACCTTGCGCCCAACCCGGCAGAAACCGGCAAGCATAGGGAGGCAAGGGTGATCCACGTAACGAGAGGGGATGGGATGGCGAAGAACGCCTCCGACAAGTTGGAAGCCCGACTCAAGGCAGTGCTCGAGGGCCTGGCCGAGGCCCGATGGGCGGGTGAATCTCCCAATGCCGGTGCCGTTCTTGCTCACGCGGTGAACCTCGTCCCGTTCGACGAGAAAGAGGCAGAGCTGCTCTCCGGCGGCATTCCGCGGGGCCACAAGGCGCTCACCACGGCCACGGCGAAGCTTGTGAAGGCCGGCTGGATGGTCAAGGGCCGCTCGGGCTGGTCGATCACGGATGACGGGCTCCGGGCGCTGGTCGCCTTCCCGACTGTGGACTCGCTGTCCCAGGCGCTCGCGGACGGCACCCCGATTCCCGCCGACGTCGCGGTCCCGACCGAGTCTCCGGTCAAGAAGCCCACCAAGAAGAAGGCCGTGGCGAAGGCCGCCAAGCGCGCGGCCGCGGAGAAGGAGCCGACGGCAGTCGAGGCTGCCGAGCTCCTGGCCGAGGCAGCGGAGGCGAGCGTCGTCGAGGAGGCTTCCTCGAACGGTGTGGTCCAGCCGGAAACGGTGGCGATCGCAGGCGATTTCGCGTCCCACCTCGGTGCCCCCGCAGACTGGGAACCGGGCCTCGACGAGGTGCAGATGGCGCTCAACCCCGAGAGCAAGCGCTGGACGCGCACGGTCAACCTGCCCGCCGGCACGTACACCTTCAAGATCGCCATCAACCGTTCGTGGGATGAGAACTACGGCGCGTTCGGCCACCCGAACGGCGCGAACCACGAGCTGACGCACGACGGCGGTCCCGTCACCATCGAGTACGACCACCGCACGAAGGACGTCGCCTTCTCCTGAAGGTTGTCCACATAGCGCCGCGTTGAGGGGCGCGCACAGCAGCGTTCGCCTAGGGTGAATGAGTCAGATCGTCACCTTGGCACATCGTCACCTTGGGGGGAGAAGTCCATGCTGCTGCGCGCGCCCCGCGCCATCGGGTTGGCGCTCGCGGCCGTCGTCCTTCTGGTCGTCTCGTGGCTCGTTGGGCTGATCGACCCTCCGGGCCTCGCCTCGCCGGCGCCCTGGGCGGGCTCCCAGATCGGAAGCGTGCCGGCCGAGAGGCTCGCGGCGGCGAAGACCGCGCTGGCATCGATCCACGTTCAAGGGCGGGCCCCCAAGACGGGCTACACGCGTGAGCGCTTCGGGGAGGCCTGGGACGACGTCGACAGGAACGGCTGCGATACGCGCAACGATGTCTTGGCGCGCGATCTCAAGGCCGTCGTCTTCACCAAGGCCTCTGCGCACTGCATCGTGGCCTCGGGCGAGCTCGACGACCCGTACACGGCGAAGCGCATCTCCTTCGTCCGCGGGCAGCGCTCCGCCGAGGTGCAGATCGACCACTTGGTGCCGCTCTCGGACGCGTGGCAGAAGGGCGCCCAGCAGTGGACTGCAGAGCAGCGGCGGAAGTTCGCGAATGATCCGTCCAATCTCCTCGCCGTCGACGGTCCGGCCAATCAGGAGAAGGGCGACGGGGACGTGGCCACGTGGCTTCCGCCCCAGAAGTCGTTCCGCTGCGAGTACACGGTTCGGATCGTGGAGATCAAAGCCCGGTACGGGCTCTGGATGACGGACGCCGAACGCAGTAAGGCCGGGGAACTGCTCGGCCAGTGCCGAACGACGTAGCTCACCCGAGGTA
>NZ_JBQCGQ010000091.1:0-4435 GCF_051955515.1 Sinomonas sp.
CCTGTTCCGGGCGTTCCCGGCGGTCGCGGAAGGCTACCGGCGGCGATTCCGGCACGTGCTCGTCGACGAATACCAGGATACGAACCACGCCCAGTACGCGCTCGTGCGGGAGCTCGTCGGCGCCAAAGGAGACGAGCAGAGCAGCGAGCCCGCTGAACTGACGGTCGTCGGCGACTCGGATCAGTCCATCTACGCGTTCCGCGGGGCCGACATCCGCAACATCGTCGAGTTCGAGAAGGACTATCCGAACGCCCGCACCATCAAGCTCGAGCAGAACTACCGCTCTACGCAGACGATCCTCTCGGCCGCGAACGCCGTGATCTCACGCAACCCGAACCGGCCCGAGAAGACGCTCTGGACGGCCGAGGGCAACGGCGAGAAGATCATCGGCTACGCCGCGGAGAACGAGCACGAAGAAGCGCGGTTCATCGCCGGCGAGATCGACCGGCTCGTGGACACGGGAGACTACCGGCCCGGCGACGTCGCCGTCTTCTACCGCACGAACGCCCAGTCGCGCAGCCTCGAGGAAATCCTCCTGCGTGTGGGCCTGCCGTACAAGGTCGTGGGCGGCACCCGCTTCTACGAGCGCAAGGAGATCAAGGACGCGCTCGCCTATCTGCGCGTACTCGTGAACCCGGACGACGACGTCAACCTCCGCCGGATCCTCAACGAACCCAAGCGGGGCATCGGCGATCGCGCCGAGGGGGCAATTGCAGCGCTCGCCGAGCGCGACCGGACGTCGTTCATCACGGCCATGCGCCGGGCCGACGAGGCCCCGGCGATGGCGACCCGTTCCGTGAACGCCGTCAACGGCTTCGTCAAGCTCCTCGACGACCTCGCCGTCGTCGCAGCCGGCTCGGGCGCCGCGGCGGCGCTCGAAGCAGTCCTCGAGCAGACCGGCTACCTGGCCGGCCTCAGGAGCTCGACCGATCCCCAGGACGAGTCGCGCGTCGAGAACCTTGCCGAGCTGGTCGCCGTCGTCCGCGAGTACGAGCGAGACAACCCGGAGGGGACGCTCTCCGACTTTCTCGAGCAGGTCTCGCTCGTGGCGGATGCGGACCAGATCCCGGACGCCCCGGGGGCCTCACCCGAAGAAGTCGAGGCCGCCGTCGCGGAGGCCAAGCGGCAGGGCGTGGTGACGCTCATGACGCTCCACACCGCCAAGGGGCTCGAGTTCCCAGTTGTGTTCCTGACCGGTCTGGAGCACGGCGTGTTCCCGCACCGACGGTCCGCGACTGATCCCGAGGAGCTCGCGGAGGAGCGGCGGCTGGCCTACGTGGGCCACACGCGCGCCCGCGAGCGGCTCTACCTGACGCGCTCCGAGGTGCGGAGCCTGTGGGGCCAGAGCGAGTACTATCCGGCGAGCCAGTTCATCGGTGAAGTCCCTGCCGAGCTCATCGACTGGAAGCGGGAGGGCTCTGCGCGTCCGCCTGCGGTGGGTTCCGCAGGGGACCGCTTCTCGTCGCGGTATTCGGGCTCCTCGTGGGGATCGGGGGTGAGTCGGAACGCTCAGTTCGACGCGATCTCCTCGCCTCCTGCCTCAGTCCGCGCCAATCGGGTGCAGCCGCAGAAGGAGATCATCTCCGTCTCCGTGGGGGACAAGGTCAACCACACCGCGTTCGGCAACGGCACCGTCATCGGGGTCGAGGGCTCGGGGGACAAGACCGTGGCCAAGGTGACGTTCCCCGTGGGGGAGAAGCGGCTCCTCCTGCGGTACGCGCCTCTGACGAAGGTGAGCTGAGGGCCGGGCGTTCCCGCGCGGCCGGCCTCCCCAAGTTCTCCGCCTGACTCCCCATCTTTCCCGGCCCCGCAGCCGAGGAAAGCCCGAGATCTTGGGCGAGTGACGTCGTCGTCCGCTCGAGAGCTGGGGAAACCGGCGGAGAAGCTGGGGAAGTTGGCGGAGAAGCTGGGGAGGCCGGCGGACGCGGATGGACAGCCGCGGATTCTACACGATGTAGAGCTGTGCCCTTGGTCACGAAAAGTGCCGCGGCGGGACCGGTCCTGCTGGGAGGGGCTAGAGTTTCCCCTTGGAGCACTGGGCCCGCCGACGGGGGAGCTCCCACCGGCGAACCAAGGGTGTTCCGAGTCAGAACTACTTCGACGTAGAGGACCCTGAACCGTGGACCTGTTTGAATATCAGGCGCGCGATCTGTTCGAGGCACACGGCGTGCCCGTGCTGGCCGGAATCGTTGCGCACACCCCTGAGGAAGCCAAGGCTGCCGCCGAGAAGATTGGCGGCGTGACCGTCGTCAAGGCCCAGGTGAAGGTCGGAGGCCGCGGCAAGGCCGGCGGTGTCAAGGTTGCGAAGTCCGCCGACGAGGCGTACGAGCACGCGAAGAACATCCTCGGGATGGACATCAAGGGCCACACGGTCAAGAAGGTCATGATCGCGCAGGGCGCGGACATCGCCGAGGAGTACTACTTCTCCGTGCTGTTGGACCGCGCGAACCGCAACTACCTCGCCATGTGCTCGGTCGAGGGCGGCATGGAGATCGAGCAGCTCGCGGTGGAGCGCCCCGAGGCGCTCGCGAAGGTCCCGGTCGATCCGGGCACGGGCATCGACGCGGCCAAGGCCGCCGAGATCGCGGAGGCCGCGGGCTTCGCCCCGGAGCTGCGCGAGAAGGTCGCGGACGTCATTGTCAAGCTGTGGGACGTCTTCAAGGGTGAGGACGCCACGCTCGTCGAGGTCAACCCGCTCGTCAAGACCGGCTCGGGCGACCTCATCGCGCTGGATGGCAAGGTCTCCCTCGACGAGAACGCCGAGTTCCGCCACAAGGAGCACGACGAGCTCGCGGACAAGGAGTCCGAGGACCCGCTCGAGGCCAAGGCCAAGGCCCTGGACCTGAACTACGTCAAGCTCGACGGCGAGGTCGGCATCATCGGCAACGGCGCGGGCCTGGTCATGTCCACGCTCGACGTCGTCGCGTACGCGGGCGAGAAGCACGGCAACGTCAAGCCGGCCAACTTCTTGGACATCGGCGGCGGCGCCTCGGCCGAGGTCATGGCGAACGGCCTCTCGATCATCCTCGGCGACGAGCAGGTCAAGAGCGTGTTCGTGAACGTCTTCGGCGGCATCACCGCGTGCGACGCCGTGGCCAACGGCATCGTCGGCGCGCTCGAGAAGCTCGGCGACTCCGCGAACAAGCCGCTCGTCGTGCGCCTCGACGGCAACAGCGTCGAGGAGGGCCGGCGCATCCTGCACGAGGCCAACCACCCGCTGGTCACCCTCGCCGAGAACATGGACCAGGGCGCCGACAAGGCCGCCGAGCTCGCCAACTCGAGCGCGAAGTAAGGGACGCACAATGTCGATCTTCCTGAACAAGAACAACAAGGTCATCGTCCAGGGCATCACCGGCTCGGAAGGCTCCAAGCACACCGCCCGCATGCTCGCGGCGGGGACGAACGTCGTCGGAGGCGTGAACGCCCGCAAGGCCGGCACCACGGTCAAGCACGAGGACCAGCACGGCTCCCCGATCGAGCTGCCCGTGTTCGGCTCGGTCAAGGAGGCCATGGCCGAGACCGGCGCGGACACCTCGATCGTGTTCGTCCCGCCGGCCTTCACCAAAGACGCCGTGGTCGAGGCGATTGAGGCCGAGATCGGCCTCGTCGTGGTCATCACCGAGGGCGTGCCGGTGCAGGACTCCGCCGAGTTCTGGGCCCTCGCCCAGTCCAAGAAGGACGCCGAGGGCAAGCAGATCACCCGCATCATCGGCCCGAACTGCCCCGGGATCATCACCCCGGGCGAGGCCCTCGTGGGCATCACCCCGGCGAACATCACCGGCAAGGGCGGCGTCGGGCTCGTCTCGAAGTCCGGCACGCTGACCTACCAGATGATGTACGAGCTCCGCGACCTCGGCTTCTCCACCGCCATCGGCATCGGCGGCGATCCGGTGATCGGCACGACGCACATCGACGCCCTCGCCGCGTTCGAGGCCGACCCCGAGACCAAGGCCATCGTGATGATCGGCGAGATCGGCGGCGACGCCGAGGAGCGCGCGGCCGAGTTCATCAAGAACAACGTCACCAAGCCGGTCGTCGGCTACGTGGCCGGCTTCACCGCGCCCGAGGGCAAGACCATGGGCCACGCCGGCGCCATCGTCTCTGGCTCCTCGGGCACCGCGCAGGCGAAGAAGGAGGCCCTCGAGGCCGCAGGCGTCAAGGTCGGCAAGACCCCGTCCGAGACGGCGCACCTCCTCCGCAGCGTGTACCCGAAGCATGAGGAGCAGTCGAACCTCTGAGTTCCGCTCCGCTTGCGCCGTCACCATTTCAGGGTTCCCACCCCCCAAAGGTGACGCCCATTGGTGTGTCAGGCCGCCGTCGTCGTTGCTATCGCTTCTGCGGCGACCTTATGGCTTCTGCGGCGATCCGGCGCGCGATGAACTTCGCGTCGCGGCCCACGCCGCCCACCAGATGCGAGTAGAAGCCGCGCTGGAAG
>NZ_JBQCGQ010000092.1:0-6727 GCF_051955515.1 Sinomonas sp.
GGAGACCCCCGGTGTCCAGTCGAGGAGTTCGCGGGTCTCGCGCTGGTCGTACCAGTGCGCGGTAGAGAGCTGCTCGGCGAGGAACCTTGTCATCGGCGGCTCCTCTTTGCGCCCGGCCCAGGTCCAAAGCTTCTCCACGACCGAGCCCGCGGCGCGCGCCACCCCGCCCGGAACAGACCATGAGGGGGCGGGGGCGCCGCCGGCAGCGCAGATGCCCGCCAGCAGCTCGCCGATCGGGCGGGGCTCGCCGTTGGTCACCACAAGGGCCTTGCCATGGATGTGCTCCATGCGGTGCAGAGCGGCCGCGATGGCGGAGGCAGCGTTGTCCACGTAGGTGGTGTCGATGAGGGCCGCACCCGCGTCGAGCAGGGGCAAGCGCCCGTGCTTGGCACGCTGCAGGACTCGTTCCACGAGCTGGGTGTCGCCTGGGCCCCACACGATGTGCGGACGGATCGCCGCGACACGGAATCCGGGCTCGTCCGCCGCCAGCGCGAGCAGCTCCGCCTCCGCCTTGGTGCGGGAGTAGTCGCCGTGGGCTCGCTGCGGGTCGGCCGGCTCCGCGCCCAGCCCCGCGATGGCAGCGCCGGAGTTGGCGGCGGACGGGGAGGAAACGAACACGAAGTCCCGCACGCCGGCGTCCCGCGCGGCGTGGAGCAGACGCTGCGTCCCTTCGACGTTCACCTCGTGGAACTCGGCGGCGTGGCCTGTGAAGGAGACCTTCGCGGCCAAGTGGATGACTCCTTCTGCCCCCTGCACCGCCGCCCGGATCGCACCCTCATCGGTGACGGACCCGCGGAAGTCTGCAGCGCCGTCGACCCCTGACGGCCGGCGCTGGAAGGTCGTCACGTTGTGGCCTTGGCCCACAAGGAACTCGGCGACCTCCCGCCCCAGCAATCCGCTCGCGCCAGTGACGAGGACCCTCATGGCTGTCCCGCGCGGCCGCCGGCCAGGACCCGCGAAGCCCAGCGGGCCAAGCGGGTCCTGTCGATCTTCGCGTTGTGCCGGATGTCGGTCGGCTGTGCGGGGACCACGAGCACCGCGGAGACCTCTACGCCAGCCTCGAGGGCCGCCGAGCGGACGCGCGCCGCGAGGTCGGGAGCAGCTGGTCCCGCCGCGCGCGCGGGGGGCAGAGTCTCGACGACGGCGACAACGGCTTGCGTCCCGACCGGCCCCACTCCGGCGATGGCGGCCAACCGGACGTTCTCCAGGCGTTCAATGGCCTGTTCGGCGCCCACGGGCGTCACGACAGCACCGGGCGCCGTCACGACATGGGCGAGACGACCCTCCACCCAGAGTCGTCCGGCCGCATCGAAGTGCCCCACGTCGCCCGTGCGGTGCCATCCGGGCAGATCGGCGCTCTCCCGCTGGGTCAGCCAGAGCCTGTCGTAGGCCTCCTTGACGTGGGGGGCGTTGACCAGAATCTCCCCGGTCACGCCCGCCGCCTTCGTGGGTTCCGACCCGGGTGCGGTGCCGTCCGGCGCCAAGGGGATGACGGCGACGCGTGCGCCGTGCACGGGCCACCCCACGCACACGCCGTTGCCCGCCCCCTCCACGGTGCCGGCGGCAGCTTCGGCCTCGGCGGCCTGAATCTGCTCGAGGCTGACGTCGGTCACCGGCAGCGCCTCCGTCATTCCGTACGGGGTGTGCAGGGAGGCCCGTGGCAGCAGACGCTGGACCTCCACCAGAAGGGGTTCCGGCACGGGCGCCCCGGCCGAGAGCAGTAGTTGGACCCGTTGCAGGGCGTGATGCCCTGCCTCCCCCAGTCCATCGCGGGTGGCGACGACGTTGCGCAGCGCGGCCGGCGAGGCGAAGACCGCGGTCGCGTCGATCGCCGCCGCGGCGTCCGCGAGCGCGCGAGCGGTCAGGGTCCGCGGTGCCGTGACGTCCATTGCCGGCGTCACCGAGACCGCCCCGAGGGCGGGCCCCAGCAAGGCGAACGGCGCGAAGCCAGCGACCAGGCGGGCGCCGGGACCGATCCCAAAGGTCGTGGCCACGGTGTCGCGCATCGCGGCCAACCGCTCGTGGGTATACAGCACGCCCTTTGCAGGACCGGTGGAACCGGAGGTGAACAGCACGGCGGCCGCGGCAGTGGGGTCCACCTCTGGCATCTGCCCCGAATCCCACCCGGCCCCGGACTTCGAGAGCGCCGCGAGGGAGGTTTCAACGCCCAAGAGCCGCCGAGAAGCTTCCGGGAGATCCCCGACGCTGATCCGCCGCCCCGGCCAGCCGAGCATCCGGGCCGCCGCCAGAGCCTTCTCGATTCCTACGATGAAATCGGCTGTTGCCCCCTTGACGGCGCGGCTCAAGCCTTTGGTTCCCAGTCCGGCGTCGGCCACTACCACCACCGCGCCGAGGCGAAGGCAGGCGTAGAGGGCAACGGTCAGGTCGACCCCGGGCGGAACCATCAGACTCACGCGTGTGCCCTTGCCAACCCCGAGGTCCCGCAGCCCGGCCGCGAGGTCCAGGATGTTCCGTTCCAGCTGCCGCCAGCTGAGCGAGCGGGCGGGGGCGCCGTCCGGGGCCATTTCAGTGACCGCGGTGTCTTCACCGAACGGCCCTGCCGCCTGCTCGGCGAGCAGGGACCACAGGGGCCGGAATTCCCGCGACTCAGTCGAGGTGCCCGTCCCCGCGCCGCTAGGACCGGGGTGCGCGGCCAGCCACTGGAAGACCGGCGTCTCAATGTCTCGGTCCTCGGCCACGAGGTGTCCCGCGCCCTCGAAGCGATGCACGTCCGCGTGCGGAAGCCGGCCGATGAGGTCCTTGAGATATCGGTCGGAGAAGATCGGGTCCCGCGGACCCCAGAGCATCAGCGCCGGCACCTTCAGCCCGCGCAATCCTTCGGCGACGTGATCGAGCGCCGCGAAGCTCGGATGGGAAGGGTCCACCGGGATATCGGCTACGAAATTCCCCACACCGCCCCGGCGCCGGGCCCCGCGGTAGGGGGCCAGGTACGCCTTACGGACATCGGCCGGCAGCGGCGGCCTCGCCAAGGCGAGGGTCACCCTCACAAAGGCGTCCGACGTCGTCGTACCCCAGCCATGCACGGCAGGATGCAGGGCAAGGCGCAGGGCAGGCGGGATGCCGGCCGTCGCGGGCTGGTGGACAGCGGTGTTGGTCAGCACGACGCCGGCGAGGAGCTCTGGGTGCGCCAAGGCCCAGCCCAGGCTGATTGCCCCGCCCCAGTCGTGGCCCACCGTAAACACCGAACCCTCCAGGCCCAGTTCGTCGGTCAGATCGCCCAGGTCGTTGATCCGGTCCGCTAGCCGGCGGAACGTGCCGGTGCGCTCGGAGTAGCCCATGTCCAGCTGGTCCATGGCCACGACGCGCCACGGATGCTCTGGGTCAGATCCGGCCTTCAACAGCGAGCGCCACAGGTACGACCACGTGGGGTTGCCATGGACGCACAGGAGCGTTCCCCGCGGCGTCAGACCCCGGCGGGAGAGCTGGGCGGCGTTGTCCAAGACGTGCCAGCGGCGCGCTCTTCCAGGGGCGTCGACGGCCGATGTGGATTTGACGAGGAGTGTCCGGGACCATTCAGGGTCGAGCCCCGGCCACGCGCTGGCTACCAAACGATTTCCACCATGCCCGTGTTGAGGCCGGAGCCAACGCCCATGCAGAGGACCCGGTCGCCCGAGGTGAGCGATTGGGCCTCAGCCGCCAGCGTCATGGGGAGCGAGGCGGGCCCCACGTTGCCCCAGTAGGGGAAGGTGATCGGGACCCTGGTCGGATCCAGATCGATGGCTTTGATGATCGCCTGAGTATGGGCGTTGCTGACCTGATGCGTGACATACCGGTCCATCGTGGCCCAATCCCACTCCGGCTGGGCTTCGTGCCAGGCCTCCACCACGAGCTGCAGGCCGCCGTCGAGCAGGCCCTTCGCATCGGTGACCATGCCGTCGACTCCTCCCACACACAGTTCGTGATGCTCGGTGCCGGCACGCATCACGCCTCCGACAAGCCGATGTCCGCCGGGGTGCGCGTCCGCTGGGCCCAGGACTGCGGCGGCGGCGCCGGATCCGAGGGTGAGCGTCGCAAACTCCCGGGTGAAGTCCTCACGTGTGGTCTCCGGCCGCTGGAGTCGGGCCAGCGTGGCCTCTTGGGTGGCCCGGGCGTCCTCGCCGTTGACGATCACGGCGTACTTGATCTGACCGGAGTCGATCATGGTAGCGGCCAGGATCAGGCCGTTCACGAAGCCGAGACACGCGTTGGCCAGATCGAAATTCATGGCCGACGACGTCAGCCCCAGTCGGTGGTGGATCTTCACCGCCACGGACGGTTCCAGGTTGCGCCGCGTGACCGAGGTGTTGATCAGCAGTCCGACGTCGGTCGCCTCGACGCCCGCCTCGGCCATCGCCTTCGCGCCGGCCTCGATCGCCGCGTCATCGAACGACGTCCCCGCGTCCCACCACCGTCGGTGCGTGATGCCGGCGACTCGCTCCAGCAAACGGGGCGGGAACTTGAGCCGTTTGAGCGTGGACGCCAACCTCTGGTCGAAGTCCCAGGAACTCACGATCCTCGGAGCCTCGACACTGCTCACCGATAGCAGCGCGGTGTTGGTGTGCCGGAAGGTCGCGTTCCCTGCCAAGTGGAGCCCCTGTTCGTTGCCGTGCCGCATTCCTGCGGAGACTTTACCCAGAAGTACGCGAGTCAAAGAGCCGAACCGTCGAATAGCGGTCTGCAGCCTACGCCGAACGCCCTAGCCACGCCGGCTCGATGACTCGGCGTTTCACGTGGGTCGCCTCCACCCAGAACTCGCGCGCTCCCCTGTAGTAGGCGATGGTCCACAGCACCTGAACCAAGACGAAATGCTCAGTCCAAGCCTTCGCGAAGCCCTTCTCCGTACGCTCGGGCCGGCCGTCGTCGAAGGTCAAGCGCACCCATACCGGCAACGCCTTGTGTGCGTGGGTGATTGGCTCGCGATCAATATCCTCGGGTGGCACCACAATCGGGTCTGGCTCCGCCTCGCCCTGCTGGTTCAGTCCGCTCACAGGAGGAGGATGGCAGCACCCACCGACACGGGAAAGACTTGGCGTTGCCCCGGCCATCCGAGGGGCACAACTGAGAGTTGCCACCCCACAAGAGCAGGAAGCATGCTCTTCTCATGGCGGGGTTCGATGTTTTCGTGAAGGCGTCCGGCGTGGCACAGCCACTGTGCCTGGCGCAGGTGAGTGCAGAAACCGCAAGGGAGGGCATCGAAATGGCCAGCGAGGTCATCAACAGCTACAGCGAAGACAATCCTGGCGTCGCCTTGGACTGGGCCGAACTGCGGGGGCCCTCGAACGGATCGGTGTTCGCGGCCTGGCGACTCGGCGAGAGGGGTGCTGGGGTGTAGCCACCTGCTGAGCTCCTGTCCGGTTCAAGGTTCCCAATCGGTGCCGAACGCGGCGTGTTTCGGCCCTTCCACCGAGTCGCCCTCGAAGAACCGGACAGGAGCGCGATTCAGTCCCCGCCCCTGCCGCTTTCTCAGGTCATGCCGCACGATGGACCCATGGGGACTTTCAACATCTTCGTGAAAGAGCACGGCGAACCGGACGAGACCTGTGAGGAGATCTTCGAGGCCGCCGATTGGCAATCCGCCGAGCAGCGGACCGCGCAGTGGGTCAGCGAGCGCCGGCGCGCGAATCCGGCTTTCGAATGGGCCGAGCTTCGCTCCGAGGAGAACGGCGAGCACCGAACCGCCCATTGGGGACCGGAACACAAGTAGCCGATCATGGCCGCAGATTCGCACAGCGCGCTCACCGGACTCGGTGCCCGCGTCCATCTTTTCGTCGCGCCGGAGCACCGCGGTGCCTTCACCGTCCTTTTCCGGGACGTCCTCGCGTGCGAGGCGATCGAGCGCGATTTCGGGCTGCCATTCCCGATTCTCCTCGTGAAGTTCCCCGACGGGAGTGCCTTCAGCGTGGAATTCTCTGATGTCGCACCGTCAGGGCCGAGTGGCGAGCTCACTGACGCGACGGCGTTCCGCGGAGCCTGGATCGAGTTCCGCACGGCCGATGTGCCCGGAGCCCAGGAGCGGCTGCGCGAGGCGGGGGTCCCGGAATTCACGCACCCCGGCAGCCCGCACGCCTATTTCTCAGCGCCGGGAGGCCAGATCTTCCGGCTTCTGGACGTGGGTTATCAAGGACCGTAAGGCTCGAAGAAATTTCCCTCAATCCCCAAGCAAACTCACAGAACCCCTCCCCAATCTCACCATTCTGGCGGACAATAAGGGGCAGCACCAGATCTCGAGCAGCGAGGATCTCTGCGCACCAGAGCAATAGGTCCCACATCGTCCGGCTAGGGACAGAACAGGCGGCAATCCATGCGCCCCCGCGCGAAGCTTCCCACCCGAGTAACAGTCCGAGGCCATTCGACGCTTGCGCCGTTGCGGCTCTCCGATGACCATCAGTCCTACCCGCCTCCCACGGACCAGCAGGAGCCTACGTCCCTGCGGATGCGTCAGCGGCTCCTGGGAGACCTCAGAGAGGCTGGACTCAGCGATCGGGAGGCCCGCGCCGAGGCGGCACGCCTCCTGGCCGGCGACGTCTGGAGCGGCTAGCCCAGCGCGCCCCGACAGCCACCCGACCGCAGCAGACCACCGCCGTCGACCGCTCGCATGGGGGGGTGAGCGGTCGAACGCGGTGGTCGGCGGCTGTCGGGGCGCCCTGGGCAAGCCGCTCCAGACGTCGCCCGCCATGAGGCGTGGCGCCTCGGCGCGGGCCTCCCCGTCGCAGAGTCCACCCACTCT
>NZ_JBQCGQ010000093.1:0-7983 GCF_051955515.1 Sinomonas sp.
GGGCGAGCCGCTCCTCGAATCGGCCATCCAGATCCTTCTGGCCCTCGCCGACAACAAGCTCATCGAGCCGATGGCGCAGTCGTTCCTCGTCTCGCACGGCCACGATCCGGTGACCCGCTTCCAGCTGCAGGCGTTCGACGAGTGCAGCGACAAGATCGTGGCTGCCATCCGCGAACGCGAGGGCGATGCGCTCGACGCCATCTACGTCCACTCCCTCGCCGGCGCCGTCATGTCCTGCGGCAAGGCCGCCCTCGAGGTATGGCTGGCCGAACGCGGAGGGGACCTCTCGCCGTCGTCCCTCAGCCGCCTCCGCGAGCTCCTGGTGACGTCGTTCGAGCACCTCAAGTCCGGTTTCAAGACCTCCTGACCCCTACTCACCCACCCCGCTTCTCACCCACCCTGCCACCCTCAAGAAGGCATCATGGCTTCTCTCCTCTACCGGCTCGGCCGGTTCGCGTACGACCGCCGCTGGCTCGTTCTCTCCGCATGGATCGTGGTCCTGCTTGCGGTCGGCGTCTCCGCTCTGGCGTTCCACGGAGCGCTGAGCAACACGTTCCAGATCCCGGGCACGGAGACCCAGCGGATGGCGGACAAGCTCAAGACGGATCTGCCGTCGTCCTCGGGCGGCAGCGCGAGCATCGTCTTCGAGTCGCCGGACGCGCCGTTCACTGCGGACCAGAAGAAGGGCATCACCGACGCACTGAACAAGATCAAGGGTCTCGACGGCGTCCAGAACGCCACCGATCCCTTCTCCACTCAGGCTCAGCTGGACGCCGCCGCGGCGCAGATCGCGGACGGCCAGAAGCAGATTGCGGCTGCCGAGGCCCAGCTTGCTGCGGGCCAGCAGCAGCTCGCGGCGTCCGCACAGCAGCTCGCCGACTCGAAGGCGAAGCTCGACGCCGGGCAGGCCCAGCTCGACGCCCAGAAGCAGGCGCTCGCGGCGCAGGGCTACCCGCAGACCGCCGTCATGCAGGCCACCGCGTCCGCTCAGGCGCAGATCGACGCGGGCAGAGCCCAGCTCGCCGCGGGCCAGGCGCAATACGACGCGGGCAAGAAGCAGGCGGACGACGGCGCCGCGCAGCTTGCGCAGAAAAAGGCTGAGCTTGCGCTCGGGGAGCGTCAGGCGCAGGCCTCGCAGGGGCTCCATTTCGTCTCCACCGACGGCAGGGCCGCGATCGCCACGATCCAGTTCACGAAGTCGACCGACGGCCTGCCCGCCGACCTGCGCCAGAAGGTCCAGGACATCGCCGCGGCGGTGCCGGGCGTCCAGGCCCACGCGAGCAAGGAGCTCACGCAGGATATCTCGAGCCTCTTCGGCGCTTCCGAGGCGACGGGCGTGATCGTGGCCGCAATCGTCCTGCTGGTCATGCTCGGCACCTTCGTCGCGGCGGGCCTGCCCCTGCTCATGGCACTGATCGGCGTGGGGGTAGGCGTGGGCGGCACGTTCGCGCTGACAGGAGTCATCCAGATGAGCTCCACCACGCCAATGCTCGGCCTCATGCTGGGCCTCGCGGTGGGGATCGACTACTCGCTGTTCATCGTGAACCGGCACCGCACGCAGCTCCTGCAGGGCATTCCACCTCGGGAGTCGATCGCCCTCGCCACGGGAACGTCGGGCAACGCGGTCCTGTTCGCGGGCCTCACGGTGATCATCGCGCTGACTGCCCTCGTGGTTCCTGGACTGCCGTTCCTCGCCGTTATGGGCGTGGCCGCCGCGGCCACGGTAGCCGTCTCGGTGCTGGTAGCCGTGACCCTGCTCCCGGCGGTCCTGGGCTTCGCCGGCCGTCGGATCATCTCCAAGCGGCGGTGGGCGAAGGCGGAGAGGAAGAACGCGGAGGCTGACCACGCTCAGGAGGAGGCCCGCGAGGACCTCGCCAAGTCGCAGCGCGGCTGGGGCGGCTGGGTCACCAAGCACCCGTGGCTCGCACTGGTCGCCTCGGTGGTGCTCCTCGGCGCGCTCGCGCTGCCGGCCGCGCAGCTCCGCCTCGCCCTGCCGGACGGCGGCTCGGAGCCGGTCGACTCAAGTGCCTTCAAGGCCTACGACGCCACCGGCAAGTACTTCGGACAGGGCATGACGGGTCCGATCATCGTGGTGGGCGAGCTGCCCGCCGGGCTCGACGCGAACGCCGCGAAGTCCAAGCAGTTCGACGTCGCGGACCAGCTCAGGTCGGTGGCCAACGTGACGGCGGCCGTCCCCGTGGCCCTGAGTCCGGACCGGCGCACCGGCGTCTTCCAGGTCATCCCGACCGACGGCCCGGCGAGCGCGAGCACCGTCCAAGTGGTCCACGACCTGCGGGCCAAGGGCGCCCAGATCCAGGCAGACACGGGCACCACGATCGGGCTCACGGGCCAGACGGCGGCGAACGTCGATGTCTCCACGAAGCTCGCCGACGCGCTCCCGCCCTACCTGGCGATCGTCGTCGGCCTCTCGCTCGTGCTCCTGCTGCTCGTGTTCCGCTCGCTGCTGGTTCCCCTGCTCGCCACGGGAGGCTTCCTGCTCTCCCTCGGCGCGGCCTTCGGGGCCGTGGTCGGCGTGTACCAGTGGGGCTGGCTCGGGCCGGTGTTCGATGTCACCCACCCCGGAGCGGTGCTGAGCTTCCTGCCGATCCTGCTCATCGGCATCCTCTTCGGCCTCGCGATGGACTATCAGGTGTTCATCACGTCCGGCATCCGCGAAGCGTACGTGCACGGTCAGGGGGCGCAGCTCGCGGTGAAGACCGGCTTCCGCCACGCCGCGCGCGTGGTGACCGCGGCCGCGATCATCATGGTGAGCGTCTTCGCGGGCTTCATCTTCAGCCACCTGACGATGATCCGCCCGCTCGGCTTTGCCCTCGCGCTCGGCGTGCTGCTGGACGCGTTCGTGGTCCGCATGACTCTGGTTCCCGCCGTCATGCGCCTCCTCGGGCGCTCCGCGTGGTGGCTGCCGCGCTGGCTGGCGCGGCTCCTGCCGGACTTGGACATCGAGGGCGCCCAGCTCGAACGGACGACGACGGCGCACCACCCGAAGCATCGGGAGCCCGAGCCCGCGGGACGCTAGCAAGGCACGCGCTCCTGGGGCTATCCTGACCGCAAGGCGCGCCCCCGGGGGAGCGCGGACAGCCCGGAGAGTTCAGTGTCGACGTCGAGCGCTGTGGACCGCGGACGCACGGCGTACGCCGCGCGCCGGTGGCAGGACGCGTTCGAGGAACTCACTGAGGCCGAACGAGACTCAGGTCTCGCTGCCGAAGACCTGCTGCGGCTCGGCACCGTCGCCATTCTCATGGGCCATTTCGGCACCGGAATCGGCCATCTGGCGCACGCCCACGAGGAGTACCTCCTCGTGGGCGACATCCGCACGGCATCACGGATCGCCGCCTGGCTCGGGATCTACTTCATGGCCGCCGACGAGCCGGCCGAGGCCTCGGGATGGCTCGGCCGGACGCTCCATCTGCTCGACGAGCTCGACGAGTCGGTCCCAGAGCAGGCATTCGCCCTCTTCCCGCAGGCGCAGGAAGCCCTCTACGGCGGGGACCCGGCGGCCGCCCTGGACCTCTTCGGCCGCGGAGAGAACCTTGCGAGCTCTGGTCAGGATCCGGAGATCACGACCCTCTGCCACCTCGGTCGCGGCCAGGCCCACGTCAAGCTAGGCAGCATCGCGGAGGGCATGGAGCTGTTCGACGAGGCTCTGGTCGCAGTGATGTCTGGAGAGGTCGGCGCCTTCGCCTCCGGGATCGTCTACTGCTCCGTGATCGAAAGCTGCCAGCTCGCGTTCGATGTGGCCCGGGCCCAGGAGTGGACCAGCGCCCTGGATCGCTGGCGCCTCTCGCAGGGCGGGCTCGTCGCCTTCAGCGGCCGCTGCCACTACCACCGAGCCGAGCTCTTCTGCCTTCATGGCGCCTGGGACGAGGCGGAGGAGGCTGCACGCCAGGCCGTGAGCATGCTCGAGGCCGGCGACCGGTCGGCCCGCTACGGCGCCTACTACCAGCAAGGCGAGATCCAACGCCTCCGCGGCCATTTCGAGGCCGCCGAGGACTCGTATGAGCAGGCCCGCCGCTCGGGCTACGAACCCCAGCCCGGATGGGCGCTGCTCCGCCTGGCCGCGGGCCGCCCTGGCGAGGCGCTGTCGATGCTCCGCCGGGCGGCTGATGACATCGGCCCGACCGAGCGCCGGCTGCTCCTGCCTGCCTTCGTGGAGACTGGGCTCGCGGCTGGGGATGCCCTCACCGCCCTCGGCGCCGCCGAGGAATTGGCCGCGCTGAGCGTCGCCCGCCCGATGCCGTGGGTTCAAGCGCTCTCCGCGTACGCCACGGCCGCCGTCCTGCTCTCTGAAGGCAGGGCCAAAGAGGCGCTCGAGCGCGCAACCGCCGCCTGGCGCCGCTGGTGCGAGCTGGATGCGCCCTACGAGGCGGCCCGTTCGCTCGTCCTCAAGGGACGTGCGCTGGGCGACCTCGGCGACGAGGACGCAGCTCGGCTGGAGCTGGCTGGCGCGGCCCGCCTCTTCGCCGAGCTCGGCGCAGCCCCGGCGCTCGACCAGCTGAGCCGCCTTGCGCCGTCGTCGTCCGCCGTGCTCCCAGCGCCCGCCCTCCTCGCGGAGCAGCCCGTCCCCGACCCCGGGCCGCTCAGCCCGCGCGAGCGAGAAGTGCTCGCCCTCGTGGCCTCCGGCAGCGCCAATCGCGCGATCGCCGCCGAGCTCTTCCTCAGCGAGAAGACTGTGGCGCGCCACGTGAGCAACATCCTGCTGAAGCTCGGACTTCCCTCCCGCACGGCCGCGGCCGCGTACGCGTTCGAGCACGGGCTCGCGGGCACCGTCGCATCGTGACGGCCCAGAATGTGACCGGGCAGCGTGGGACTGCGCAGAATTGCCCAGCGGGCTTCTGACAGCCGCGCGCAGATTGCGCATTTCTCCCGACGCGGCGGCCCCTCCCCGATTCGTACCTTGGAGCCATGGAACTCCCGGTCCTCGCAGGCATCATCTCCACGGTGCTCTTCGCATCCAGCAACCTCCCGATGCTGGTCAAGGCCGCGCGGACCAAGGACCTGCGGTCCTACAGCCTCTCGAACCTCCTCCTCGGCAACGTGGGGAACGCCGTCCACTCCATCTACGTCTTCAGCCTCCCGGCAGGGCCGATCTGGGTGCTCCACTCCTTCTACATCGTGGCGATGCTGCTGATGCTCATCTGGTACCTGCGCTACGGCACCCGCCACCTTGAAGCGTCGGCCGGACTAGGCTTGACCACGTGATTCCACTCATCCTGGCCTCCAAGTCGCCCGCCCGGACGAAGCTCCTCACGGAGGCAGGGATTCCGCACAGCATCGTTGTCTCGGAGGTGGACGAGGAGGCGCTTGCCGCCTCGCATCCCGCCGCGACGCCCGGTGAGACCGCCCTGCTGCTCGCCCGCGCGAAGGCCGAGGCGGTGGCCGCGCTGCCTGATGCCGCGGGGGCGTTCGTGCTCGGCTGCGATTCGGTCTTCGAGTTGGACGGCGACGCCCTCGGCAAGCCCTACACCCCCGACGTCGCGACGGAGCGGCTGCGGGCCATGAGCGGCCGCGCCGGCATCCTGCACACCGGACACTGGCTCGTCGACTGCCGCGATGCGCGCGGGGCGTCGGGTCAGCTCTCCTCGGCGGGTGTCGAGTTCACCGAGATGTCCGACGACGACATCGCCGCGTACGTCGCGACCGGCGAGCCCTTGCACTGCGCCGGATCCTTCACGATCGACGGCCTCGGCGGCGCATTCCTCGCCCGGGTGGACGGGGATCCGCACACGGTGGTGGGCCTGTCCGTTTCTACGCTGCGCTCGCTCTTCGCGGAGGCCGGAGTGCGGCTCACCGACTTCTGGGGCGATTTGTAGGAGGTCCACAAAGGATCGGCCCCTCCCCCGCTGAAATCGCCACCAATATGGGCGATTCCACCAAAGGAGCGCTAGGCTCACGGGAGTACAGAACGGAGTTGCCTTGTCCCCCAATGCTGGAAGCAAGCCCATCACGAAGGTCCTCATCGCCAACCGCGGCGAGATCGCCGTTCGCGTCATCCGCGCGGCGCGCGACGAGGGCATCGCCTCAGTGGCGGTGTACGCCGAACCGGACCGGGACGCGCTGCACGCACGCCTCGCCGACGAGGCTTTCGCTCTCGGGGGGACGACGGCGGCCGAGTCCTACCTGGTGATGGACAAGATCCTCGACGCTGCCCGTGCCTCCGGCGCCGACGCCATCCACCCCGGCTACGGTTTCCTCTCGGAGAACGCCGAGTTTGCACAGCGCGTCCTCGATGCCGGCATCACCTGGATCGGCCCGTCCCCCGACGCCATCGCCGCGCTCGGCGACAAGGTCCGCGCTCGCCACATTGCCGAGAAGGTCGGAGCGCCGCAGGTGCCCGGCACGAAGGATCCGGTCTCCTCCGCCGACGAGGTCGTGGAGTTCGCCCGCGAGTACGGACTTCCCGTGGCCATCAAGGCCGCGTACGGCGGCGGCGGGCGCGGCATCAAGGTTGCCCGCACCATGGAGGAGATCCCCGAGCTCTACGACTCGGCCGTCCGCGAGGCCACCGCGGCGTTCGGCCGCGGCGAGTGCTTCATCGAGCGCTTCCTCGACGCGCCCCGCCACGTCGAGACCCAGTGTCTGGCAGACTCCCACGGCAACGTCGTCGTCGTCTCCACCCGCGACTGCTCTCTGCAGCGCCGCAACCAGAAGCTCGTCGAGGAGGCGCCTGCGCCGTTCCTCAGCGAGGAACAGACCAAGCGCCTCTACGAGTCCTCCAAGGCGATCCTGAAGGAGGCCGGGTACCTCGGCGCGGGGACGTGCGAGTTCCTCGTCGGCCAGGACGGCACCATCAGCTTCCTCGAGGTCAACACCCGACTCCAGGTGGAGCACTGCGTGTCCGAGGAGGTCACGGGGATCGACCTCGTGCGGGAGCAGTTCCGGCTGGCCCGCGGCGAGGAGCTCGGGTACGACGATCCCGAGATCCGCGGCCACTCGTTCGAGTTCCGCATCAATGGCGAGGACCCGGGCCGCAACTTCATGCCCGCGCCCGGCACCGTCGAGACGCTCAAATACCCGGCCGGCCCCGGCGTGCGGGTGGATTCGGGCATCGAGGCCGGCGAGGTCATCTCCGGCAACTTCGACTCGATGCTTGCCAAGCTCGTCGTCTCGGGTGCCACGCGCGAGCAGGCGCTCCAGCGGTCTCGCCGCGCCCTCGACGAGCTCGTGATCACGGGCATGCCCACGGTCGTGCCGTTCCACGCAGCCGTGGTGCGCGACCCCGCGTTCGCCCCCGAGTCCGGCCCCTTCCGCGTCCACACGCGGTGGATTGAGACGGAGTTCGTCAACGACATCCCGGCGTGGACCGGGCAGCAGGCCGGTGCGGCCGGCGCAGGGACGGACGACGGCGGTGAGCGCCAGAGCGTCGTCGTCGAGGTGGGCGGCAAGCGCCTCGAGGTGACGATCCCCGCTGGGCTCGGCGGCGTCGTCGCGAAGCCCGGCAAGGGCAAGGCGAAGAAGGGCCGCGGCTCCCGCGGCGGTGCTGCTGCGGCCGCTGGCGGCGACGCCCTGACGGCCCCTATGCAGGGCACCATCGTGAAGGTGGCCGTCTCGAACGGCGACCAGGTCGCGGAGGGCGATCTCGTCGTCGTCCTCGAGGCCATGAAGATGGAGCAGCCGCTCACGGCCCACCGCGCGGGCACGATCCACGGCCTCACCGCGGAGCCTGGCCAGACGGTCTCGGCCGGTTCCGTGATCGCCAGCATCGAGGACTAAGCCCCAGGCAGCAGAAAGGGAGGTCGGCGCATAGCGTCGACCTCCCTTTCGTCGTACCGAGCTCCCCAGTTTTCACCGCCGAGTTCCCCAACTTCAGGCGTCAACCTGCGGCGCGTCGCCCGAATTCTCGGTGCGTCGAGCCTTCTGCGGCTGAAATCGTGGGGAGCTCGGCGGCAAAGCTGGGGAGCATGGCCGGAGCGGAATAGCCGTCAGGCCGAGATGTTGTCCTCGAACTCGCGGTCCTTGGTCTCG
>NZ_JBQCGQ010000094.1:0-13938 GCF_051955515.1 Sinomonas sp.
GGACCCAGCACGATGACGACCACGAGCCCCAGTGCCAGCCCCGACGAGGCCGCCAGCAGCGTTCGACCCCAGGACCTCGCGGACGAGGCCATCGACCAGGTGCGCCATTGGCTCGATGCCGCTGCGAAGATCCCGGTCGACTCCGCCGCCGCCCAGCTCGCCGCCGTCCTCAAGGACCCGCATGGGCTCGAGTTCACGGTGGGCTTCGTGGACGGAGTCGTGCGCCCTGAGGACCACGCCGTCGCGGCACGCAAGCTCCGCGAGCTCGCCCCGATGGCCCCGGCTTTCCTTCCCTGGCCGTTGCGGCAGGCCGTCCAGCTCGGGGGGACGTTGGCCCCGGTCGCTCCGGGCGTCGTCGTGCCCCTCGCGCGGCGGGTCCTGCGGGAGATGGTCAGCCACCTCATCATCGACGCGTCGGACGCCCGGCTGGGACCGGCGATCGCGAAGATCCGCAAGCCGGGCATCCGCCTCAACATGAACCTTCTCGGCGAGGCGATCCTTGGGAAGAACGAGGCCGAGCGCCGGCTCGAGGGAACCAAGCGCCTGCTGGCGCGCGATGACGTGGACTACGTCTCGATAAAGGTCTCCGCGACCGTTGCCCCGCACAACCACTGGGCTTTCGACGAGGCAGTCGCGGACATCGTGGAGTCCCTCACTCCCCTGTACCGGCTCGCGGCGGAACGCGGGAAGTTCATCAACCTCGACATGGAGGAGTACAAGGACCTCGGCCTCACGATGGAGGTCTTCACTCGGCTGCTCGAGCGCGAGGAGTTCCGCCAGCTCGAGGCGGGAATCGTGCTCCAGGCCTACCTCCCGGACTGCCTGGGCGCGATGATGCACCTTCAGGAGTGGGCAGCGAAGCGGGTGGCAGGGGGCGGCGCGCCCGTCAAGGTCCGCGTGGTCAAGGGCGCGAACCTTCCGATGGAGCACGTGGACGCCGAGATCCATGGGTGGCCCGTGGCAACGTGGGGGTCCAAGCGCCAGTCCGACACGTCATATCTCGCGGTTCTCGACTACGCGCTGCACCCGCACCGGCTCGCCAACGTCCGGATTGGCGTCGCGGGCCACAACCTCTTCGACATCGCGCTCGCGTGGCTCCTCGCCAAGGCGCGCGGGGTCGACGTGGCGGGTTCGCGCCTCGTCGAGTTCGAGATGCTTCTCGGCATGGCCTCGGCACAGGCCCAAGCGGTCCTGGCCGACGTGAAACACCTCCTGCTGTATACGCCGGTGGTGCATCCCGACGAGTTCGACGTGGCCATTGCCTACCTCATCCGCCGGCTCGAGGAGGGCGCGAGCCAGGACAACTTCATGAGCGCCGTCTTCGAGCTGGGCGCGAACGACGTGCTGTTCGAGCGCGAGAAGAAGCGCTTCCTCGCCTCCGTCGACGCGCTTGACCGGCCGCCGTTCGCCGGTGGCCAGATCCCGGGGCCGAATCGGCTTCAGGACCGGCGTGCCGAGCATCGGGGGCTGGGCGAGGCAGCGTACGACGACGCAGCCTCCTCAGGCGGCTCCCTCGGCTTCGCGAATACGCCGGACACCGACCCCGACCTTCCCGGCAACCGCGAGTGGGGCCGCGGGATCCTCGCGCGCGCCGAGCGCTCCCACCTCGGGAATGACACGGTGGAGCACCACACGATCGGAAGCCCGGGTGAGCTCGACGCCATCGTGGAGGCCGCCGTCGTCGCCGGTCGTTCGTGGGCGAGCCTCTCCGGGGCGGAGCGCGCGGAGGTGCTCGATCAGGCGGGCCGTTCGCTCGAACGGCACCGCGCGGACCTCCTCGAAGTCATGGCGAGCGAATGCGGGAAGACGCTCGACCAGGGGGACCCGGAGGTGTCCGAAGCGGTCGACTTCGCGCACTACTACGGGAGCCTGGCCCGAGAGCTCGACACGGTCGACGGCGCCGGCTTCATCCCGAGCCGGCTCACGGTTGTGACCCCTCCGTGGAACTTCCCCGTGGCCATCCCTGCCGGGTCGACGCTCGCGGCCCTCGCCGCGGGCTCGCCGGTGATCATCAAGCCGGCGAAGCAGGCGCGCCGCTCGGGCGCTGTCATGGTCGAGGCGATCTGGGAGGCGCTCGACGCTGCGGGCATCTCGCGGGACCTGCTGCAGTACGTCCAGCTCGAAGACCGCGCGCTGGGCAAGCAGCTCGTGGCCCACCCGGACGTCGAGCGTGTGATCCTCACTGGCGGCTACGAGACGGCCGAGCTGTTCCGGTCGTTCCGCAGCGACCTTCCGCTACTGGCGGAGACCTCGGGCAAGAACGCCATCATCGTCACGCCGAGCGCCGATCTGGACCTCGCCGCGCGGGACGTTGCGCAGTCGGCGTTCGGGCACGCCGGGCAGAAATGCTCGGCCGCGTCGCTCGTGGTGCTCGTCGGCTCGGTGGCACGCTCGAAGCGGTTCCGGAACCAGCTCGTGGATGCTGTGCAGTCGATGCACGTGGGGTATCCGTGGGACCCGCGGAGCCAGATGGGTCCCGTGATCGAACCGCCCGGGGACAAGCTCCGCCGCGGACTGACGCAGCTGGGCGACGGCGAGCACTGGGTCCTCGAACCGCGGCAGCTCGACGAGTCCGGCAAGCTGTGGAGCCCGGGCATCCGGGCCGGCGTGCAGCCGGGCTCGGAGTACCACCGCGTGGAGTACTTCGGTCCGATCCTCGGCGTCATGGCCGCCGCGACCCTCGAGGAGGCGGTGGCGCTCGTGAACGAGGTCGACTACGGGCTCACGTCGGGGCTGCATTCGCTCGACCGTGACGAGATCGAGTACTGGGCCCAGCATGTCGAGGCCGGGAACCTCTACGTGAACCGGGGGATCACCGGGGCGATTGTGCGCCGTCAGCCGTTCGGCGGATGGAAGAAGTCCGCCGTGGGGGCCGGTGCGAAGGCCGGCGGCCCGAACTACCTGATAGGCCTCGGCTCCTGGACTGACTGGCCCATGGAGCAGAAGTCCAGCCATCCTGTCGAGGGGGCTCCCGCAGAGCTGCTCGCCGCGGTGCGCGGCCAGCTTCACACCGACGACGCCGATTGGCTCGAAGCCGCGCTGCGTTCCGACGCGGAGGCCTGGGCCAACGAGTTCGGCATCGCTAAGGATGTCAGCGGCCTCGTCTGCGAGCGCAATCTGTTCCGCTACCGGGCTGTGCCTGTAACCATCCGATTCGAGGGGCAGACGTCGGAGCATGGAGTGGCCGAGCTCCTGCGGGTAGCGGCCGCGGGGCTGCGGGCAGGCTCCGAGCTGCTGGTGAGCACCGCCGTCGCCCTCCCCGGCGACGCGGGCGCGGTCCTGCAGCGGCACGGCGCCACCGTGGTGGTGGAGGACGACGCCGGGTGGCTGCGTCGCGCGGGCCGGACCCGTTCGGGGCGCATCCGGCTCATCTCGAGCCCGGTGGCACCGGCCAGCACGGAGCTGTCCTTGGCACTGGGCGGGACGCCGGACGTCGCGGTCTATCGGCACCCCGTCGTGGGCGCGGGTCGAGTGGAGCTGCTGCCGTTCTTGCGGGAGCAGGCGGTGTCGCTCACGGCGCATCGCTTCGGGAACCCGAACCCGGTGATGGAGGGTCTGACACTCTGAGACAGGACTTTTTCGGATCGTGACCTAGCGGTGACAAGAATTGTCATGCACGATGGAGAGGCAATCTCATATCAGCTAGGGGGACAACCGACACTCGGAGGTCACAACCATGTCCTGGCTCACCCGCACTGCCTCAAGCAAGCTCGCGATCGGAGCGTTGACGGCTGGCGCGCTCGTCGTGGGCGGAACGGGGGCGGCGGCGTTCGCCGTGCAAGGCGCCGTCCCTACCGCCGACGTCACAGCGACCGGGTCGCCCACCGCTTCACCCACCGACACCGCGACGGCGGCTCCGACCGAAACCTCGGAGCCCACCGAAACCTCTTCACCCACTCAGACGTCTGAACCCACGGAGACGTCTGAGCCCACGAGCACGGCGTCGCCCACGGATTCCTCAGAACCGACGGAGACGGCGTCGCCGACTCCGACCGAATCGTCCGAACCCTCAGAGACAGCGGAGGGTCCGGACGCCATGGGCCCCGCGGCCTTCGGACTCTGCAATGCCTTCGCCCACGGCGGCATCCCGACGTGGACGGCGCCGTACCGTGCTCTTGCAGCGGCGGCGGGCAGCCCGGCCAACATCCCGGCCTATTGCGGCACAGTGACCCCGGGCCAGTCCGCCCGGCATTCGGACGAGGGCAGCGAGGACTCGGCAGCGCCGGAGTCGCTCCGCCCGTCGCCGCATCCGGTGCCCGAACACGGCCAGAGCGGTTCGAACGGCCAGGGCAATTTGAACGGCCACGGTCGAGGCAACCACTGATCCGACTGAACATCTGATGGAGGGCCCGGGATTGGCGTCACGCCAGCCCGGGCCCTTCACACTCGAATTTGGATTGCCCACCCGACAACACTGACAAATCGCGGCCGTTTCCCTCTTGGGATTTTCCCTCTCGGATTTGCGGGTAACGAGGCAGCATGGATCAGGCGACGATCGGCTCCCGCAAGCGTGTCGGCGCACGCCAACGCATCCTTGACACATCGTTCGAGCTCTTCGCCCAGCGTGGGATCCGGGACGTGGGGGTGGACGAGCTCATCACCCGCTCAGGCGTTGCCAAGGCCACCTTCTACAAGCATTTCCACACCAAGGATGAGCTCGCCCTCGCCTACCTCCAGCGCTGGTACGAGGAGCGGAGCGCGGCCATCAACGACGCGGTCCGCCGCCACGGGGAGACCGACACCCCGGTTCTCCTCGTCGTCTTCGACGTCTTCGACGAATGGTTCCAGCAGGGCGTGGCCGAGGTCAGCTCCTTCCTCCACGTGATGATGGAGATGGGCCCCGACCACCCCCTGGGAAAGGCGAGCATCGACTACCTCGCCCGCACACGGGACCAGCTCGCGGACCTCGCGCGAGCCTCGGGGCTGAAGGAGCCGGAGGACTTCGCCTGGTCCTGCCACATCCTCCTCAAGGGCTCGATCGTCGCGGCAGCCGAGGGCGATCCCCGTGCAGCCGAGCGTGCACGGCACATGGCCGCCCTCCTCATCGAGGACCGCCGCCGTCGGCAGAACGGCTGAGCCGACCCGACCCTATTCGGTGAGCGGGATGCGCAGCGTGAAGACGCTCCCGACGCCCACCTCGCTGGCGACCTCGAGTCGCCCTCCGTGCTGTTCCGCCACCTCTTGAGCCAGCGCCAGGCCGAGCCCGGTTCCGGGAATGCCGGCGCGGCGCGCTGCGTCGGTGCGCTGGAATCGGGTGAAGATCCTCCCCAGATCCTCCGGCGCGATGCCGAGCCCCTGGTCCTCGATCCTGCACACCGCGCTTCTCCCATCGCGCTCCGCCGTCATGAGCACCGAGGTGCCTGTGTCGGAATATTTGAGCGCGTTGGAGACGAGGTTGTCGAGAATCCTCACGAGACCGGTTCGATCGCCGAGCACCGGCAGATCGTCGTCGGCCACGACCCGCAGCTCGATCCCGCGGCCCTCGGCCTCCGGCATCGCCGAGGCGGCGGCTTGCCTCAGCAGCCGCGCAAGATCGAGCCGGGTGCGCTGTGTTTCAACGGAGCTCCCCTCGACGGAGGCCGCGAGGATGTCATCGACCATCTTGCGCAGGTGCCGCGCGTTGCGGCTCATGACCTGAAGGTCAGCGCGGGCGGACGGGCCAAGAGACGTGTCGTCCTGAAGGAGTTCGGCGTAGCCCAGGAGGCTCGTGAGCGGAGTCCTGAACTCGTGGGACATCGCGGAGAGGAAGCTGTCCCGCGCCCGGACCGCCACAACCACCTCGGTCACGTCCGAGCAGGCCAAGACCATCCCTCCCCGATCCCCCGCGGCATCAAGGAACTCCCGTGCCGACACGGACACCATGCGGGCATCGGTGCCTCGGCCCAGCCGATAGAGCTCGTGGCTGATGGGGTCTCCCGCGAGGGCCCGGGCCACCGGCCTCTGCTCCAGGGGAAGGAGCTCGTCGCTGCCGTCGCGGTACAGGAGGACCTCGGAATCGTCGGCACCTGACGCTTCGTCGGGGAGACCAGCGAGGAAGAGCTGCCGCTGCTTCGCGTTCATGAAGACGTCCTTGCCGCTCGAGTCCACCACGAGCACCCCCACGTCGACGGTGTCGAGGATCGTGTCGAGCAGCCGCTCCCGGGTCTTGCTCTGTGCGAGGAGCTCCTCGACTCTCCGCTGCTGGGTCATGCCGCTGACGGTGAGCACGGACATCGCGATGGCCACGGCGAGCAGCATGAACGGGACCACGATCTCAGCCACAAGATTGTGGGGTGCCGTGGAGCCAACTGCGAGGAGCGGGGTCCAGACCATCAGGAGCGATCCGAGGGTGCTGACGGCGACGGCCAGGCGCGGACGGTACCCGGAGCCGGCAAGCCACATCACGGGGAACACGGCGAGCAGGCCGAGCCCCGAGAGCACTCCCTCGATCCCCGATCGAACGAGCGCAAGAGGGATGAAGTCCATCACCGGGACCAGGAGGATCGACCAGCCCGGCAGGCGGTTCCACGGCACGAGCAGGCACAGCCCGAGGATGAGGAGCGCCACGGCCTGCCCGGCGACGAATCCCGGGCGCTCCATGGCGGGGCGATCGGTGAAGAGGACGACGACGGCCACAAGCAGCAGAGTGACGTTGAGCGGAAGTTGGCTGATCACCACCCTCCTCCGCGCATCCAGCCTCTGGAAGCGATTCTGGGCATGCAGCAGTGCGTCGAGGACTCTCTCCACGTCGCCTCCCGTCACGTACGTGATATTCAACAGACAAGTCTGTGACATCGCGGGTCAGAAATGATTCAGTTAGCCATAGAAGGGAGTTCCATGTCAGGTCGAGCACTCATCATCGAGGACAATCCCGATATCCGACGTCTCCTCGAGGCGACGCTCACCCGTCAAGGGTTCGAGGCGACGAGCGCAGGCGCAGGATATCCTGCTTTGGAAACTGCACGGCGTATTACGCCTGACCTCATCACCCTCGACCTCGGCCTCCCCGATCTCGACGGCCTCGAGGTATGCCGCACACTGCGCCTCTTCAGCAACGCCTACATCCTCGTCGTCACAGCGCGCGCCGCCGAGGCGGACCGCCTCGAGGCGCTCGAGCGGGGTGCCGACGATGTTCTCGCGAAGCCCTTCAGCCCCCGCGAGCTCCAGGCGCGCGTCGAGGCCCTCTTCCGGAGGCCTCGGGCCGCGTCGCTCCCGGAGAGCGAGCTGCAGACCGCCGCGCGTGTCCAGCAGGGCCTTCTCCCGGAGCATGCCCCGAACGTTCCCGGGTACGACGTCGCCGGCGCGTGCCACCCGTCCCGCAGCGTCGGGGGGGACTTCTTCGACTGGGAGTCGGACGGCTCCTCCCTGGCGTTCACGCTGGCCGACGCCATGGGCAAGGGCATGGGCGCGGCCCTCGTTGCCGCCACCGCGCGGGCGGTCCTCCGGCCGGGCCGCCTCGAGCAGGGCCCAGGCGCGCTCGTTGGCACGGCGGCGCGGGCCCTCGAACCGGACCTCCTCCGGCTCGGATCCTTCGTCACGCTCCTGCACACCCGGCTCGACGCCTCAACCGGAGACTTCACGTATGTGGATGCCGGACACGGCCTCGGGCTGCTCATCCACCCGGACGGGATGTGGGAGCGGCTCACCACCTCGGGACCGCCGATCGGCCTCCTTCAGGGCGCGGAATGGACGGCTCACGACAGCCGCCTCGAGCCCGGCGGTGCCCTCGTGGCACTGAGCGACGGCCTCCTCGAGGCGTTCCCGCGCGTGGATACCGCCCTGAATGCGGCAGCTGCTGCGGTCCTTGAAGCCCCGGACGCCGACGCCGCGGTCCGCGCCATCATCGGCCTCGACACCACGAGCCAGGACGATACGACCGCCATCGTCGTCCGGCGCGCCGAGTCATGACGGAATTCGGTACCCAGTGACCCGCCTGATCATCCGAATCCTCGCCGCTCTCTCGGTCATCGCCGGATTGAATTACGTCGTCTGGCGATGGACGGCGTCGCTCAACTGGGACGCGTGGTGGATTGCCATTCCGCTCGTGCTCGCGGAGACCTATTCATTCATTGACGTCGCACTGTTCTCTCTGACCGTGTGGCGGATGTCGGAGCGCGAGGACCCGCCCGACGCACCGGCGGGCCTGAGCGTTGACGTCTTCATCACCACCTACAACGAGGAGCCGGAGCTCGTCCTCACCACGGCGCGGGCCGCCCTCGCCATCCACTATCCCCACCGCACGTGGGTGCTCGACGACGGCGCCCGCCCCGAGATGCGGGAGGCCGTCGAACGTCTCGGGGCCGGCTACCTCTCCCGCGGCGATGAATGGGTGGGCAAGCCGCGCCACGCAAAGGCGGGCAACCTCAACAACGCGCTGCACGAGACGACCGGCGAGTTCATTCTCATTCTCGACGCCGACCAAGTGCCGTACCCCGAAATCCTCGACCGCACCCTCGGCTACTTCAATGACCGAAAGGTCGCCTTCGTCCAGACTCCCCAGTACTTCGGCAACGTCCCGGACAGCGACCCGCTCGGGAGCCAGGCCCCGTTGTTCTATGGCCCGATCCAGCAAGGCAAGGACGGCTGGAATGCGGCCTTCTTCTGCGGGTCGAACGCCGTCCTCCGACGCGAGGCCCTCATGCAGCTTGGACTGACGAACTACGTGGCGGACACGGAGCGCCGAGTGGGCCGCGCCCTCGCCGTCGGCCAGCGGGTGGTGCGGCGCGCACGACGGCGGCCCGAGGCCGGCGATCCCAAGGTCGCCTCGCTGCTCAGCCGAGTCGAGGCCGCCATCAGCGAGGGCTCGCGCCGTCTCGCGGCCGGCGATTCGATCGGCGACGCCACGTACCGCGTGCAGGCCCACGTGGACGCCGCAGTCCGGACGCTGGTGGCGGAAGACCTCGCCGGCGTCTCCATCGACGTCGCGGCCCTTCGGGAAGAGCTCGGCATGGACAGCCCGTTCGACGAGGCGACCGAGGAACTCGACGAGGCCGTTGAACGCCTCGCCGCCCGCGATCTGTCCCCGCTCGGCGCGCTCGAATCGGTCAGGGCCGTTCTGGACGCGCTGAGCGTCGAGCGCGTGCATGAGGCGCAGCCCATCATGCCCCTCTCGACGATTTCCGTGACGGAGGACATGTCGACCTCGATGAGGCTGCATGCCTCGGGCTGGCGGAGCCTCTATCATCACGAGATCCTCGCCGTGGGCCTCGCCCCGGAGGATCTTCCGTCCATGCTGACCCAGCGCACAAGGTGGGCTCAGGGCACGGTGCAGGTCATGCTGCGGGAGAGCCCATTGCTGATGCGTGGCCTCTCGTGGGGTCAGCGCCTCATGTACTTCAACACGATGTGGAGCTACCTCTCGGGCTTCGCGGCCGTGGTGTACTTCGCCGGTCCGCTCGCCTACCTGCTCGCGGGCGTGCTGCCCGTCAACGCCATCAGCGTGGACTTCTTCGCCCGGTTCTTCCCCTTCATGCTGGTCAACCAGCTCATGTTCTGGGTCGCGGCCCAAGGGGCGAAAACATGGCGGGGGCAGCAGTACAACCTCGCGCTGTTCCCCACGTGGATCAAGGCGTGCACCACTGCGGCGGCCAACGTCTGGTTCGGGCGGCCGCTCGGCTTCGCGGTGACCCCGAAGGCGCGTCAGGAGGGCGGGCGTCCGCTGCGCCTGCTGTGGCCGCAGGCGATTGTCGCTGCGCTGCTGGTGATGGCCTGCGTTGTGGGCGTTGTCCGCTGGGTGCTCGGCCTCAATCAGGGTCTGGGCACGCTCGTCAATATCGCGTGGACAATCTTCGACTTTGCGCTGCTGAGCGTTTTGATCGGAGCCGCCAAATACCGCGGCTACGATCCTGCGGGGGAATCGGCCTTCCAAACGACCAAGGAGAAGAAATGAGATTCGCCGTCGAGGAGCGGGACGGGTACACGGAGGTGTCGGCCCAAGGCCGCCTCAATATGGTGGGTGCACCCCTGCTCAAGGCCACCGTCACCGATGCGATCGAGTCCGGTCACCGGCTCCTCGTCCTGAACCTGGGCGACACGGAGTTCATGGACTCGTCCGGGTTGGGCGCGCTCGTGGGCTGTCTCAAGGCCGCGCGGCAGGCGGGTGGCGACCTCCGGATCGCGAACGTCGGAGAACAGGTGGAGATGGTCCTCAAGCTCACGAGCATGGATCGGATCCTGACCCCGTACCGCCACGTTGAGGATGCGTACAAGGATGCCTGAGCTGCTCGCAGAGGGGCACGTCCGAGGACGCGCCACGGTCATGATCGTCGACGACGTCCAAGACGAGCTTGGACGCGTCTGGCAGACCGCCGACGTGATCTCCGCCGACGACCGGCTTCCCTTCGAACTTGCCGTCGTCGAAGTGGTCACGAACGCAGTGAAGCACGCGAAGTCGCCGTCGGGTGACGACATCGAACTCGATCTCGAGCTCGAGGTCCGCCCCGATCTCCTCCTCGCGCGGCTCTTCGAGCTCGGTGCCCAGCCGGTGATCCTTCCCGAGAACGCGGGCAGCATGCCTGATCCGGACTCGGAGGCCGGCCGCGGCCTCGCCCTGGCCCGCCAGCTTTTGACGACGATCACCTGCGAGCGGCGCGACGGGGCGAACGTCTGGACCCTGACGCGCAGGCCCAGCGAGGACGGCTAGCGAAGAGGACGGCGTTCAACGCGGAGGGAACATCCAAAGAGGGGGACAGGTCTAACGCGGACGACGGCGTCCGGCGCCGGGGCGACGGCCCTTCCCTGAGCTTGGGGCCCCCTTGCGCGGGGTGCCCTTCTTGGGGGCTTCCTTCCGGGCCGCTTCCCTCTGTGCTGCCGACCGATCGGACCTCCGCTGCTTCGCGGCCTCCCGTTGGTCGCGCTGCACCGACGCCTGGCGGGAGCTCGTTGCGGAGCGTCCCCGCACCACGCCGATGAATTCCTGGATGGCCTCGCTCTCGTTCTCACGCAGCCAGGCGACTCCTACCCCGTATTCGGGCACCCCGGTCACTGGTCGGTAGCGAAGCTCCTTGCGGTTGAAGTGGCGCACCACGCTCATCGGCAGGATCGCGAGTCCAGCCCCGCCTTCGACGAGGTCCAAGCGCTCGGAGGCGCCGCCGTCGTACTCGAAGAGCTCCTCCTCGATCTCGGCGAGGGGCACCTCGTCGAAGGCCTGGATCTCATGGCCCTTCGGGGCCACGACCACCGGCAGCTCCTCGTAGAGCGGGATGACGTGAAGGCCATCGGGGTCCACGGGAAGGCGCACGAAGGCAATGTCCGCGCGGCCGTCGCGGAGCACGGCGAGCTGTTCGCCGTCGTCGACCATCTGCGAGGCGAGGGGCGCCTCAGGGAACCGTTCCTCCCAGCGGTGGAACCACTTGCCCGGCGAGACGCCGGCGACGAACGCGACTCGCAGGGCCGGGACTGTGGGCTCGGAATCCATTCGTCAACCGTAGCCCAGTACCCTAGATCCATGACCTCCCGCAAGCCCCAGTCCATGAAGCCGGCCACCGCCGCGAAGAAGCTGGGCATCTACCTGCCCGCCACCCCGCCGGAGTTCCAGGCGGGCGAAGTGACGCGGGAGCAGCTGGACGAGCTCCAGTCGAATCCGCCGGAGTGGCTCGCGGAGCTGCGCCGGAACGGGCCGCATCCGCGACCAGTCGTCGCGCAGAAGCTCAACGTGACCATCAGTGGTCTCGCTCGAGGTGGAGTCAGCGAGGCGCTGACCACGCAGGAGATCAGCGATCTGCTTCAGAATCGTCCGCAGTGGCTCGTCGACGAGCGGGCGAACATGGCGGCCGTCCGCGACGAGCAGAAGCGCATCAGGGACGCGGCCGCCGAAAAGGCAACCAAGACCAAGGGCCAGTCCCGCCACTTCCACTGACCTGCGGGGCCGGGCGGGCCTTTGGGTCAGCCCGGGAGATTCGCCGCCAGAAGCTCGCGATGCGTCACGGCCGCCGTTTCGTGGAGCTTCGCTCCGGCATCCGTGAGCTCGACGAACAGGGAACGGCGGTCGTCCACGCAGGCCGCGCGGCGCACGTAACCGCCCTTCTCGAGACGGTCGACGATCTTCGAGAGGGCGCTCTGCGTCATCGGCGAATCCGCCGTGAGGTCCTTCATGCGGCACTTCTCGCTCGTGTGCTCCGCGAGCAGGTCCAGCGTTTCGAATTCGTTGAGTCCAATGCCGTGCCGAGCCGAGAGCTCGCGGTCCAAGGCGTTCGACGTCTTGAGATACGCACTCTGGATCGCCCGCCACTGTTCGACAAGCCGCGGCTCCGCCTCCGTTGACATGCCCACGAGTATACCGCGACCAGGAATCTAATTCCACATCATCCTTTTCCTTGTCATTGAATGATGTGTCATGTACTGTCCTTGTCTATGGCGCAAGACCTGACCTCTCTGACCGACTTGGCCACCCCGAAGACCTCCACCCTCCCGGCCGCCTCTTCGGCGGCCAGTACCCAACCGTGGAGCCGCGCCCAGTGGCTCCTCCTCGTGACCCTGTGCGTCGTGCTCGCACTCGACGGACTCGACGTCTCGATGGTCGGCGTCGCCCTCCCGTCCATCGGGCGGGAACTCGGCCTCGACACCGGCGCCCTGCAATGGATCGTCTCCGGGTACGTGCTCGGCTACGGGTCCCTCCTGATGCTCGGCGGGCGCATGGCCGACCTCCTCGGCCGCCGTCGGATCTTCCTCGCGGCACTCACCGTGTTCGCCGCCGCCTCGCTCCTGGGCGGCCTCGTGAGCGACCCGTCGCTGCTCATCGCCACGCGGTTCATCAAAGGCCTCGCTGCCGCCTTCACAGCGCCCACCGGCTTCTCGATCATCACCACGAACTTCGCCGAGGGCCGCGAGCGCAATCGGGCGATCTCCATCTACACCACGTTCGGCGCGAGCGGCTTCTCGCTCGGCCTCGTGGTCGGGGGCCTCATGACGGCGCTCAGCTGGCGGTGGACGTTCCTCTTCTCCGTCCCGATCGCCGCAGTCGCCGTGCTGCTGGGCCTCCGCTTCATCCCGCGGGACAAGCCGGCGGGCGACGGCGGGCACGACGCCTGGGGCGCCGTCACCCTTTCAGCAGGCATGCTGGGGCTCGTCTTCACGCTCGTTTCCGCGCCGGACGCCGGCTGGGGCTCTGCGCGGACGGTGGGCGGCTTCGCCGCATCAGCCTTGATCCTCGCCGCGTTCGCCTGGATTGAAACGCGCGTCAAGCACCCGCTCATTCGCTTCGGCATCCTGCGCGAGGGGTGGGTCGCGCGGGCGAACCTCTCCGCTGTCGCCCTCTTCGGCTCCTACCTGAGCTTCCAGTTCATCGTGACGCTGTACCTGCAGTCAGTTCTCGGCTGGGCACCGCTCGCGATGGCCCTCGCCCTGCTTCCCGCGGGCCTGATGGTGGCCGGGAGTGCGCCGTTCGCAAGCCGACTCATCGACCGCTTCGGCGCGACGCGGCTCGTCGTGGCAGGCTTGCTCTCGCTCTCGGTCGGCTATCTGCTGTTCCTCCGCATCGGCACACAGCCCGTCTATGCGACGGACATCCTCCCGTCCGTCCTGCTGCTCGGCGTCGGCTTCGCGCTCGGCTTCCCGTCCATCAACGTGCAGGCGACGGCCGGCATTCACAACGACGAGCAGGGGCTTGCGGCCGGCCTCATCCAGACGAGCACCCAAGTGGGTGCGGCGCTCGTCCTGGCGGTGACGACGGCGCTCGTCGGCCCTGGGGGCCACGGCGGGGGCCACGCCTCGGCGGCGGCGATGCTGGACGTCTTCCGCCCCGGCCTCGCCCTGAGCACGGCGGTGGCGATCGCCGGGCTGCTCATCGCGGTCGCACCCCGGTGGTGGCAGCTCCGCGAGCGCCGGCGCGCCAAGATCTGACCACGCGTCGAGTGAGAGGTGGGCCCGCGGCGGCGGGGGGGCGCGGGGGCCCCACACGCCCAGCGCGGGGGCCCCCCGCGCGGCAGTCCGGGTGGGGGGGGGTCCGGGTCGCCCACCGGG
>NZ_JBQCGQ010000095.1:0-3514 GCF_051955515.1 Sinomonas sp.
GCGCGGTGCACGTCTTCCATGAGGTAGGACCCGTTGGGCGCGACCTTGCAGAGGCAGGGGACCCGGCGGGAAAGGCGGTCGATCTCCTCGAGGCCGTAATCGACTTCGGCTTCGTGGGCCGCCGCGAGCAGGTGCAGGATCGTATTCGTCGAACCGCCCATCGCGATGTCCAAGGCCATCGCATTCTCGAAGGCTGCGGGGGTGGCGATGGATCGGGGAAGGACTGAGGCGTCGTCGTCGTCGTAATAGCGGTGGGCGAGTTCCACGATCGTGGAGCCGGCCTTCTCGTACAGGGCGCGCCGCGCGGTGTGGGTGGCGAGCGTCGAGCCGTTGCCCGGCAGGGAGAGCCCGAGGGCCTCCGTGAGGCAGTTCATCGAGTTGGCCGTGAACATGCCCGAACAGGAACCGCACGTGGGGCACGCGGCCTCCTCCACGGCAGCAGCATCGGCGTCCGAGACCTGCTCGGACACGGCGTCCGTCATCGCGTTGACGAGGTGCAGGCGCTTGCGGACCGTCCCGTCGATCAGCACGGCGGTGCCGCCCTCCATCGGGCCGCCCGAAACGAAGACTGTCGGTATATTCAGCCGCAGGGCGGCCATGAGCATTCCGGGCGTGATCTTGTCGCAGTTCGAAATGCAGACGAGGGCGTCGGCGCGGTGCGCTTCGACCATGTACTCGACGGAATCGGCGATCAGGTCCCGGGAGGGCAGGGAGTACAGCATGCCTGAATGGCCCATGGCAATGCCGTCGTCGACCGCAATCGTGTTGAACTCGCGGGCAATTCCGCCGGCGGCGTTGATGGCGTCGGAGACAATGCGGCCTACCGGCTGCAAATGGGTGTGACCGGGGACGAATTCGGTGAAGCTATTGGCGACGGCGATGATCGGCTTGCCGAAGTCCTCTCGGGCCACGCCGGCGGCGCGCAGCAATGCGCGAGCGCCGGCCATATTGCGGCCATGGGTCACAGTGCGGGAACGAAGTGCAGGCATAGGACGAATGCTTCCGCAGCCCGGCGAGAACGTGAAGACGGCTCTGCTCCTAGGAGGATCTGCTTCTAGTAGTACTGGTACTAGGCTTGAACACCATGACGGATGCAGCCCAGCGGCGCCGGGAACTCGGCCTCTTCCTCAAAGCCAGGCGCGCACAGGCGCTGCGTTCCGACTACGGACTGCCCCCGGTGGGGCGCACCCGCGAGCAGGGCCTGCGGCGGGAGGAGGTAGCCTTCCTCTCGGCCATCAGCGTCACCTGGTACACGTGGTTGGAGCAGGGCCGGGAGATCTCCCCGTCGCGCCAGGTCCTTGAAACCCTGGCGCGCACGCTCCGCCTATCGGAGACCGAACGCGCGTATGTCCTCTCGCTCGCGGGATACGTGTCCGTGCCTCCCTCGGGCACCGCCGTCGCCGATGTTCCTCCCCACGTTCAACGCCTCCTCGACGCCCTGGATCCGAATCCGTCGTTCGCCCTTGCGCCGGACTGGGGAGTCGAGGGCTGGAACAGGGGCTATGCGGCGCTGTACCCCAACATCGCCACGGTTCCGTCCGAGGAGAGGAACCTGCTGTGGCTCGTCTTCACCGATCCTTACGTCCGCAGCCTGCTTCCTGATTGGGACGTGACCAGCAGCCGGTTTGCCTCGGAATTCCGCGCCGAAGCGGGTCCCCGTCTGGGCGACTCCAAGATCGGCTACCAGATCGAGAAGCTCAAGGAGGCCAGTCCGGAGTTCCGCGACACGTGGGCCCGGCACGACATCCTGGGCTTCGAATCGCGGGAACGGCTCTTCCACCACCCGGCAGTGGGCGTCCTCCGCTTCGAGCACCATCAGGTCTCGCCGTCCGATCGCCCGGACCTCCACATCGTCGTCTACACGCCCGCGCCAGGCAGCGACGCCGCTGAGCAGATGCAGCTGCTCATGAAACTTGGGTAGCGACTGCGTCTCCCCGCACTCACTTCCCCGGATTGATCATCGTCATCCCGGCGACATTCGCCGTGTCGAACTCGGGCAGCTGCCGAGCCGCCTCCTCGAGGCCGATGACCCGCTCGATGAGCCTCTGCGGCTCCAGCGACCCGGAAGCGATGAGGGCGAGCATTCCGGGGTAGTCCGCGGCCGCCATGCCGTGGCTCCCGAAGACGTCGAGCTCCCACGCGATGACCCGCGCCATCGGCACGCGAGGATGGCCGTCCACCGGCGGAAGGAGGCCGATCTGGACGTGCCGTCCGCGCCGCCGCAGGCTGAGCAGGGCGTCCGCGCAGGTCTGCTCGCTGCCGACGGCGTCGACGGACACATGCGAGCCGCCGCCCGTGAGGGAGTGGACTCGGGCGGGGAGGTCGGAGCCGTCGGCGAGCAGCACGTGGTCCGCCCCTAGCGATGATGCCGCCTCGAGCGCGGCTGAATGACGGTCGATGGCGATGACCTTGCCTCCGAGCGCCTTGGCGATCATGACGGCGCTGAGGCCCACGCCGCCGGCGCCCACCACGGTGACCCACTCGCCCGCGGACACGCCGGCGCGCCCGGTCAGCGCCCGGTACGCGGTCGCGAAGCGGCAGCCGAGACTTGCCGCGGCCTCGAAGCTCACGCCTTCTGGGATGGCGACGAGGTTGGTGTCGGCCGCGTGGATCACCACGCGCTCTGCAAAGGAGCCCCAGTGCGTGAAGCCGGGCTGCTGCTGCTCGGGGCAGACTTGGGCGTTGCCCGAGAGGCACCACTCGCAGACGCCGCAGCCCTCGACGAACGGGGCGGTGACGCGGTCGCCGACCGCCCACTTCGTCACGCCCGGACCCACCTCCGAGATGACCCCGGCAAACTCATGGCCGGGAACGTGGGGCAGCGCGATCTCGTCGTGGCCCACCCAGGCGTGCCAGTCGCTGCGGCATAAGCCGGTGGCGACGACGGTTATCACAGCGCCGCTCTCCGGCGCCTTGGGCTCGGCTACTTCGCGGACGGCCAGCGGTCCGGCGATTTCATCCATAACGATCGCGCGCATCTGCCCTGCCTATCATCAAGCCACCTGCCCACGCTATTGAGGAGGTCCTCGTGGCCCGCATCTTCATCACCGGCTCCACTCAGGGCCTCGGCCTCGCAGCAGCCCGGGCGCTGATAGCGCAAGGCCACGACGTCGTCGTCCACGCCAGGAATGCCGAGCGCGCGGCCGCCCTGGAGGAGGTGGCGGTCAGCGCGGCGGGGATCGTCGTCGGCGACCTCGCGAGTCGGGCGGAGACGATCGCGCTGGCCGACGAGGTGAATGAGATCGGGAGGATGGACGCCGTCATCCACAATGCGGGCGTCTACACCGAGAGGCAGCGGACGACGACGGACGACGGCCACGCGCACGTCCTCGCCGTCAACGTTCTGGCGCCGTATCTCCTGACGGCGCGCCTTGAGCGTCCGTCGCGCGTCGTCTACCTCAGCAGCGGTATGCACCGCAGTGGCTCACCAAGGCTCGACGATCTCGAATGGACCAAACGGCGGTGGGACTCCTACGGGGCGTATTCGGACAGCAAGCTCCTGGTCACGGCACTC
>NZ_JBQCGQ010000096.1:0-7047 GCF_051955515.1 Sinomonas sp.
GGCGAGGGCGAGCGCGAGTACTAGAGGGAGCAGCCTGAGCCACCCCCAGTGGATGCGTCCCCGTCTCCGCCGGCGCACGCCGTCCCCCGTCATCCTCGCTTTCGCGCGCGGTCTCTGGAACGCGCGAGCCTTGTGTCAACAGCGCGTTCAGTTCAGCACTGGGAACAAAGCGCGAACTAGCACCAGCGAATGTGCAGTTTGGGATGTCCTCTCAGCGAATTCCTCTTTGACCGGAGGACTTCCTTGGGCGGGAAAACTGCCGGTTGGCTGCCTGTTCGAGTGTCAGCCCGTCGCCGTTGTCCAATAGGGAGACGAAGAGGGCCAGCGCCGCGGTGCCCAAGACGGACTCGCGCCGTTCGTGGTCCAGCAGGGGCTCGTCGACGCCGGCGAGGAGGCGCACCCCGAGACCCTCCGAGACCGACTGCAGGATGACGTTGAGCTGCCAGGCGGAGACCCCCGGGCGGAGCGCAAGCTCGAAGGAATCGGCGATCTGCTCGTAGAGCTCGAACCACGAGGCAGTCAGGGACGAGTACATCCGCTTGATGGACCGTGAGACCTCAGGGTCTGCGGCAGCCGAGGCAATGGTCAGCAGCTGCAGGCGATAGGCCGGCAGCTCGAGCACGAGCTTCGCCCCCTCGTAGGCGATGCGGTGGACGGCGGTGGCGAAGTCAGTCCCGGCGGTGAGCAGCTCCTTCGACCACTCCGTCAACGCCCGGCGCATGCTCGCGTGGCGGGCGAAGAGGGCATAGGCAACGAAGTCCTCGAGAAAGTCCTGGTGGCCGGCCCAGCGGTCGCGGAACTTCGCTTCTGTGGGGACGAGTTCTGGGTAGTCCTCCCTCGCGCGGCTGAGTACCCGAGGCCGCGAGAGATAGGCGAGCGTCGGCGGAACAGACTCGGCCGGATCGCCTCCGCCCAAAGAGAACACGTCCTTGGTGAGGGCAAGACCCGAGTTCAGGAAAGCGCGCGTCAGCTCGGAATTGGCGAGCCGCGCCCTGTTCTTCGCCTTGATGCGGTTGAGCTTGGTGACGGTCGCGGAAAGGTCCTCGTCCTCGAATCCCGGGACGTCGGACTCCGGGGTGGGCATACGGTCAACCTCCCTCAAACGTCCGCGCCGTCGCCCCGACGCGGTGTTGGCGTCGGGACGACGGCACGCCCCCCAATGGGTCTTTCCTGGCTTGCAGGTGCCTGCGCCTACAGATGGCGGCCGCGCCGCCCCTTGGAGAACCGTGGGACCAAAGCGCCCAGGAGCATGAGCACTCCGGAAGCGAAGAAGGCGTTCGAGGCCGTGGAATCAGACGACGATGCGGACGCCGCTGTCTGAGCTCGGAGGCTCACTTCGCCGCTCTGGGCCTGGGCCTGTCCCGCCGCCGCGGGCTGCACGGTCGCCTGCTCGCCCCCGACTGGCGTCCCAGAAACGCCAGCCGAGGGACTCGCCGGCGTCGTCGACGTCGACGACGTTACGCTCGTCGACGGCGAAGGGGCCGACGACGGGCTGTCGCTCACCACGGTAGGCAGCGTCTGCTGGGTGGTGGGAGCGGGTGTCGTGGGTTCGACCACCACGGGGTCCGACGTCGGCGTCGAGGGCACAGGTGACGCCGACGTCGGGGCTGTTGTGGGTTCCGAGGTCTGCGTTGGCACAGTGGTTTGCGTCGGCACAGTGGTTTCCGTTGGCACAGTGGTCGGCACAGTGGTCTCCGTCGGTACGGTCGTGGGGACGGTGGTGGGCGTGACAGTCGGCGTCACCGTCGGGGTGACAGTCGGCGTCACCGTCGGTGTGACGGTCGGGGTCACCGTCGGTGTGGGAGTAATAGCCGGGGCGACGCAACCGTTCGCGTAGAGTGCCTGGCCCGCGGCGTCCCAGTTCTGCCCGGGCACTTCCTGGATCTGGCCCTGCGAATCGGTGTACGCGAAGGGCGGGAACACGTCATTCGTGTACCGCGGTCGCGAACTCACGATCGACGACTTGTCCGTCGTGACCATCACGTACTGATTGGCCTGGGAACCGGTCAGGTGGCAGATCGGGATCTGCGCGGAATCCGCCGCCCCCGGGGCGGCCATGGCTGGGCTCGTGACGACCCCGGCCACGAGGAGCGCTCCCGCGCCGGCCGCCAGCAGGCCGCTGGTGTAATTCTTGGATTGAGCGTTCTTCTTAAGTGCGGGAATCAGCATCTTCCTGCCCGCCTCCTTTCAGTCCGGGATGGTCACGTGCATTGCCCGCAGCGGAATGTCACGAGGACAATCTGGCCGTCGGGATCGTCGTAATTGCAGGAGAAGGCAACCACGTCGCAGGGATTGTTCTCGAAGGAAAATGCCTTCGACTTGTCGACGACTTTCCGGTCCGCGAGCGAACAATTCACGACCTGTCCCTTCCCGTCGGTCAGGGAGGCTGGCTGCCCCACTGCCCAGCCTTGATAGCTGAGGCGATTGAAGGGAAAGGTCGCGTCGGTGCAGAGCGGCACACCCTGATGGCAGGTGTGCCCGGCAAGAACCACCGGCCGAACGCTCGATGACTGCCCCGTTCCGACGAGCCAGTGGCCCACCGGGTCGAAGCCTTGGGCGTCCAGCGGAGGGTCGACGGGCGCCGCCGCGCTCCAGTCCATCGGAACGACGTTGGCCGTCAGTCCCGCCGCCGGCCAGGAGAACGTCCGAGGGGGCAGAACGATGTTCGCCAGTTGGATGGGAGGCGGGACGGGTGCAGCCGACCGGCTCGGAGCCGGCGGAGTGGCCGTGCCCGGCACCGCCGTAGGAGTCGCCATGCCAGATGAGGAGAGAGAAGGCTCCGGAACCGAGGCCGCCAGCTGCTGCGCTGCCTCGGCCCGGAGCTGCTGGCGCGCATCGTCCCCGAGAAGATGCAAGCCCGCGAAGACGGCGAGCGCGGAGGAAAGGACGAGGGCCAGAATCCTGACCCACCGCCATTTCTTCACCCGCGCATTTCGCCGCCGCATCACGACCCCCGAAATCGTTGTCCCCAGCTTTGACGGAGTGGTATTCGCCGGAAGGTCCCCGCACCTCCGGAATTTCCCAGCACGCCGGCCGAGCCGACGCGTCCGGCTGAATACCGAACTCCATGTATTCCAGTACAGCGGGCGGAATCCCGAGGGTCACCAGTAGTCGGTACCCGGCTTCCGGAGGGGCCCTGAAAGGCCACCTCTCAGGAGTACGCGGAAATCACGGAAGGGATACGCAGGTGGACTACGCAGACGCTTCGGGGGAAGGCCCGCATACTTGGAAATCAGGGCCCCCGCTCAAGCCGTAGGGCGCCTTCGCGGTCCGCAGCGGCCCCTCGCCCCACGAGAGGCCGTGCCACCCGCCTCCCCGGATTTCCCCCGGTTTTTCACGGTTTTCCCCTGACCGCTCGGGCCCCCGTAGTGAGTACGCAGGTACGCCCCGGACCGCTCCATCGACTACTTGCCGCCCTCGCGGACCCGTACTCGGGGCTCGCAGCTCAAAAGTTCGGCATCACCCGATTCTGGGGCAGGGAAGACCCGTTTCCTCCCGACCTCCTTGTCCGCCTTCTCCCCCGGTCCCGACCGTAGAAGTCAAGCGCAACCGCACAGCAGCTGCGCGCCAGACGGTGACGGGGATGGAGGGGTGCATGGTCCGGAACCACCAGACCGCAGAGGTCGAAGAAGGAGCCGAGGTCGGCGAGGGAACGGTCGTGTGGCAGCACGCGCATATCCGTGCGGGAGCCCAGGTGGGCCAGGAGTGCATCATCGGCCGGGGTGTCTACGTGGGGCCAGGCGTTCGCATCGGGAACCGGTGCAAGATCCAGAACTACGCGCTGGTCTACGAGCCCGCAGTCGTGGAGGACGGCGCCTTCATCGGCCCCGCCGTGGTCTTCACGAACGACCTCAATCCCCGGGCCGTCAATCCGGACGGCACCCTCAAGAGTGCCGACGACTGGCTGGCCGTGGGCGTGAGCGTGGGGGCCGGGGCGTCGATCGGCGCCCGGGCGGTCTGTGTGGCCCCCGTCCGCATCGGTGCGTGGGCCACGGTGGCGGCGGGCGCCGTCGTGGTCAAGGACGTACCCGACTACGCGCTTATGGCGGGGGTGCCCGCTCGCCAGATCGGCTGGGTCGGCGAGGCCGGCCATCGCCTCAAGGAGGACGTCCGCAACGGCAGCGGAGCCACGTGGCTGTGCCCGGTGACCGGGCGCCGCTACGTGGAAACCGACGGACGCCTCTGGAGGGCCGATTCGTGAGCAACCGGGTGATGCTCGGCGGTACTGAGGTGACCCTGCTGGACGCCGGCGATTCGGTCCACGCGATCCTCAGCGGGTGCCGCGAGCGTGAGCGGCCGCTCGGCGTGGTCTCCGCCAACCTCGATCACGTCTACCATTTCGGGTCCGGCGGGCGGTGGCAGCGTTCGCTCGGTTCCTCAGACGTCGAATGGCTCACGCTCCTGGACGGCGCTCCGCTTGCGGCGGAGGCGGAGCGCCTCACCGGGCGGCCCTGGCCCCGGCTCGCAGGCAGCGATCTCCTCGGGCCGATCCTGGACCGTTGCGACGCCGAGGGGCTGACGGTCGGCTTCCTCGGCGGAAGCCCGGACGCCCAAGTCCTGCTCCGCGGACGCCTCGCCGAACGCCGTCCCCGCCTGCGCGTCTCCGGCTTCTGGGCCCCCAGCAGGGGCGAGCTCGAAGACCCAGAGATGTCCGCCGTCGTCGCCCATTCGATCGCCGCGGCCAAGACCGACGTGCTGGTCGTGGGCCTCGGCAAGCCGCGCCAGGAGCTGTGGATCGCCGAACACGGGCCGGCGACAGGAGCGCGTGTCCTGCTCGCGTTCGGCGCCGTCGTCGATTTCCTCGCGGAGCGCATCAAGCGGGCACCTGCCTGGGTCGCCGAGCACGGACTCGAGTGGGCCTGGCGGCTCGCGCTCGAGCCCGCCCGCCTCTCGGAGCGCTACCTCGTCCAGGGCCCCGAGGCCTACGTGCGGCTGCGGCGTCACAGCACTGATTCCCTGGCTGGCGCCACCATCGCCCTCTCCGCCCACGCCCGCCGATCCGCCGCCGTCGCCTCGGCCCGGTTCGCGCACCCCGCGGGCCAAGGCCTCTTCGTCCCCTCGGGCGAGACCGCCGACGTCGCCGTGCTCATCCCGACCTACAACAGCGCCGATACACTGCCCACGCTCATCGATTCGCTGCGCAGCTCAGCGCGGAGTCTCCGGCTGCGGGTCGTGGTCGCGGACAACTCCCCCGATCGCCTCACGCTGGACGCCATCGCCCACTGCAAGGACGTCATCGCCTTCCGCACCGGCGGAAATCTCGGCTACGCCGGGGCCATCAACGCGGCCACCGCCAGAGCTGGCGAGGCCGAGGCGCTCCTGGTGCTCAACCCCGATACCGAAGTGCTCCCCGGCGCCGTCGACGCCCTCCTTGCCCGCTTGCGGGCCGCCGGCGCCGGGGCCGTCGTCCCGCTCATGCTCGAGGACGACGGCGGTCGCTACCCCTCGCTCCGACGCGAGCCCACCGCCGCGCGAGCCTGGGGCGACGCACTGTTCGGGGCGCACCTCCCCCGGCGTCCGCAGTGGAGCGCCGAGACGGACTACGACGCCGAGAGCTACGCCCACGCCCACACCGTGGATTGGGCGACGGGCGCCGCGCTCATGGTCTCCGCCGAGGCCGCCCGCGTCGTGGGGCCCTGGGACGAGCGCTTCTTCATGTACTCCGAGGAGACGGACTACTTCCGCTCGCTGCGGCAGCACGGGTTCGAGGTCTGGTTCGAGCCCGCGGCGCGCGTCATGCACTCCGGAGGCGGCTCGGGAACCTCGAGCGGGCTCGCCGCGCTCATGTCCGTCAACAAGATCCGCTACATGCGCAAGCACCACCCGGGTGCGACGGCGGCGTTCGCTACCGCCGCCGTCGTCACCCGGGAGGTGCTCCGCGCGTACGACGGCGACCATCGCCGCACGCTCGCACTACTCCTCCGCCCCGGGCGGTGGGACGCGCTCCCCCGGCCCACTGCCCATCCTTCGGTGCAGGAGCATCCTGAAGGGTGTGTGATCATCCCCGCGCACAACGAGGAAGGCGTCATCGGCCGCACCCTCGAAGGGCTGCGGCCCGCGCTCGAGAGCGGGCGCGTCGAAGTCATCGTGGCGTGCAACGCGTGCACCGACCGGACCGCAGAGATCGCGGCCCACTACTTGGGGGTGCGGGTCCTTGACCTGCCGGAGCCCGGGAAGGCCCGCGCCCTCAACTCGGCAGACGCCGTCGCGACCCGGTGGCCCCGCGTCTACCTCGACGCGGACATCGAAGTCCCGCCCGCCGCGCTCGCCGGGATCCTCGCCGAGCTCGCACGAGGCGAATACCTGGCCGGGCGGCCCGACTTCCGGTACGACACGTCCGGATGCGACCCTCTCGTGGCCGCCTACTACCGAGCCCGGGTGCGGATTCCCTCGAATCGCACCGCGCTCTGGGGCGCCGGGTGTTACGCCATGACCGAAGAAGGGCACCGGCTCATGGGCGCCTTCCCCGAAGGCGCCGCCGACGACTACTTCGTGGACACTGTGTTCGATCCAGGGCACAAGGTGTTCCTCGACGGCGAGCCCGTGGTGGTGCGTCCGCCACGGACCACGTCGTCCCTGGTTTCCACCCTCCATCGTGTGTACCGCGCCCCCGCCTCCACCGGAGGAGGTGCGCCGATGCGGACGTTCCGGGGCCTCGTGGCCTCCGTGCGCGGACCGCTCTCTGCCCTCGACGCCGCAGTCTACGCGACGTTCGCCCTCATGGGGCGGCGGCAGTCGCTCCCGTCCGCCGGCTCCCCCCTGTGGGAGCGCGACGAGAGCAGCCGGCGATGAGGCATCCGATCTGCCGTGCCGTGACCGAAGTTCCCCAGTCCAAGAGCCCTTCCGAGTCAAGAGCCCTTCCTAGCGAGGAGTCGCCGTGGGCCAGCGAGTAGCACCCCGATCCAGCCGCCGTTCCGTGTTCCAGAGCACCCGGCGGCCCCTTGCCGCGTGGCTCTCTGCGCTGCTGTTCGCGGCGGTCTTCGTCGCGATCGCGCCCCAGACCGCGGCGCCGCCTGCACAGGCGGCCACCAATCCCTGCGCCGCGCC
>NZ_JBQCGQ010000097.1:0-2863 GCF_051955515.1 Sinomonas sp.
GAATCGGAGGCCTCGGCGTGCACGGATTCGATGCAGCGACTCAACGACACCCTGCGGATGTGACGGCGCAACCGCTTTAAGCGGCCTTCCTCACATTAGTTTGCCTAAGCAACCATCTGCGGCATATAGTTGCTGCAAGCAATCAATCGAGGGAAGTGACCATGCCCGTCGAACCACAGACAGCCCGAGCGCTGATCCACACGGTTTTCGACCTCCAGCGGACCCTCCGGTGTCTCGCGCACGAGCACAAGGCGCACGAGGTCGGCACCGCCGAGGCCGGCGTGCTCCGCATGATCAGCGAATTCGGCGGCCGCGCGGTGGACATCGCGGAAAAGCTCAACGTGAGCGCGCCCGTGCTGAGCCGGCACATCGCCGAGCTCCAAGAGCGGGGGCTCGTGGCCCGTCGTCGTGATCCCGAGGACCGGCGCGCGCAGTTGCTCGAGCTCACCGAGGCGGGCACGGCGAAGCTCGCCGAGGTCGAGGAGGCGCGGACGGCACGCCTGCTCGAGTTCCTCTCCGGGTGGGAGGAATCGGAGGCCTCGGCGTGCACGGATTCGATGCAGCGACTCAACGACACCCTGCGGAAGGCCAGCCAGCCGACGGCCCGGACCGCTTCCCTTGAGAACGACGACCAGAAGGAGGAAGCCCTTGCAGCACACTGATGTTGCGGCTCCGCAGATGAGCCACCGTCAGATCCTCGAGGCCCTCACCGGCCTCCTCGCCGCATTCTTCACGGCGATCCTCTCGAGCACCATCGTCTCGAACGCCCTCCCGACCATCATGGCCGACCTCAAGGGCACCCAGACGGACTTCGCATGGATCATCACGGCGTCGCTCCTGGCGAGCGCCGTGACCGTGCCGATCTGGGGCAAGCTCGCTGACCTCTTCGACAAGAAGCTGCTCACTCAGGTCAACATCATCATCTTCGTGATCGGTTCGGTGGTGGCCGGCATCTCGCAGAGCATCCCCGAGATGATCGGGGCCCGTGTGGTGCAGGGCATCGGCATGGGCGGCCTGATGGCGCTCGCCCAGGCGATCATCGGCGCCATGATCCCGCCGCGCGAGCGCGGGCGTTACTCGGGCTACATGGGCGCAGTCATGGCCGTCGGCACCGCGGGCGGCCCGCTCCTCGGCGGCTTCATCGTCGACTCGCCCCTTGGCTGGCGCTGGACGTTCTTCGTGTGCGTGCCGCTCGCTATCATTTCGCTCATCCTCATCCAGATGACGCTCAAGCTCACACACGTGCGCCGTCCTGCGAAGATCGACTGGCTGGGCGCCGTGCTGCTCAGCGCCTCGGTCAGCACGCTCCTGATCTGGGTCTCGTTCGCCGGGCAGGCAAACTACTACGACTGGTGGTCCTGGCAGTCGGCCGTCATGGTGGGCGGCTCTGCCGTGGGCATCGTCCTGCTCATGATCGTCGAGTCCAAGGTCGCGCAGCCGATCATCCCTCTGAAGATCATCGCGAACCGGACGACCGCGCTCAGCATCATCGCGTCCTCGGCGGTCGGCGTCTCGATGTTCGCCTCGTCGTCCTTCCTGGGCCAGTACTTCCAGGTCTCTCGAGATGCAACGCCAACCGAAGCAGGACTCCTCACGCTCCCCATGATCGCGGGGAACTTCCTCGGCTCAGTAGTCACGGGCCAGCTCATCTCGCGCTTCGGCAAGTGGAAGGCCTACCTCGTCACCGGCACGATCTTCGTCGCCGGCGGCATGGGCCTGCTCGGAACGATCAACCACACCACCGACCTCACCCTGACCGGCGTCTTCTCCTTCGTGCTCGGCCTCGGTCTCGGCATGACGATGCAGAACCTCGTCCTCGCCGTCCAGAACACGGTGCCCGTAGCCGTCATCGGCACAGCAAGCTCCACCGTGGCGTTCTTCCGCTCGGTGTTCGGCGCCATCGGCGTCCTGGTCCTTGGCACGATCCTGAACAACCGCTCGACGGATCTCATTGCACAGGGTCTCGCAGCCAAGGGGATCAAGATCCCGGCAGGCTCGACCGGCGGAGCGAGCCTTGACCTGAACGACATGCCAGCCCCCATCGCGGACGTAGTCCGGAGCGCGTTCGGCGATGCCTCGGCCGAGTCGTTCCTCGTCGCGGGCATCATCGGCATCGTCGCGGTCCTCGCGGTCCTCTTCATCAAGGAGGTGCCGCTGCGGCGCACGGTTGACATCACGAAGCCCGGGGAGCGCGCAGCGCAGTCGATGGTCGACGTCGGCTCCGAGCCTGCCCCGGTGCCCGCGCCGGCTGTTGTTGCGGACCGACTCGAGAGAGCGGACGACGACGGCGACCTCGCCCCAGCGGCCGACTCCCCGTCGTCGGACTCGCCGCTGATGACGCCAGCGCGCCGGGCAGCGGTGCGCGCGGCGCTGACTAGCTCCTCCGAGGGCACTCAGATCGACAGCGAGCTCCAGCTCATGCTCGCTGACGCCGACGCGCAGCTGTCCGAGGCGGCAGCGCCCCAGACCACGGCCGAGACGCTCGCCGTGCTCCAGGAGACCCAGCGCCTCCTCGCGGTGCAGCAAGCCAAGCTCGCCACGCTCATGTCGCGGATCTCCGACCAGCTCGCGGCCCAGCAGGACCTCGCTGCGCAGCAGCGGGCCACGGCGGAGCGCCAGGACAACGCGGCGGCAACGCTTGCGGAGATCCAGCGCGAGCTGGACGCGGAACGGCAGCTCCAGAAGGAAGCTGCGCTCTACATCGCGACGCGAGGACGGCACAGCGCGAGCTGATTTGGCGTGGGTTGAAGCCCGATAAATAGGCATCCGAGAGGCGGGGGGCAACCCGGGTGCCCCCCCCCGCGGGGTAAGCCCACTGGGGGTTTCCCCACCGCCACATGGGGGGGGACTCCGGAGGCGCTCG
>NZ_JBQCGQ010000098.1:0-3148 GCF_051955515.1 Sinomonas sp.
AAGCCTCGACCGCACGGTCGAACTCGGCGGCCCCCTCCTCCGAGGTGAGGTACAGCGCGCCGTCGCCGTGCGCCAGGAATCCGGCGGCAAGGGTGTCAACGTGTCCCGCGCGCTCGTCGCGTCGGGCCTCGACACGCTCGCAGTCCTCCCCGGCGATCCCGGCGACCCCGTGGTCGTGGGACTCGAGGCGCGCGGCGTCCCGTTCGCGGCGCTCCCCATCGGCCAGACCCTCCGCTCCAACGTCACGCTGACCGAGCCCGGCGGCGTGACCACCAAGGTCAACGAGCCGGGCCCCGAGCTCAGCGCGGACCAGCAGGAGCAGCTGCTCACCCTCCTGGTGAAGCAGTCGAGCGGGGCTTCATGGGTGGTGCTCGCCGGCTCCCTCCCACCCGGCGTCCCCGCCTCCTTCTACACGTCCGTCGCCGAGCGGCTCCGCGCCGAGTTCGGCGACGACGCCCCGAAGATCGCGATCGACTCCTCCGGCGCGCCTCTTGAGGCGTCGCTCGGCGGCCGACCCGATCTCCTCAAGCCGAACGCGGATGAGCTCGCCGAGCTCGCCGCACTCGTGGGCCTTCACGACGCCGGCACCCCGGCGGAGCTCGAGGCCTCGCCAGAGCGGGCGGCTACCGCTGCGCGCTCCCTCGTGAACGCCGGAGTGGGCGCTGTGCTCGCCACCCTCGGCGCGAAAGGCGCCGTCCTTGTGACGGCCGACGGCGCGTGGCTCGCCACGCATGCCCCCATCCGAGCCGTCAGCACCGTTGGTGCCGGCGACTCCTCCCTGGCCGGGTACCTCTTGGCCGACATCTCCGGAGCGGACGCCGAAGGCCGCCTCCGTCAGGCAGTCGCCCATGGTGCGGCGGCCGCCTCCCTGCCGGGATCCACCGTCCCGGCTGTCAACCAGACCCACCCCTCTGCCGTGACCGTCACGGCTCTCACGAAGGACTGACCATGACCGAACTCATCAGCCCGGAGCTGGTCCTGCTGGACGTCGCCCTCGGCGACGCTTCGGCCGACGTGATCCGGAAGCTCGCCGAGACTGTGGCCGCCGAAGGCCGCGCGACCGGCGCCGAAGGCCTCTTCGCGGACGCGTATGCGCGCGAGCAGAAGACGGCCACGGGCGTACCCGGCGGGATCGCGATCCCCCACTGCCGCTCCGAGGCCGTGACCGTACCGTCCCTCGCGATGGCCCGACTCTCGCGGCCGGTGGACTTCGGTGCCAAGGACGGCCCGGCAGACATCGTCTTCTTCATCGCAGCTCCCTCCGGGGCCGATCAGGAGCACCTCAAGCTCCTCGCGAAGCTCGCCCGGAGCCTCATCAAGAAGGACTTCACGGCTGCCCTCCGCGCGGCACGCACTCCCCGGGATGTCGTCGCGCTTGTGAACGAGGCCCTGGGACTCACTCCCTCCGCCGAGACCGAGGCCGCGCCGTCGGCGGCCCCGTCGATGACGAAGACCGCGGTCCGACGCATCGTCGCCGTGACCGCATGCCCCACCGGCATTGCGCACACCTACATGGCCGCCGATTCGCTCGTCGCGGCAGGCAAGGAGCAGGGCATCGACGTCCAGGTGGAGACTCAGGGCTCTGCGGGCGCGACGCCGCTGGCACAGTCGGTCATCGACGCCGCCGACGCCGTGGTCTTCGCCGTTGACGTCGACGTGCGCGACAAGCAGCGCTTCGCCGGCAAGCCGTATGTCCAGTCCCCTGTCAAGCGCGCGATCGACGAGCCTCGCGTCATGATCGACGAGGCCCTCGCCACGGCAGCCGACCCCAACGGCCGGCGCCTCGCGGGCACCGCGGGTGGGCCGTCGTCGGCCGCTCCCGAAGGCCGCGAGTCCACCGGCGCGAAGCTCAAGCGCGCCCTGCTCACCGGCGTCAGCTACATGATCCCGTTCGTCGCAGCGGGCGGCCTTCTCATCGCGCTCGGCTTCCTGCTCGGCGGCTACGACATCACGAAGTACGCCGACACGATCGTGGTCAAGAACAACCTGTTCAACCTGCCGAGCGAGTTCGGCTCGCAGGCATGGGGACCGCTCGGTGCGTATCTCGGTGCGGTGCTGTTCAAGATCGGCGGCCTCTCGATCGGCTTCCTGGTCCCGGCCCTCGCCGGCTACATCGGCTATGCCCTCGCTGACCGCCCAGGCATTGCACCCGGCTTCACGGCCGGCGCCGTCGCGGGCTTCATGGGCGCCGGCTTCCTCGGCGGCATCGTGGGCGGCCTCTTGGCCGGCTACACGGCACATTGGCTCGGATCGCTCTCGGCACCGCGCTGGCTCCGGGGCCTCATGCCCGTGGCCATCATCCCGCTCGTCGCCTCGATCATCTCCTCCGGCCTCATGTTCGTGGTGCTCGGCGGCCCGATCGCCTGGGTGACCAACGCCCTCAACTCCTGGCTGTCCGGCATGTCCGGCGCTGCGGCGATCGTCCTCGGCATCATCCTCGGCCTCATGATGTGCTTCGACCTCGGTGGCCCGGTCAACAAGGTGGCCTACTCGTTCGCCGTCGCCGGCCTCGGCGCCGCGTCCGCCACGAACCATGCTCCGTGGGAGATCATGGCCGCCGTCATGGCCGCTGGCATGGTCCCACCGCTCGCCATGGCCCTCGCCACCGTCCTCGACCACCGCAACTTCAACGCGACCGAGCACGAGAACGGCAAGGCCGCGTGGCTCCTGGGCGCAGCGTTCATCTCCGAGGGCGCCATCCCGTTCGCCGCAGCGGATCCGTTCCGCGTCATCCCCGCCTCGATGCTGGGCGGCGCGATCACGGGTGCACTGTCGATGGGCTTCGGCGTCACGTCCAAGGCTCCGCACGGCGGAATCTTCGTCTTCTTCGCGATCGACAACTTCCTCCTGTGGGTCGTCTCGATTGCCGTGGGCGTGGTCGTGACCGCTCTGGCCACCATCGGCCTCAAGCGCTACGTTGGCAGGAAGGCCCCGGAGGCCGTCGCAGCTGAACCTGTCGCCGCCTGACGAGCGGAGAAAGTTCGAGGTCGAAGATGCAGCAGTTTCACGGCGTTGGTGTGACTCCGGGGCGGGTTGTGGGGCCGGTGCGGCAGATGCCGGCCCCGGTGCGGGAGCCTTCCGATGGGGCGGTTCCTGCGGGGGTTTCCGCCGAGGCGGAGGCCGAGCGGATCCGGGCGGCGTCCAAGGC
>NZ_JBQCGQ010000099.1:0-10376 GCF_051955515.1 Sinomonas sp.
GGCCCCGCCGATCGGTCCTGCGCTCGGTCAGCACGGTGTCAACATCATGGAATTCTGCAAGGCGTACAACGCCGCAACGGAATCCCAGCGCGGCAACGTCATCCCCGTGGAGATCACGGTCTACGAAGACCGCTCCTTCACATTCATCACCAAGACCCCGCCGGCGGCCGAGCTCATCAAGAAGGCTGCGGGCGTTCCCAAGGGTTCCGCGACCCCGCACACTGTGAAGGTGGCGAAGCTGACGGACGCTCAGGTCGAGGAGATCGCCAAGACCAAGCTCGAGGACCTCAACGCGAATGACGTCGAGGCCGCGAAGAAGATCATCGCGGGCACGGCCCGCAGCATGGGTATCACCGTAGAAGGCTGACGGCCTTCCTCTCACTGAAGACAAATGACGCACGGCGATTTCCGCCGTCGTCCGTGGCAGGGCCGAGCGCGGCCCATTGAGACCACAACTGCACAAGGAGAAACAGAGCAGCATGGCAAAGCGCAGCAAAGCATACGAGGCAGCGGCCGCGAAGATCGAGACCGGCAAGCTGTACGCTCCGGCGGAGGGTATCGCCCTCGCCAAGGAGATCAACCCCTCGAAGACGGACGCGACCGTTGAGGTCGCCTTCCGCCTCGGCGTCGACCCCCGCAAGGCGGACCAGATGGTCCGCGGCACGGTCAACCTCCCGCACGGCACCGGCAAGACCGCTCGCGTCCTCGTCTTCGCGACCGGCGACAAGGCTGCAGCGGCCGAGGCCGCCGGCGCCGACTTCGTCGGTTCGGACGACCTGATTGAGCGCATCCAGGGGGGCTGGACGGACTTCGACGCCGCCGTGGCCACCCCGGAGCTCATGGGCAAGGTCGGCCGCCTGGGCCGCATCCTCGGTCCCCGCAACCTCATGCCGAACCCCAAGACCGGCACCGTGACCCCGGATGTCGCGAAGGCCGTAACGGACATCAAGGGCGGCAAGATCGACTTCCGCGTCGACAAGCACGCCAACCTGCACTTCATCATCGGCAAGACCTCGTTCGACTCGCGCCAGCTGGCCGAGAACTACGCGGCCGCGCTCGATGAGGTGCTTCGCCTCAAGCCGTCGGCTTCGAAGGGCCGCTACATCCAGAAGGCCACAGTGGCGACGACGTTCGGTCCGGGCGTTCCGATGGACCCGAACGTGACCCGCGTTCTCCTCGAGGGCTGAGGAACGCACGGAGGGTGAGCGCCGAAGAATGAGGCGCTTGCCCGACGTAAGTCCCGGAAGCCCGAGAAGATCAATACCGAGGGCTGATCGAGCTTTCCCACGCAACGCCCCTTCCCGCAGTCCGCGGGGAGGGGCGTTGTGCATGTACGGGGCGTTTGTGAGACTGGCCCCATGAGCTCCCAGCACGGGGTGCAGCGTCTTCGACTGCCCGCCTCCATCCACGATGAGGATGGGGCGGACTTCCGGGAGTTCTCCGAGCTCACCGATTCGATCGAGCGGCAGATCTGGGGCAACGACGACCGCTGCTCGCCCGCGGCCTTCCGGCTCGGGGTCTGGCGGGATACCCGCTACGAGCTCACCTCGCTGTTCTTCGTCCGCCTCGCCGGTCGCATGGTGGGGCGGGGCTGGTGCCAGATGCCGCTCAAGGAAGACCGCGACCGCGCGACGGTCCGGGCGGAGGTGCTCGACGAGTTCGCGGGCCGGGGGATTGGACGCGTTCTGCTCGCCGCGGCCATCGAGGAAGCCGAGCGCTATGGCCGGACCCTGCTGAACTCGTTCACGGAGCACCCGGTGGGATTCGAAACGGAGGACGTCGTGGTGCCCTCGACGCGTGCGGGCGCGTTGCCGGCGGGCCAGCGTTCGGTCTCGTTCGCCCGCGCAGCGGGCTTCGCGCTCAGCCAGATCGAGCGCTTCAGCGAGCTTGTCCTCGACGCGTACGACGACGGATGGCCGGCTCTCGAGGCTGCGGCGAGAGCCGCCGCGGCCGGGGCGTACGAGGTGCTGCTCTGGGAGGGCATCCCGGAGGAGTTCCAGGACGAGATGGCGCTCCTGCTGGCACGCATGTCCACCGACGCGCCGTCGGGCGTGGACGCCTGGGACGCCGCCGAGTGGGACGCCGAGCGGGTCGCCTCACTCGAGGCCCAGCTCTTGGACGCGAGCACCCTGCCGCTCTACGCCGTCGCCCGCCATCGTTCGACCGGCCGTCTGGCCGGGTATACCTCCCTGTGGGTGCGCTCAGGCAAGGAGGACGTGGCGGACCAGGACGATACGCTCGTTGTGCCGGAGCATCGCGGCCACTCGCTGGGCCTGCTGATGAAGCTCGCGAACCTCCGGGCGTACCGCGAACGGTTTCCCACGGCACGCAAGGTCGTCACGTTCAACGCGGAGGAGAATCAGCACATGCTCGCCATCAACGAGGCCCTGGGTTTCAGGCCCGCGGGGTACGACGGCGAGTGGTACAGGAGGCTCGGATGAGCCACCCGCTCGATGACGAAGAGCAGGCGCTGGCGGAGGCAGCCTTCCGTCTCCCGGTTCCTCCCACCTCGGCGGTCCGCACCGAGGCGAGGGCCGCGCAGGTAGCGGGGATCGCCGTCGTCGTCAGCTTTGTCGCGGCCCTGATCGCCTTCGCCGGCCGCCGGCCCGGGCTCTCGGGGGGCAATGGCGTGGGTGACGTGGCCGCCGTCATCGGCGGGGTGGTCGCGGCGATCGTCCTCCCGCTCGCGTACCGGCACAGCTACGACCATCCCCAGCACCATTGGCTCGTGGAACGTCCGGCATGGCGCCGTTATCTGGGTCTGCTCGCGCTGGCAGCCGTGCACGGCGCCATCGCGTTCATGGCTGCCTGGGCAGGGTTCCGGATCTTCCAGCAGGCGTTCGGAAGCCTCACGATGGATCCGTTCGCGGGCGCGATCGCGACCTCGATCGTCGGAGGCCTTGCGGCCTACGCGACGTACCAGTCGGGCGCTCGCATGAACAGCTACCTCCTCTCGAACCTCCTCGCGACCTACCTTGGGGCCGGCGTGCTGACGTCGATGGTCACCACGACGAACCCGAACTGGTGGGAGGTCAACTTCAGCGTCCTCGGCGCGGCGAACAGCGGCGTGGCGTGGGCCTTCAACGCAACGCTCGTGACGGGCGGGATCGTCATCACCATGCTTGCCGAATACGTGACCCGGGACATCCAGGCCCTTGCGGCGTATCGCGCCGACAACGCCGAGGCTCACGCGGGCGCGCCGAAGGAAGTCCGGGGAGACGTGAAGACGCGTCCCGTGCTCGTGTGCCTGGTCCTCATGGGGATCCTCCTGGCCTGCACGGGCCTCGTCCCGGTCGACGTGTTCATGCCCGCGCACAACACTCTCGCCACGTCGATGTCCGGCGCGTATGTTGCGCTCGTCGTCGGACTCCCCAAATGGGTTCCCGGGCTGAGCCGCACGTTCCAGGTCACGGGCTTCGTGATGCTCGGGGGAGCGGTGCTGGCCGTGTTCCTCTGGTACCCCCTGGCGTACTACAACATGACCGCGATGGAGCTGTTCGTGGCGGGAGTGGTGCTGGGCTGGCTCGTGCTGCTCATCCGGAACGTCGCCGCTGCCCTTGAGGACGCGCGGAGACGGGCCCTGAGCGATCTGCTCGGCAGCTGACCTGCGGATTTGGTTCGATGTCGACACGTCGCGTACTCTGTAAAGACCAAAGACCGCCGGTCGCTGTTTCGTGTGCTCTGAGCATGCGGTAACAGTCTAAGGTCCCCGGAAGGGGCGGCCTGCGCAGGTGAACGAGCGCCAAGCTCTGGTGCGCCCTCGCGCGCCAGCTCTCCACGCCCCGTGCATCTGCGCGGGGCGTTCGTATTTTCCGGGAACCGAGTAATCGGCCTAGTTTCCCCGGAAGGAGGGTTATGGCAACGCCTAGCAAGGTGGCAGCTGTCGAGGAGATCACCAAGGATTTCCAGGATTCGGCCGCAGCAGTCCTGACCGAATACCGTGGGCTCTCCGTCGCCCAGCTCAAGAAGCTGCGTCGTGCGCTCGGCCAGGACAACAAGTTCTCGGTCGTGAAGAACACCCTGACCGCCATCGCCGCAAAGGAGGCCGGCGTCGAGGCGTTCGACGGCCAGCTTGCCGGACCGACCGCGATCGCGTTCATCAAGGGTGACGCCGTGGCGGCCGCCAAGAGCCTCACCGATTTTGCCAAGGAGAACAAGCAGCTGGTCATCAAGACCGGCTACTTCGAGGGCAAGGCGCTCGACGCGAACGAGGTGGCCGCTCTGGCCGCCCTGGAGTCCCGCGAACTGCAGCTCGCACGGGTTGCCGGCGTCCTCAAGGCGCCCATGTCCGCCGTCGCGCGCGTCATCGATGCGCTGCGCATCAAGCTTGAGGAAGAGGGCGGCGCTCCCGCGGCTTCCGAGGCTCCGGCCGCTGAGGCCGAGGCTCCTGCGGAGGCTGCTGAAGCTCCCGCCGAGGCCCCTGCCGAGAGCTGATCTCAACCCCCCACATACTCGGCGCGCTGAGGGCACACCCCGGCCGCGCCACTGAAACGAAAGGACGCCAACCATGGCGAAGCTCACCCAGGACGAGCTGATCGAGGCCTTCAAGGAGCTCACCATCATCGAGCTCTCCGAGTTCGTGAAGAAGTTCGAGGAGGTCTTCGAGGTCACCGCTGCTGCCGTGGCCGTGGCCGGCCCCGCCGGCGGCGGTGCTGAGGCTGCTGCTGAGGAGGAGAAGGACTCCTTCGACGTCATCCTCGAGGCTGCTGGCGACAAGAAGATCGCGGTCATCAAGGAGGTCCGTGGCCTCACGTCGCTCGGCCTCAAGGAGGCCAAGGACCTCGTCGACGGTGCTCCCAAGGCCGTCCTCGAGGGCGCCAACAAGGAGGCGGCGGAGAAGGCCAAGGAGGTCCTCGAGGCCGCTGGCGCTACCGTCACCCTCAAGTAAGCTCGCGCGCTTGCCCGAAGGGCCCCGGTTCCAGAACGGAACCGGGGCCCTTCCCGTTGAGCTGGTCCCCGTCAGGGGTTTGCTCGTTCAGAGGGGATCGCTGATGTCTGCCACCGTCGCGCCGAGCGTCGTGAGCAGGTCCTCCGCGTCCACGAACGCGCTCCGGCCGTGTTCGCCGGCCCCGAGGGAGATGCGCCCGCTGATGCTCGCGTCGGCGTAGACGGGCCAGGCCGTGGTCGAGCCGAGCGGGGTGATGGTTCCGCGTTCGTAGCCGGTTGCTTCAAGCGCGACGTCGGCGGCCGGCATGGAGAGCCGGTTCACCCCGACGAGCTTGCGGAGCTTGGGCCACGAGATCTGCCGGTCGCCGGGGATGAGCGCGAACAGGAAGCTCCCGTCCGGGTGCCGGACCACCAGAGACTTCACGATCTCCCGTGGCTCGATCCCCAGATTGGCAGCCGCTTCCTCGAGGCTGCGGGCGCGCCCGCGGGCGGCGACTTCGATGCGTAAGCCGCGCGCCGCGGCATCGTCCAGGAAACGCGAGTGTCCGCTCACGGGCCGCTCAGTCCCGGAAGAGCAGGAGCGCCTCGCCCTGCCCGCCACCCCCGCAGAGGGCGACGGCGCTGCGTCCCTTCCCGCGGCGCGCGAGCTCGAGCGCGGCGTGGCCTGCGAGACGGGCCCCGGATGCCCCGATCGGGTGCCCGAGGGCGATCGCGCCGCCGTGGATGTTCGTCCTCTCGAGCGGGTACTTGAGGTCCTTGAGCGACTGGACCGCGACCGAGCCGAATGCTTCGTTGATCTCGATGAAGTCAAGATCCTCGGTGGTCCAGCCCGCGCGCGAGAGCGCGTTCGCGATCGCGTTCGACGGCTGCGAGTGGAGTGAGTTGTCGGGTCCCGCCACCTGCCCGGGCTTGCCGACGACGGCGAGCCAGGGGAGCCCGCGCTCCTCGGCATAGGCGCGGCTCGCCAGGACGAGGGCGGCGGCGCCGTCCGAGAGCGGCGACGAGTTGCCCGCGGTGATCGTCCCGTCGGACGCGAAGGCGGGCTTGAGCGGCGCGAGCGTCTCGACGCTCGTGTTCGGGCGCACCCCCTCGTCCGTCGTCACCGGGATCGGATCGCCCTTGCGCTGCTTGACCTCGATCGGCGAGATCTCGTCGTCGAACACGCCGTCTTTCTGGGCCCGCGCTGCCCTCTGATGCGAGGCAGCTGCGACCTCGTCCTGCGACTTCCGGTCGATGCCGAGTGTCAGGTTGCGGCTCTCCGTCGAGAGGCCCATCGACTGCCCGTCGAAGGCGTCGGTGAGGCCGTCGTGGGCCGCGACGTCGAGCGCGGCAACGGTTCCGTACATCCAGCCCTGCCGCGAGCCGGGCAGCACGTGCGGGGCGCGGCTCATGGACTCCTGGCCGCCCGCGACGACCACGGTCGCGTCGCCGGCGCGGATCATGCGGGCGGCGTCGATCACCGCGGTAAGCCCGGAGAGGCACACCTTGTTGAGGGTGACACACGGGACGTTCCAGCCGATGCCCGCGGCCACGGCGCTCTGGCGCGCCGGATTCTGCCCTGCGCCGGCTTGGAGGACTTGACCCATGATGACGGCGTCCACGGCGTCCGGCCGCACCCCGCTCCTGCCGAGGGCCGCAGTGATGGCATGCGCGCCGAGGTCGACGGCGGAGAAGCTCACGAGCTGTCCGTTGAGCCGTCCGAAGGGGGTACGCGCTGCCGAGAGGATGACCACATCGTCGATGCCGCTGCTCATGGCGTCTCCTGTCACGTCGTTGTGGGCCGGTTGTATGCCTCGTCTGTTCAGGCTACCGCCGTTGAACCGCCCCGCGCGCGGGCTGCGAACTGGGTGTACAGTTTCAGCTGCAGGATCACTCCGCACCTGCCTCGCGATGGCGATGAAGCCCCCGCTCGAAGGCACTTGACCGGATCCGACTTGTGCGCTAGACACGTGCGCTTAAAGCGGCTATGCTAGATCTTTGCGTTCTCCCTTTCTGACCTCCAGCCTTCATATAGCGGTGGGCTCGTGGGCGGCCGTCCATTTAACAGAACAGTTGCTGGGCAGCCGCATGGTTGGGGGAGGGTGCGGACAATCCTGAAGGTCTGTGGAAGGATCCCTCTTGGTCGCCTCGAGCACCTCTGATACCCAAACCGCTAACACGGACGGCGCGCGTAGCCGGCTCTCTTTCGCCAAGATTCACGAGCCCCTCGACGTCCCCAACCTCCTCGCCCTCCAGACCGAGTCCTTTGACTGGCTCGTCGGCAACGAGCGCTGGCAGGCCCGCGTGGCCAAGGCCGCGGAGGAAGGCGACGCAAGCGTCGCCACCACGTCCGGCCTCGCCGACATCTTCGAGGAGATCTCCCCGATCGAGGACTTCCAGGGCACCATGTCCCTGAGCTTCTCGGACCCTGAGTTCGCGGATCCGAAGTACACCATGGAGGAGTGCAAGGAGCGCGACGCCACCTACTCGGCCCCGCTGTACGTCAAGGCCGAGTTCATGAACAACAACACGGGCGAGATCAAGCAGCAGACCGTGTTCATGGGCGACTTCCCGCTCATGACCGAAAAGGGCACGTTCGTGGTCAACGGCACCGAGCGTGTCGTCGTCTCCCAGCTCGTCCGTTCCCCGGGCGCCTACTTCGAGCGCGCGGCGGACAAGACGAGCGACAAGGACATCTTCACCGCGAAGATCATTCCGTCCCGCGGTGCCTGGTTCGAACTCGAGATCGACAAGCGCGACCAGGTCGGCGTGCGCCTCGACCGCAAGCGCAAGCAGTCGGTGACCGTCCTCCTCAAGGCGCTCGGCTGGAGCGAGGGGCAGATCCTCGAGGAGTTCGGCGAGTACGACTCGATCCGGGCCACGCTTGAGAAGGACACCACGGAGACCCGTGAGGACGCGCTCCTGGACATCTACCGGAAGCTCCGTCCGGGCGAGCCCCCCACGGTCGACGCGGCCCAGTCGCTGCTCGACAACCTCTACTTCAACCCGAAGCGCTATGACCTCGCCAAGGTCGGCCGCTACAAGATCAACCGGAAGCTCGGCGTCGACCGCCCGCTCTCCGACCGCGACGCCTCGGTCCTCCACATCGAGGACATCGTGGCGATGATCAAGTTCCTCGTCGCGCTGCACGCAGGCCAGAAGTCCATCCCGGGCGTCCGCGACGGCCAGCCGTTCGAGGTCCGCGTCGAGGTCGACGACATCGACCACTTCGGCAACCGCCGCATCCGCGCCGTCGGCGAGCTCATCGAGAACCAGGTCCGCACCGGCCTGTCCCGCATGGAGCGCGTGGTGCGCGAGCGCATGACGACTCAGGACGTCGAGGCGATCACGCCGCAGACCCTCATCAACATCCGGCCCGTGGTGGCTGCGATCAAGGAGTTCTTCGGAACGTCGCAGCTCTCGCAGTTCATGGACCAGAACAACCCGCTCTCGGGCCTCACCCACAAGCGCCGTCTCTCGGCGCTCGGCCCCGGCGGCCTCTCCCGCGACCGCGCCGGCATGGAGGTCCGTGACGTCCACCCGTCGCACTACGGCCGCATGTGCCCGATCGAGACCCCTGAAGGCCCGAACATCGGCCTGATCGGCTCTCTCGCCTCGTACGGTCGGATCAACCCGTTCGGGTTCATCGAGACGCCGTACCGCAAGGTGAGCAACGGCGTGGTCTCCGACCAGGTCGAGTACCTCACGGCAGACGACGAGGCCGAGGTCCAGATCGCGCAGGCCAACTCGCCCCTGAACGAGGACGGCAGCTTCGCCGAGGACATGGTCCTCGTCCGCCAGCGCGGCGGCGGCGGCGAGCCGGTCCTCATCCCGGCCGATGAGGTCGAGTTCATGGACGTCTCCCCGCGCCAGATGGTGTCGGTCGCGACCGCCCTCATCCCCTTCCTCGAGCACGACGACGCGAACCGAGCCCTCATGGGCGCCAACATGCAGCGTCAGGCCGTGCCGCTCGTCCGTTCCGAGGCGCCGTTCGTCGGCACCGGCATGGAGCGCTCCGCAGCGGTTGACGCGGGCGATGTCGTCGTGGCCACGAAGGCGGGCGTCGTCACCGAGGTCTCGGCGGACCTCGTCGTCGTCCTGAACGACGACGGCACGGAGACGAACTACCGCATCGGCAAGTTCGACCGCTCGAACCAGGGCAACTGCTACAACCACCGGGTTCTCGTGAACGAGGGCGACCGCCTCGAGCTCGGCGGCATCATCGCCGACGGCCCGGCGACTGATCAGGGCGAGCTCGCGCTCGGCCGCAACCTCCTCGTTGCGTTCATGTCGTGGGAGGGCCACAACTTCGAGGACGCGATCATCCTCTCGCAGCGCCTGGTGTCCGAGGACGTCCTGTCCTCGATCCACATCGAGGAGCACGAGATCGATGCCCGCGACACGAAGCTGGGCGCGGAAGAGATCACCCGTGACATTCCCAACGTGTCCGAGGAAGTGCTGTCGCAGCTCGACGAGCGCGGCATCATCCACATCGGCGCTGAGGTCGAGGCCGGCGACATCCTGGTCGGCAAGGTCACCCCGAAGGGTGAGACCGAGCTGACCCCGGAGGAGCGCCTCCTGCGCGCGATCTTCGGCGAGAAGTCCCGCGAGGTCCGTGACACGTCCCTCAAGGTCCCGCACGGCGAGTCCGGCACCGTCATCGGCGTCCGCGTCTTCGACCGCGACAACGACGACGAGCTGCCCCCGGGCGTCAACCAGCTCGTGCGCGTCTATGTCGCTGCCAAGCGCAAGATCACGGACGGCGACAAGCTCGCCGGCCGCCACGGCAACAAGGGCGTCATCTCCAAGATCCTGCCCATCGAGGACATGCCGTTCCTCGCCGACGGAACTCCCGTCGACGTCGTTCTCAACCCGCTCGGCGTGCCGGGCCGAATGAACGTCGGCCAGGTCCTCGAGACGCACCTCGGGTGGGTCGCTAAGACCGGCTGGAAGATCGAGGGCGAGCCGGAGTGGGTCAACAACCTCCCGAACCTCCCGCGTGAGACGGGCCCGAACCAGAAGCTCGCCACCCCCGTGTTCGACGGCGCGCGCGAGGAGGAGATCTCCGGTCTCCTCGATTCGACGAACGTGACCCGCGACGGCGACCGCCTCATCAACTCCACGGGCAAGGCGCAGCTGTTCGACGGCCGTTCCGGCGAGCCGTTCCCGGACCCGATCTCCGTGGGCTACATGTACATCCTGAAGCTCCACCACCTCGTGGATGACAAGATCCACGCTCGGTCCACCGGTCCGTACTCGATGATCACCCAGCAGCCGCTCGGTGGTAAGGCGCAGTTCGGCGGCCAGCGCTTCGGCGAGATGGAAGTGTGGGCCCTCGAGGCCTACGGTGCGGCCTACACGCTGCAGGAGCTCCTCACGATCAAGTCCGACGACATCCACGGACGCGTGAAGGTCTACGAGGCCATCGTCAAGGGCGAGAACATCCCCGAGCCGGGCGTCCCCGAGTCCTTCAAGGTCCTCATCAAGGAAATGCAGTCCCTGTGCCTGAA
>NZ_JBQCGQ010000100.1:0-5308 GCF_051955515.1 Sinomonas sp.
CCCGCCCCGCCCGGGGGGGGGGCCCCCGCCCCAACGGCTTCGCCCTCCCCCGCCGCGGCCGCGGCTTCGGCGCCGCGCCCCCCCCGCGGGGATGTCGGCGTCAGAGTCCGGCTACTCCCACTCGACCTCGTCGTCGACCACTCCGTCCTCGTCCGCGGCCGCGAGGAGCACCTCGTCCGTGAAGCCCTCGCCGAGCGTGAAGCCGAGCACGAAGTAGCGCTCAGGCTGGCCCGGGTAGATCCCCACCTTGGTGAGGCGCAGGGCCTGGACGAAGCGGTTGTCGTCCACCTCGTCGGGGCTTTCCACGCCGAAGACCTCGCGGACCTTCCCGTCCTGGAGGTTCTGGCAGTGGAAATGCCGGTATTCGACGGCTGGTGAATCCTCGTCCCGCAGGTCCTGCGCTATGCGTTCGCGGGCGGAATCTATGAGTTCCGGGAGGAATCTCAGGCGATAGTCCACCTTGTGCAGACAGGCTTCGTCGAGCCGGTCGTGCTCGCCGATGCTCAGGTCCAGATTGATGGGCACGCCGTCGTGCTCGTAGCGGCCAGGGATGCTCCGTTGCCCCGCCGGCGCAAGGGCGATCTCCCCGAAATGCCGGCTTACTGCCGTCTCCATGAGAAAAAGATAGTCCCCTCACGCGAGGCGCGCGAGGAGGTTGACCGCATCGTGCGGGGCTCGGCCGTCGGCATCGTTGTCGAAGTACACATAGGTGTCGTGACCGTCGGAGAGCCACCGGCGGATCTGGTCTGCCCATGCGTCGAGCGTGCTGTCCGCGTAGCCGCCGCCGTAGAGCCGGGACTCGCCATGGAGGCGGACGTAGCGGAAGCCCCCGGTCTCGTCGTGCAGCACCGGCCACCGGCCCGCGCTGTCGGCGATCACGGTGCAGATGCCGTGGCTTGCGAGGAACGCCCTGGCCTCTGGTGTGTCGAAGCTGTCGTGCCGGGGCTCGAGGGCATGGATCAGCGGGCGCTGCGTGAGCGCAGTGGTCACCGCGCGCTGATCCGGGAGCTTCTCGTCATGACGCTCGGCGAGCCGCGCGGCGTCCTGTGAGGTCCGAGGGAGGAGGGCGAAGAACGGCGCGAGGACCTCGGGAGCGAACGTCAGGCGTTCGGGCAGCTGCCAGAGGAGGGGCCCGAGTTTGTCGCCCAGCGTGAGGATCCCCGAGGCGAAGAAGTTCGCCAGCGCCGTCTCCACGTCCCGCAGCTGTTTCATATGGGTGATGAAGCGCCCGCCTTTCACGGCGAACACGAAGTCCTCGGGCGTCGCGTCGCGCCACGTCTCGTACGACGACGGGCGCTGCAGGGAGTAGAACGAGCCGTTGATCTCCACGGAGGTCATGCGCTCCGCGGCGTACGCCAGTTCGTCCTTCTGGCGCAGGCCCCGGGGATAGAAGTCGCCGCGCCACGTCGCGTAGCGCCATCCCGAGACGCCCACATATGCCCTCGCCACGGTCCCCAGCGTAGGCGCCTCAGCGGCGCGATCCGCCGGGATTGCGCGCCTGGATCGCTTTGAGCGTGTCCGCCACGAGGTCCAGGAAGAGACCCGTCTGTGTCTCGCCCGGCCCGCCGGGGCGCAGGGCGAAGATGTTCCGCGCGAGCTTGATCTCGGGGACATCAACGACGACGACGCCCTCCGGCCGTGATTGGAGCGCCAACTCCGGCACGAGCGCGGCTCCGAGGCCGGCGGAGGCGAGCCCGATGCTCGCGTTGAAGTCGTCGCTGTACGCGACGACGCGCGGCTCGAGGCCGCAGCTTGCGAAGAGGCGGTCGATGACGGCGGCGTCGCTTGTGCCCGGGTGATGGACGATCCACGGCATGCCTCCCAGCTGCCGCGCGGTGACCTGAGCGCCGTCGGCAATTCCCCATGACGACGGCAGGACGACACAGAACGGATCGTCGCCGATCCACTGGCGGTCCATGGTGTTGGGCCACGCGATGCCGGTCTGGCCTACCTGATAGACGAGGACGACGTCGAGATCGCCTCCCGCGAGGAGGCCGCGGATCGTCTCGCCCGGCTCGGCGACCGAGACATGGAGGTCCAGCCCGAGGTGCCGCCAGCGCTCGCTCTTCAGGACCGCAGGCAGGACGTAGGTGGCAAGGCTCGGGAAGATGCCCAGCCTCAGTCGGTGGCCCGCAGCCTCCGCCGCCCGCGCCGTCGCGGCCTTGAGCGCGTCGATGTCGGTGAGCACCTTGGTCGCGTGGCGAGTCATGACGACAGCGGCCTCCGTGGGCGTCACGCTCTTGGGGGAGCGGATGAAGAGCTGCACGCCGGTCTCGCGCTCGAGGGCGGCCATCTGCTGCGACACCGCAGAGGCCGTGTACCCGAGCCGCTGGGCGGCGGCCGCGAAGGAGCCTTGGCGGACGACCTCGAGGAGCGTCTGGAGGTGGACAGGGTTCACCATCTGGGCCTCCTCGGGTGATGTGTCAGGGGGTGGATCACCAGACTACGACACGTGTGAAGGTTGTGGACCGGTGCCGCGACACGCCGAGGGCGAACGACACGATCTTTTTCTCGAGTGTGCATGGAGCCCTCCACATCCTGTGGACGGAGGCTTGCGAAGGCCGGAAATTCGCGGCTCGTCCTGTGTGTTAAGTGTGCAGGACATGTGGACTGCCAGAGCCAGAAATGACATACTTGTAAGACATCATCTTGGGGTTCGCGGCGGCGCCAACCACTACATGTAGTATCGAGGCAGCCGACGGCAGTCCGATCCATTTGGGAAGGCCGCCGGTCATATGGGGGGCCCGCAATGGGCCAAAGCTGAGTCTTCCAGGAGGGAAGGAACCATGAACGTCACGGTCTACACGAAGCCTGCGTGTGTTCAGTGCAACGCCACCTATCGGGCGCTGGACAAGAAGGGCATCGCCTATCAGAGCGTTGACGTCACTCAGGACCCGGAGGCCCTCGAGCGACTCAAGGCCATGGGCTACATGCAGGCTCCCGTCGTCGTCACCGATGGCGGCCACTGGTCCGGCTTCCGCCCCGACAAGATCGATGAGCTCGCCCAGGCGTCCTCCGCTTCGGTGGCCTGATCCGCCGTCGTCCGTTTTTTCTCACCCAGGGGGTGCCGAGGTGACCTCTCTGGTCACGGCTTCGGCAGGCGCGGATGCGCCCGCCGCTCAGCCTGAGCCCCGCCTCGTTTCAAGCCGGCTGATCTACTTCTCGTCCGTCTCGGGCAACACTCATCGCTTTGTGATGAAGCTGGGACTCGACGCCGAACGCATTCCGCTCCACCCCCACGACCGCCCGCTCCGTGCGACTGAGCCCTTCGTGCTCGTTGTGCCGACTTACGGCGGGACTGGGGGAGCGGGCTCGGTGCCGAAGCAGGTCATCAGGTTCTTGAACGACCCGCAGAACCGATCCTTCATCCGAGGGGTCATCAGCGCGGGCAACACGAATTTCGGGGACAACTTCTGTGCTGCCGGCGATATCGTCGCCGTCAAGTGCAAGGTCCCTCACCTTTATCGTTTCGAGCTCATGGGCACGGCCGAGGACGTCGAGCGCGTGAAACAAGGATTGGACGCATTTTGGACACGACTGTCGCAGAACCAGAAGTAGCGGCTGTGGATACCAAGGCCGCTGACCCCAAAGAATTGCCTGCCAAGTACAAGGGCCTGGGCTACCACGAGCTCAACGCGATGCTGAACCTGTACGGCGAGGACGGCAGGATCCAGTTCGAGGCCGACCGCTACGCGGCGCGCCAGTACTTCCTGGAGCACGTCAACACCAACACGGTGTTCTTCCACGATCTCGACGAGAAGCTCGAGTACCTCGTCAAGCACGACTACTACGAGCGCGAGACGCTCGACCAGTACACGATGAACTTCATCCGCGACCTGTGGAGCAGCGCGTACAAGAAGAAGTTCCGGTTCGAGACGTTCCTCGGCGCATTCAAGTTCTACACCTCGTACACCCTCAAGACTTTCGACGGCAAGCGCTACCTCGAGCGCTACGAGGACCGAGTGTGCATGGTGGCACTCCACCTCGCTCGCGGCGATGAGAAGCTCGCGACTCAGCTCGTGGACGAGATCATCTCGGGTCGCTTCCAGCCCGCCACCCCGACGTTCCTCAATGCCGGCAAGAAGCAGCGCGGCGAGCTCGTCTCGTGCTTCCTCCTGCGCATCGAGGACAACATGGAGTCGATCGCCCGGGGCATCAACTCCGCCCTGCAGCTCTCCAAGCGCGGCGGTGGCGTGGCGCTGTCGCTCACGAACATCCGCGAGCACGGCGCGCCCATCAAGCAGATCGAGAACCAGTCCTCCGGCGTCATCCCCGTGATGAAGCTCCTTGAGGACTCGTTCTCCTATGCGAACCAGCTCGGCGCGCGCCAGGGCGCCGGCGCGGTGTACCTGCACGCGCACCACCCGGACATCTACCGCTTCCTCGACACGAAGCGCGAGAACGCGGACGAGAAGATCCGCATCAAGACCCTCTCCCTCGGCGTGGTCATCCCGGACATCACGTTCGAGCTCGCGAAGCGGAACGAGGACATGTACTTGTTCTCGCCCTACGACGTGGAGCGTGTGTACGGCAAGCCATTCTCCGACATCTCAGTCACCGAGAAGTACTACGAGATGGTCGACGACGCGCGGATCAAGAAGACGAAGATCAACGCCCGAGAGTTCTTCCAGACCCTCGCGGAGATCCAGTTCGAGTCGGGTTACCCGTACATCATGTTCGAGGACACGGTGAACCGCGCGAACCCGGTCGCCGGCAAGGTGACCATGAGCAATCTGTGCTCGGAGATCCTCCAAGTTTCGTCGCCGTCGCTCTACAACGAGGACCTCACCTACGGGGAGGTAGGCAAGGACATCTCCTGCAACCTCGGTTCGATGAACATCGCGAAGACGATGGACTCCTCCGACTTCGGCCTTTCGATCGAGACGGCGATCCGTGCGCTGTCCGCGGTTTCGGACATGAGCTACATCCAGTCCGTTCCGTCGGTCGCCGAGGGCAACGCCCAGTCGCACGCGATCGGCCTCGGCCAGATGAACCTCCACGGGTACCTCGCGCGGGAGCGCGTCCACTACGGGTCCGAAGAGGGCCTCGACTTCACGAACATCTACTTCTACACCGTGCTGTTCCACGCCCTGCGGGCGTCCAACCTGCTCGCGCAGGAGCATGGTGCGCCGTTCGGCGGGTTCGAGAAGTCCAAGTACGCCTCGGGGGAGTTCTTCGACAAGTACACCGAGCAGGAGTGGGCGCCGCAGACCGAGAAGGTCCGCGAGCTCTTCGCGAAGGTCCACGTTCCCACTCAGGACGATTGGCGTGCGCTCAAGGCCTCGGTCATGGAGCACGGCATCTACAA
>NZ_JBQCGQ010000101.1:0-9062 GCF_051955515.1 Sinomonas sp.
CCCCCGCGCCCCCCCCCCCCCCCCCCCCCCCCCCCCCCCCCCCCCCCCCCCCCCCCCCCCCCCCCCCCCCCCCCCCCCCCCCCCCCCCCCCCCCCCCCCCCCCCCCCCCCCCCCCCCCCCCCCCCACGGGGGGAGGGCGCAAGCTGGCCGGGCAGGCAGGTTAGTGCATCGCCGGGGCCGGCTCCGCTCCCTCGGGCACCGGAGCCGGACGGTTCCGGAGGAAGCCGGCCAGCACGATCGCGGCGACCGCAACGCAGGCCGCGACGAGGAACGCGGCGCGGAAGCCGGCCATCTGAGCGTCCACTGCAGTGGTTGCAGAACCGGAGACGGCCACCGCATGCGCCTGCGACGCCATGATGCCGACGAGCAGAGCCGTCCCCGCCGCGCCCGCGACCTGCTGGAGCGTGCTCAGGATGGCCGAGCCGTGGCTGTACAGGTGCGGCGGGAGCGGGTTGAGGCCGCTCGTGAACGCCGGCGTGAACAGGAGCGCGAGGCCGAGCGACAACGCGACATGGAGCGCCAGGACGAGCCAGATCGGCGTATCTGCGGTGAGGAACGCAAGGACGAACAGGACCGCCGTCATGAGCGCGGTTCCGGTGAGGGTGAGCGGTACGGGGCCAACGCGGTCGAACCACTTCCCCACCGTCGGCGCCAGCAGCCCCATCACGAGGCCCCCGGGCAGGAGCAGGAGACCCGTGGAGAGCGTGTCGAGCCCCCGGACCTGCTGGAGGTAGATCGGCAGGAGGATCACCACGCCGAACAGCGCGATCATGCCGACCACCAGCAGGGCCGTGGCAACGGTGTACATGGGGTGCGTGAAGGCACGGAGGTCGAGCAGCGGGGAGCCCGAACGCTGGAGCGCGAGCTGCCGCCACGTGAACAGCGCAAGGCACAGGAGGCCGACGGCGAGCGGGAGCACTGGGCCGAGCCCGCCACTGCCGTCGCCCCCCAGCTGGCTGAGCCCGTACACGAGGCCGCCGAAGGCCGGCACGGTCAGAATGACCGAGACGAGGTCGAGGCTTGGGCGTTCTGCCTCGGCCGAGCCGCCCAGCTTACGCGCGCCGAAGAACAGGGCGGCGAGGGCGATCGGCAGGACCGTGAGGAACATGAAGCGCCATGAGAGGAACTGCAGGATGAGGCCTGAGAGCGTCGGGCCGATCGCCGGTGCCACGGAGATGACGATGCTCACGGCACCCATGACCTGACCGCGCCGGGTGACGGGGATGAGGGTCAGCACGCTCGTCATGAGCAGCGGCAGCATGATCGCCGTGCCACAGGCCTGGACAACGCGGGCCAGCAACAGGATTCCGAAGCCGGGCGCGAGGGCTGCCAGAAGGGTTCCCGTGCTGAAGAGCCCCATGGCCAGGATGTAGACCGTCTTGCGGGTGAGCCGCTGGAGGAGGAAGCCCGTGGTCGGAATGACCACCGACATGGTGAGCATGAACGCGGTCGCGAGCCACTGGACCGTCGAGGCGTCGATGCGGAGCTCGGCCATGAGCCGGGGCAGGGCGACGTTCATGATCGTCTCGTTGAGGATCACGACGAACGTTGCCGTCACGAGCGCAGTGATGACAAGGCGGTTCTCGCGGGAAATCGGGTGATCGGACGCGGGCGTCACGGGGTCTCCTGGTGGGAGTTCTGTGCAGGGTGATGGTGCGGGGTGCGAAGGTCAGACCTGTCTCGGGCAGGTACCGTGTGCAACATCTCAGTCTGCCGCACGATTCCGGCGCCACGCCAGTTTCTCGGCGTTTCTCGGATCTGACGTGAATACGAGGCGAACCGAACGGGAACTCGGGCTTGCTAAGCTCTTAAGGCTCGGTCGCCCCCAGCGGCCGGTCCATCCCCCAACTTCCGTCCGAATCGGGCTCCTCGTGGGCTGCCCGGACGGCCGCGCTGACCTCGAGGAGAATCTGCAGCAGTGACAGTCATGGCCTCGCGCTCTGCCTACGACGACTACGACGAGGACTACCGGTCCGATCTCGACGCCAAGTACGAAGAGGGCTTCGGCCTGGTCCCTGATGTTGGCTACGACGAGGAGGACGACGACATCTTCGCCGGCCTGTTCGACGACATCGACGCCGATGCAGGGGACGACGACGGCTCCCCCGCGGCGGACAAGTCGCCTCAGCGCGGAGCGGCCGCGCGCAAGCCTGCCGCCGCGAAGCCCGCGATCAGCAAGAAGAAGGAGCCCACTGCGACGTCCGTCGTGACCACGCGGGTCTCTGCCTCCGGCGTCAAGATGACACTCGCCTCTCCGACCAAGCTCATCGTCACAAAGGCCGAGCCCGAGGAACTGCGCGCGGCGCAGATTGCGGCCGTTGCCGAGAAGGGCGCGGAGGCTGCCGTCCAGGTCGAGCTTGCGCAGATCGCGCCGTCCGAGACGGTCCAGACCACCCCCGAGGCTCAGGTCGACCCTGTCCTTGCGGCCCTCGCGGAGTCGGCTTCTCGGGCTCGAGTTGCTGCCGAGGCAGCGGCGAACGCGGCGAAGCGCGCCGTGGCCGATGCGGTAGCGAAGGCGGCCGCCGCGAAGGCTGCCGCTGCCGAGGCGTCTGCTGCCGAAGAGGCGGCGCAGGCCGCACTCGCCCGCTCGACTGAGGCGGAGGAGGCTGCTCGCGTCGCTGCGGAACGCCTGACCGAGGCGCAGCGCGCTGTGCCTGAGCAGAGTGCATCTGAAGAGGCCGCGCTCGAAGACACGAACGCCGCGTCTGTCGAGGAGCAGGCGACCGAGCCGACTGACACTGAGACTGGCGCTGAACCGACCACCCTCCCGGCGCGGCCTGAGAGCGAGTTGGCGGGCGCCGTCGTCGTCCCTCAACCCGCCGTGGTGACGGACCCGCTGTTCGCGCCCGCCATCGCGCCGGTGAACGAGCACGTCGACTTCCTCCGGAAGCTGCGCCCCGAACTCGAGGCGCCGTACGTGGATCCGATGCACTCCGTGGAGGAATGCCGGATCGTGAGCCTGTTCTCGAACACCGGCGAGGCGAATCCCAAGGGCTTCGTGTGGGCTGGCGACGATGCAGCGGCGACTCGGCTTCTGGGCCTTCAGTTCCAGCTCGGTCTGCGTCCCGAGTGGATCATGCCCTGGAACGCCTACCCGTGGTTCACGCCGGGTGAGGCGAACGGCAAGCTGCTGCCCGAGCAGGTTCAGGCCGGCCTCAAGCCGCTGATCGCTCTGCTCAAGGTCTTGCCCCGCGCGTCGGCGATCGTCGCGCACGGCCCGGAGGCGAACCGCCTCGCGCAGATGCTGCTCAAGACCGACAATCCGCTCATCTGGCGCCGGGGGCTCAAGGTCTACAAGGCGCGCTCCCTGCACGGCCGGGCCTTCGCCGGGTCGAAGGAGCGCCAGACCGAGTGGCTCATCGAGATGGGCAAGGCGTATGCGGACGCGATGGCGCGCGCGGGGCTCCAGCTGCGCCGCTAGGTCCTAGGCAGGACCGGCAGACAATGCCGCGCCCCCGTGTCGCCTGAGGCGAGACGGGGGCGGGGACAGGAGTTGCGGTCTACGTCAGTGCGTGGACCGGGGCTTGCGAAGGTGAGATACGGGATCCGCGTCCATGGCGGTCTCGCGTTTGGCCTTCTTGGCTGCGCGCTGCTCCTTGATGGACTTGGACGGCTTCTTGTGCTCGCTCTGATGTGGCTGCTTGTCCGGCATGTCAACTCCTCAAGGTTCGTCCCCCCATGCCCTGACGATACGCCGCTAGACTGCTGGGCACCATGGCTTCTTCCGCTTCTTCCCACGCGCCCGTTTCGTCGTCTTCGGCCGTGCGGATCGACTCCTGGCTCTGGTCCGTCCGGGCCTACAAGACCCGCTCCGCGGCCACCGCGGCGTGCCGCGCCGGGCACGTGCGCCTCAATGGGAACCCGGTGAAGGCCTCCCAGACTGTGGTACCGGGAGACACCATCCGCATCCGGCAGCCCGGGTTCGAGCGGATCCTTGAGGTGCATGTGCTGATCGTCAAGCGCGTCGGGGCCGAGGCCGCGTCGCGGTGCTACACCGACCACACGCCGGAGCGGCCGCCGGCGCCGTTCCTCGGACTTCCCCAGCGCGACCGCGGGGCTGGGCGGCCCACCAAGAAGGACCGGCGTGAGATGGAGAAGCTGCGGGGGCACCGAGGAGAGTGACTTTCCGCGTGCTCCAGTCCGGTTGTGAAGTCCCCATCAGTCGGGAGCGCGGCGCGTCGCGGGACTTCGCCGTGTTGCGGCCCTAGAAGCGGACAGGAGCGCAGGTGCCCTAGACCTCCAGGTGAGGCGGCACCTTCGTGACGTTCTCGATGTCGGCCGCGGTGGCCTCGATCAGCTGATGCGACAGGTCGGCGAGGGCACGGGCCACGGCCAACTCGTCGCCGATCACGGGGACATCCGCGTCGCTCGGCTTGAGCCGCGCCAGGCCGACGCCGACCAAGTCCGAACGGCCTTCGGCGAACAGCTGCGCCTTGGCCCGCGTCCGGCCTTCGTGCTCGTCGATGGCGATATTCACCGACCATCCCTTTTCTGCCATGTTGGTCGCCTCCTCGGGTGAGAGCTCGTAGCTTCGATTCTGGACGCCACAGCCTCCGGGAGCCAGACTCCGCTAAGCCCGCTGGAACCGCAGGATGCGCTCGACGGCGGTGGTCACCGCCGTCGACCCCGCGGCGAAGCTGAGGCGCACCGAGCGGCCCCCGGCGTGAGCGTCGAAATCGGTTCCGGGGACCAAGGCCACGCCTTCTGCCTCCAGCAGGGCGCGGCAGTACTCGCGGGAGTCGCCGAAGCGCTCGAGCTGGGAGCCTAGCTCGGCGTAGAGGTAGAAGGCACCGTCCGCCGGGGCAGCGGGACCCCAGCCGAGGGGGCCGAGGCCATTGAGCAGCGCCCGGCGCGTCTCGGCGTACTGCGCGACCCATGCCTCAGCTTCGGCGTACGAGGCCGGGGAGAAGGCCTCCACCGCGGCGAGCTGCGACGGCGCGGGCGGGCACAGCGCGACATTCCCCGCGAGGGCGTCGACCGCGCCGACGAGTTCCTCGGGGAGGAGCATCCATCCGAGCCGCCAGCCGGTCATGCCCCAGTACTTCGAGAAGCTCGAGATGACGATGGCCTCGTTCCCCGCCTCGCCCCCGAGTTCCCAGGCGCAGACGCCTCGCTGACTGTGCTCGTCCAGCACCGCATCCGGATAGGTGATGCCGTGGTAGATCTCGTCGCTCACGAGCCGGACCCCGTTGCCCTGGCACCACTCGACGATTGCCTGGAGCTCTGCGCGGCTCACCATGGTGCCGGTGGGGTTCGCCGGGGAGGCCAGGACGAGCCCCGCCAGCTGACCGTGCTCGCGGACCGCGGCGTCGAGCAGCTCAGGTGTTGGCTGGTACCGGGTCTCGGGCCCGCAGTCCACCTCGACAACCTCGCACCCGAGCGCGGCGAGGATGTTCCGGTACGCCGGGTAGCCGGGACGGGCCAGTGCCACGCGGTCCCCCACGTCGAACGCCGCGAGGAAGCCGAGGACGAACGCGCCCGAGGAGCCTGTGGTCACGGCGACCCGTGCAGGATCGACGTCGAGCCCGTACCACTGGCCGTAGTGACCGGCGATCGCCGCGCGCAGCTCGGCCGTCCCCAGCGCCGGCGTGTAGGTGAGCGCGCGCCCCGACGCGTGAATCCTCGCCGCTGCAGCCGAGACTCCGGACGGCGACCCGCCCGACGGCTCCCCCGCACAGAGCGAGACCACGTCCCGGCCCTCAGCTCGCAGCTGGTCCACCCGGGCGAGGATGTCCATGACCGCGAACGGCGGGACCTGAGAGCGGGAGGAGGCAGTGAGTTGGCGAAGCGAGCTCATGCGCCCCAGCTTGTCACACGCCCTTGCCGGGGCGTCGGGAGGGTCGGGTAGCGTGAGGGGCATGCAGCAGGTTGCGCTCGTGACGGGCGCCTCGAGCGGAATCGGCGCGGCCACCGTGCGGGCGCTTCTGGGCGCGGGCTTCACGGTCTATGCAGCCGCCCGACGGGTCGAGCGGATGCAGGACCTCAAGGACGAGGGTGCCCGCGTCGTCTCCATGGACGTCACCTCGGATGAGTCCATGACCGACGGCGTCCGCCGGATCCTCGCTGACGCCGGCCAGATCGACGTCCTGGTGAACAACGCGGGCTACGGCTCCTACGGGGCGCTCGAGACCGTACCGCTCGAGGAGGCCAGGCGCCAGTTCGAAGTCAACGTGTTCGGCCTTGCGCGCCTGACCCAGCTGGTGCTCCCCGGAATGCGGCAGCGTCGGGCGGGCACGATCGTCAACATCTCCTCGATCGGCGGCAAGTTCTACGAGCCCCTCGGCTCCTGGTACCACGCTGCAAAGTTCGCCGTCGAGGGACTCTCCGACTCGCTGCGGATCGAGCTGAAGCCCTTCGGCGTGCGCGTGGTGCTGATTGAGCCGGGGCCGGTCCTTTCCGAGTGGAGCACGATCGCGCGGGAGTCACTCCTGGAGAACTCGCGGGGCAGCGCGTACGAGGACAACGCCCGGAAGGTCGCGAACGTGATGGCGAACTTCGATCGGCCCGGGAGGGCCGGGACGCCGGAGGTCGTCGCCCGGACCATTCTGAAGGCCGTGCAGGCAGGGAACCCGGCGGCTCGCTACCCCACCGGCGGCGGGGCGTGGCCCATCCTCACGGCGCGGAAATTCCTGCCGGACCGCGCCTTCGACGCGATCGTCCGCATGATGTACAGGCACTGAGAAACGGCGTACCGCGAGGAGGACGGCATGGAAGAGCTCGACGGCCAGTACAGCGAGGAGGACGGTCGCGCCTCGGTGACGTTCGTCCGCTCGTACCCGGTCTCGGCTTCCGCGGTGTGGGAGGCGGTAAGCACGCCCGAAGGCTTCGACGGCTGGTTCCCCTCCGCCGTCGCCATCGATCACGGAGCCGGCACGGTGACGCTCACGGGGGACCCCAACCAGCCCCCGTCGGTCGAGCGGATCACGGCGTGGCAGCCGCCGAACCACTGGGCGTTCGACTGGGGTCAGGACACGCTCGAATTCCGGGTCGAGGGATCAGAGACCGACGCCGAGCTCACGCTGCGCAACTGGCTCGGCGACGTGAACGCCGCGGCCCGCAATGCGGCAGGCTGGCACGTCTGCCTTGCCGAGCTCGCCGTGAAGCTCGGCGGGGGCGAGCCGGGCGGCCCGCACAGCGCAGGGGCTCTCGCGTGGCAGCCGCTCTACGACGGGTACATCCGCGAGGGCCTGCCGTTCGGCGCGCCGATTCCTGGTCAGGGCTAGCCGTTCTTGTTGTCCTTGCCAGGCTCGTTCTTCTGGTCCTTCTTCTTGGGCTCGGGAGCCTGAGTCGCGGATGGTGTCGGCGAGGCGGTACTCGGGGTCGCGCTGGGCGTGGCCGCCGGGCCGGCGAGCGTCTGGAGATCCGTGCGGACCAGGGCGACGGCGGTCAGCACGTCCTGCTTGCGGGAAGCACTGAGCTTCCCCTGAGCCGCGGCTTCGTTCGCTCGTGTCTCGATCTTCTCGAGCTTGTCGAGCGCATCGGCGTAGCGTCCCGCCGCGGCGTCCGCGCGCACCTGCTCTGCAGCCGTCTGGAGGGCGGAGGCCACCTCCGAGTCGAGGTCCGACGACGGCTGGGCGCATCCCGCGAGGGCGGCGGCCGAGAGGCACACCGAGGCGAGGGCGGCGACAAGGCGGCGGCGGACGATCACGGTCGGACACTCCGTTCGAGCTGGGCAATATGGGATCCGAGCGGCCCCGGGATGGACGGCGAGGCAGGGATGCTCGGGGAGTGCTGCTGCGAGGAGCCGCCCGAGGACGGTCGCAGGACGGCGAGCAGCACGACGACAAGCACGATCAGGGCGAGAACGACGACGGCGGCAAGCGTCCTCGGAGCGAGCATCCTCCGACCGAGGGGTCGTTGCGGCGGGGGAGCCTTGGGAGGCCGGGGCGGGGGAGCAGGCAGGAGGCGAGTGCCGCCGTCGTCGGCCCGCAGGGAAGGGGCCGGCGCGGTCGGGGCTTGCGCCGAAGGAGTGAGCACTTCGGTGGCGGCCTCGGTCAGGATCGTGGCCACTTCTGCCGCGGTGGGCCGCTGAGCGGGGTTCTGCGCCGTCATGCGGGGGATGAGCGAGACCCAAGGCTCCCCGAGTTCCTGCGGGACGCGCGGGTAGCGGAACAGGCGGGCAGCCGCGGCCGCGACGGCCTGGCCCGGGAACTCGATGCGGCCGGTGAGGCACTCGAGCAGGACGAGCCCGAGCGAATACACGTCCGACGCCGCTCCCACCGGCTCCCCGCGGGCCTGCTCGGGGCTCAGGTAGTTGGCGGTGCCGATCGTCGTGTTGGTCTGGGTGAGGCGTGCGGCATCGACGAAACGGGCGATCCCGAAGTCGGTGAGCTTCACCGGGAGCCGCCGCCCGGTCCTCGGCGAGGGGTCCGGGACGAGCACGTTCGCCGGCTTGATGTCCCGGTGGACGATGCCGAGGGCGTGGATGTAGGCCAGCGCGCTGGCGAGGTCCGCGCCGAGCCGCCGGACGTCGTCGTCCGTCAGGGGTCCCGAGCGAAGCGTTTGGCGGAGGTCGATGCCCTCGACGAACTCCATCACGAGGTAGGTCACCGACGAGGTGCCGTCGGCGCTCGCTTCCGTGCCGACGTCGTACAGCTGCGCCAGGCTCGAGTGATTGAGGTGCGCGAGGACTTCCATCTCGCCGTGGCGACGGAGCTGATGCTGGGGATCGGGGGCCTGCTCCCGGAACGTCTTGACGGCGACGATCCGGCCGAGGACCTCGTCCCGGGCACGATGGACCGTCGCCATCGCTCCGCTGCCCGCCACCTCGAGCAGCCGATAGCGCCCGCCCACGAGGGACGCGGTGAGACCGGTATCGCTCTCGGCCACGCTTCGCCCTTCCGCCCCGGACTTTTTACCTCCTCCACCCTAGCCCCGTTGAGGGCCACGGAGGGGTAGGCGGTGGCCGATGACGTCTCGGCGGGCGCGTTTGTCGGGGGTTTTGGGGGGGGGGCGGCCCCGGCCCCCCCAAAACCCCCCACCCAGGGGGGGGGGGGGGGCGCCGGGGGTGGGTGTGGGGGGGGGCGGGGGGTTTGGGCGGGCGGGCGCCGATTGGGGGCGGT
>NZ_JBQCGQ010000102.1:0-4210 GCF_051955515.1 Sinomonas sp.
GATCACGCGCCGGCCTTCGCCGACCACGTGCGGCAGGGTCGCGAAGCTGTTGTCGAGGAGGACAATCTGGGCGACGGCGCGTGTCGCGGGGCTTCCGTCCCCCATGGCCACGCCGATGTCCGCGTCCTTGAGCGCGAGCACGTCGTTGACGCCATCGCCCGTCATGGCCACCGTGTGCCCGCGGGACTGAAGCGCCTTCACCATCTCGCGCTTCTGGGCAGGGCTCACGCGCCCGAACACCGTGGCGCCGTCGACCATCCCGGCGAGCTGCTCGACGTCGTCCGGCAGCGTGCGCGCGTCCACTGGGGCGGTGGCCCCGGGGAGCGAGAGTTGGCGCGCGACCGCGCCGACGGACGCCGCGTTGTCGCCGGAGATGACCTTGACCGCCACCTTCTGGGCGGCGAAGTAGTCGAGCGTCGCGGCGGCATCGTCACGTACCGTCTGCTCGAGGACCACAAGCGCTGCCGGCACGACGGCGGCCGTCGGCTCGAGCAGGCTGTCAGCGCGCGCGAGGAGGAGCACGCGCAGTCCCTGGGCTCCCAGCTCCTCGGCCGTCTGGCGCTCGGGCGAATCGGGCCGAAGGAGGACGTCCGGGGCGCCGAGGAGCCATGTGCCGTGCTCTTCGAAGCGGGCACCGCCGAACTTCCGGGCCGAGGCGAACGGGAGCGTCTCGAGGGCACGCCAGCCGGGGGAGTGGGGGAAGGCCGCGGCGATCGCCTGCATGCTGGCATTGGGGCGGGGATCTGCGGCGGCCAACGCGGCGAGGGCCTGCCTCGCTGGGTGGGCTGCGCCGTCGTCGGCCGCTCCTGAGGCGAGCCGCACCTCGGCGACGTCCATCGAATTCTCCGTGAGCGTCCCTGTCTTGTCCGCGCACACGACGTCGACGCGCGCGAGGCCCTCGATCGCTGGGAGCTCGTTGACCAGACAGCCTCGGCGGCCAAGGCGGACCACGCCGACTGCGAACGCGATCGTCGTCATGAGAACCAGCCCTTCGGGGACCATCGGGACGAGCGCGGCGACCATGCCGCGCAGGGCGTCCGGAAGGGCTTGACGCCCAGTGAGCTGGTTGTAGACGGAGAGGATCCCGGCAGGGATGAGGAGCCACGTGATGACTTTGAGGATCGTGTTGATCCCGTTCCGCAGCTCCGAGTTGACGAGCGTGAAACGGCTCGCCTCCTCCTGGAGCTGCGCGGCGTAGGCCTCGCGCCCGACCTTCGTGGCCCGGTACAGGCCCGAGCCCGAGGAGACGAAGCTGCCCGAGAGCACGGTGGTACCGGGCGTCTTGACCACGGGGTCGGATTCGCCGGTGAGGAGGGATTCGTCGACTTCGAGCCCATCGCCCGCGAGGACCTCGCCGTCAACGACCACCTGGTCGCCAGGACCGAGCTCGATCACGTCGTCGAGCACGATCTCCGCTGGCGCGGTCGGGGTCGTCACACCATCCCGCCGCACATGGGGGTGGGCCCGGCCCACGAGGGCCAGACGCTCCAGGGTCTGCTTGGCGCGGAGCTCCTGGACGATGCCGACGATGCTGTTGGCCACGATGAGCCCCGCGAAGAGCCCATCGAGGAGATAACCGGTCGAGAAGACGATGACGGCGAGCACAGCGAAGATCGCGTTGATCCGCGTGAAGACGTTCGCCCGCACGATGTCCCACGAGCTCCGGCTTGCGCGCGCGGGCACGTCGTTGGTGAGCCCCTCGGCCACCCGCCGGGCTACCTCGTCCGCGCTCAGGCCGCGCACGGACACAGCGGAACCGGTCCCCACCTCATTCCCCATGGATCAACAGTAGGGCTCCCGAGCTTTCGGCGCTCACGGGCGGTTCTTGAGCGCGGCTGTCACCGGCGCCGCGCCGAGCAAGGCGCGGAAGAGGGCGACGCCGGTCACCGCCACCGCGGCAACGCGCCTAGGGCGGCCGGCGGAGGCCCAGAGAAGCGACTCTGCTGCGACGATGATGACAAGTCCTGCATCCATAGGAAGACCCGGGGCCCCACGGGATCATCGGATCTGCGGGCCTCCTGGCTTCTTCCTTCGGGCACTGCAGGTCCCCCTCCCGCTGAGTTACATCGGCCTACTGATCCGAGGCGATCTCAGTGGTAGCGGCGGACGGTATCGTGACTGGTCATTGGGGCAGGTTGTCCAGTCGCTCACGCGACGGCGGTTGCATCGAAATCCCGTCCGAACTCTCAGGGGGAAGCATTGAAGACACGTACTGCCTCCGCGCTGCCCGCGCAGGCAGAGACATCGAGCGTCAGCGGCTCGCGCAGCTGCCCCCCGGTCAGGTCGTGTGGGTGTCCGTGACGACTCAGTACAGTGCATCGGCTACGTTCTACTCCGGCACCGCCTCGCGGTACACGGACCTCGGCGGCTATAGCCATGCCTTCAACTACGGGACCAGGACGGCAAACTGGCGGGTCACTAGCGGTGGGAACATCCTGACTGTGAGCGACTGGTGCGGAGGCAATGTGACGGCCGCCCATGTCTGAACCTGCCGGGGCTGAGGTCGCGCGCACCCTCGACGCAATTCCAGTTCGCGCGTCTCGCCAGATGACCGTCACCGAGTATCAGTTCCGCGTGGCCGAGGTCCTCAGCCTTTTCGACATCGAAGCAGTGGGCGACGAGACGGGCGTGTACTACGGGGGCGAGGGCGTTGAGCTGGAAGAACAGCCTCTAGTCGATGCCATTCGCATACTGATTGCGAGACGATTCGGCATCCCGGAACTATTGGCAATTTGAGCCAGCGGCTCGGCTAGCGTCAGATGCACCGTCATACGCTCGCGCGCGCGAAGCGGTCGAGCCAGCTCGAGGGGATTTCTTCGGCCATGGGTGGGCATTGGTCGCTGCGTGCAGGAATGGTGCGATCGCGGCCCCCTGTGCGGACGAGAGCGGGCCAGTTCGGCCCGCGACGCTGAGCCGGCCGCCGTCGTCGACCAACGGCAGAAGTTAGGCAGGCATCCAGCACTCGATCCACAGCGGACCACCCGATGTCGCGGCTCGCGAGGCAAGCGTCAGCTCGCCGTCGTCCTCGATCCGATACGCCGTCACGTGGTCGGAGCGCTCTCCGCACACGAGGAGGAACTGTCCCGACGGGTCGATGGAGGAGCCCCGCGGCTGCGCTTCTGTGGGGGTGCGGCGGAGGTCTTCCAAGAGACCGTTGTCGCGCACGGCGAACGCGGAGATCGTGCTCGTGGAGCGTTCGGTCGTGAACAGGAACCGTCCGTCAGGCGTGAGGCGCAGATCCGCGCACCAGACGACGCTCTGCCCCGGGTCCTGCGTGCTCGGCGAACGGACCGCACCCCGCGAGAGATCCAGGCCCTCCACCGCGGAAACGGTCTGGAGAAGCGCGAGGCGCCCGGTCTCGGCGTCGCGCTCGAAGACTCTGACATCACCGGAAAGCTCGTGCAGCACATACGCCCGGTCGCCCGCAGCGTTGAACCGTAGGTGCCGCGGGCCCGTGCCATGCTCGACGGCAACGTGCCCGTCTGAGGCGATGGCGCCGTCGTCCGGGCTCGTCTGGGGTCCGTCGACTCTGAACCAGCTGATCCGGTCGTCGCCGAGTGACGCGGCGTACACGTAGCGGCCATCGGGGCTGACGACCGAACAATGCGTGTTCGCCCCTGAGGCGTACGTGGCGACTGTGTCGGCGGAGTCGCCGGGAATGGCGAAGCGAATGAGGCGTCCCTCGTGATACGACGCCGCGAAGAGCTCGCGCCGGTCTGGTGTGAGGGCGATGTAGCACGTGGTGACGGGAAGTTCCCGCTCGGCCCCCGCCGTCGCCGCCCCAAAGGGGTCGAGAGCGAGGGCGACGACGCGGGGCGGCACGTGGGGAGCGGGCCGGTCGATGTTGCAGGCGGCGTAGAGCGTGGACCCCTTCACGTCCAGAGCCATCGATGAGATGTGGTCGAGGCCTTCGGTCCTACCCAGGCGCTCAAGCGCGCCGCTGTCCTCGTCGAGGGATAGCACATCGACAGCGCCGCTCGCAGCGCACGCAACGTAGATCAAGGACAATTCGCGGGGGGTGGGTGCGGGGGTGCGGGGGTGGGGTTATTGGGCGTCGTGGTCGGTTTCCAGGACGGTGACGAGGTGGTCGAGGGCGGCTTCGGCGCCGGGGCCGTCGGCGCGGAGGGTGACTTTCTGGCCGTATTCGGCGCCGAGGGACATGAGGGAGAGGATGCTGGAGGCGTCGAGGGCCTCGTCTTCGGGTTCTCCT
>NZ_JBQCGQ010000103.1:0-5431 GCF_051955515.1 Sinomonas sp.
GCCCGGGGCCCCGCCCCCCGGGGGCGGGCCCCCCCGGGGCGGGTCCCCCCGGGCCGCCACCCCCGTTGCCCCGCCCCCCCGTGGCGCCGTCCGGCCCGCCGGGTGGCCCCCGGGGGGGGGGCCCGGCGCAAGGCTAGCGGAGGTCGACCCAAGCCGTGCCGAGGTCGACGGCGGAGGGCCCGCCAGCGGTGAGGCTCGCGAGGCGCTCGGCGAAGGCGCTTCGAGACGCTTCGTCGTCCTCGACGGCAATGCGAAGACTCGCCGCGCCCGGTCCGTAGTCGCTCCCCAGAACGGTGACGCCCGCCGCGCGGAGGTCATTCTCGAGTCTGCCGGCCGCGGCGTGGGGGGCGTCCACCCGCAGGAGGCGCAGGCGCTGGCGCCGCACGAGCCTGGCAGTCGCGAGCGCCGTCGAGATGGCCTCGGAGTACGCGCGCACCAAACCGCCGGCGCCGAGAAGGATCCCGCCGAAGTACCGCACTACCACGGCTGCGGTGTCGCTCAGGTCAGGAACGCCGTCGACCGCCGCGCCCTTGAGGAGCGCCTCCAGCATCGGCACGCCCGCCGTCCCCGAGGGCTCTCCATCGTCGCTGCTGCGTTGGATCATCCGGTCCGGGCCCAGCACAAAGGCGCTGCAGTGGTGCCGTGCGTCGTGAAACTCTCGCCGCAGCTCGGCGACGAGGGCGCGGGCCTCATCCTCGGTCTCTGCGCGGCGCAGGACGGCGATGAACCTCGACCGCTTGATCTCGAGCTCGTGCCGGTGTTCGCCGTCGATGGTGCTGTAGCGGAGGGCATGGCGTGGGGTGTCGGTCACCGCCCCCAGTGTAGGGGCTAGGCTAATGGGGTGCTGAGAGTGGGCCTGACGGGCGGCATTGCGTCCGGGAAGTCGGAGGTGTCGCGGCGGCTCGCGGAGCTCGGCGCGGTCCTGATTGATGCCGACCTCCTCGCGCGGGAGGCCGTCGAGCCGGGGAGCGAAGGCCTCGCCGAGGTCGTCAGGGCTTTCGGCCCAGGAATTCTGCAGGACGACGGCGCCCTCGACAGGGCGGCGCTCGGCGCCCTGGTCTTTGCGGACCCCGAGCGACGTGACCAGCTCAACGCGATCGTGCACCCGCGCGTCCGGGCGAGGGCCGCGGAGCTGATGGCAGCCGCCTCCGACGAGGCCGTGGTGGTCCAGGACATCCCCCTGCTCGTGGAGACCGGGCAGGCGGGCAGCTTTGACGTCGTCGTGGTGGTGGACGCCCCGGACGAAGTGCGCATTCGCCGTCTGGCAGAGCGCAACGGGATGACCCCGGAAGACGCGGCCGCGCGGATGGCCACGCAGGCGACGCGCGAGGAAAGGCTCGCCGCCGCCGACCACGTCATCGAGAACAGCGGGAGCCTCGACGAGCTGCGCGCCGCCGTCGACCGACTCTGGCACGAGGTGCTGGTTCCGGCGGCCGCGACCACCGCGAGGATTCCCGAAAGCTAGCCGACAGTCAGCCTGCGGCGAATGCGGACATGCCCTGTCCTCTGTCCAGCGTAGATTTGATGCATGAGCCTTGCGCCGGAAATCAAACGTGTCGTCGCGCCGTTCGAGGTGGTCAGCGAGTACGAGCCGGCAGGCGACCAGCCGCAGGCCATCGCCGAGATCGCGGAGCGAGTACAGAACGGCGAGAAGGATGTGGTCCTCCTCGGCGCGACCGGCACAGGCAAGAGTGCGACCACGGCTTGGGTCATCGAGAAGCTGCAGCGGCCCACGCTCGTGCTCGTGCAGAACAAGACGCTCGCCGCCCAGCTGGCCAACGAGTTCAGGGAGCTCCTGCCGAACAACGCGGTCGAGTACTTCGTCTCGTACTACGACTACTACCAGCCCGAGGCGTACGTTCCCCAGACGGACACCTACATCGAGAAGGACTCCTCGGTCAACGAGGAGGTCGAGCGCCTGCGGCACTCGGCGACGAATTCGCTGCTGACGCGACGTGACGTCATCGTCGTCGCAACAGTCTCCTGCATCTACGGCCTCGGCACTCCCGAGGAGTACGTGGCGGGAATGGTGACCCTGCGGCGCGGGATGGAGCTTGATCGGGACGCGCTTCTCCGTCGGTTCGTGGCGATGCAGTACGTGCGCAATGACATCGACTTCCACCGCGGCACGTTCCGGGTGCGCGGCGACACGGTGGAGATCATCCCCATGTACGAGGAGCTCGCGCTGCGCATCGAGTTCTTCGGCGACGAAGTCGAGAGCATTCACACGCTCCATCCGGTGACGGGCGAGGTCCTCCGCGAGGAGACCGAGATGTACGTCTTCCCGGCGTCCCACTACGTTGCCGGGCCGGAGCGCATGAGCCGGGCCATCACGCAGATCGAGGACGAACTTGCGGAGCGCCTGAAGAGTCTCGAGGCGCAGAATAAGCTCGTCGAGGCCCAGCGCCTGCGCATGCGCACCACGTACGACCTCGAGATGATGCAGCAGATGGGCTTCTGCAACGGGATCGAGAACTATTCGCGGCATATCGACGGACGCGGGCCGGGCACGGCGCCGCACTGCCTGCTCGACTACTTCCCGGACGACTTCCTGCTCGTCATCGATGAGTCCCACGTGACAGTGCCCCAGATCGGCTCTATGTACGAGGGCGACATGTCCCGGAAGCGGACCCTGGTCGAGCACGGCTTCCGCCTGCCATCGGCCATGGACAACCGCCCGCTGAAGTGGGACGAGTTCCTCGAGCGGATCGGGCAGACGATCTACCTTTCCGCGACGCCGGGCAAGTACGAGCTCAGCAAGTCCGACGGCGTGGTGCAGCAGATCATCCGGCCCACGGGACTCGTGGACCCGGAGATCATCGTCAAGCCGACGAAGGGCCAGATCGACGACCTTCTGGGGGAGATCCGCGAGCGGGTGGAGCGAGACGAGCGAGTCCTCGTCACGACCCTCACGAAGCGCATGGCGGAAGATCTCACGGACTACCTCATGGGCCACGGGGTGAGGGTCCAGTACCTGCACTCGGACGTGGACACGCTGCGCCGGGTGGAGCTCCTGAGCGAGCTGCGCCTTGGGGTCTTCGACGTCCTCGTGGGCATCAACCTCCTGCGTGAGGGCTTGGACCTGCCCGAGGTGTCGCTCGTGGCGATCCTGGATGCGGACAAGGAAGGCTTCCTGCGCTCGTCGACGTCGCTCATCCAGACCATTGGCCGCGCCGCACGCAACGTCTCGGGCCAGGTGCATATGTACGCGGACAAGATCACGGACTCGATGGCCCAGGCGATCGACGAGACGAATCGGCGCCGTGAGATCCAGACGGCTTACAACCGCGAGCGGGGGATCGACCCTCAGCCCCTGCGCAAGCGGATCGCGGACATCACAGATCAGCTTGCCCGCGAGGACCAGGACACCAAGGCGCTCCTCGAGGCGAACCGGCTCGCGAAGGGCGGCAAGCGGCACAAGGGCGCCACTGCAGCTTCGGAGCGGGCCGAGGCCGAGCTTCGCCGTGATGGGATCGCCGCCGCTCCCGCGGAGGACCTCGTCGAGCTCATCGCCCAGCTGACGGAGCAGATGCACGGCGCGGCGGCTGAGCTCCAGTTCGAACTAGCTGCGCGTCTGCGCGATGAAGTGGCCGATCTCAAGAAGGAGCTGCGGCAGATGCAGGCAGCCGGGCATGCCTGAGCTGGCCGAGGGGGATCTGGCGAGCTCCCGCCTCCGAATCCAGCGGCGCACGGTCGGGGTGCTCGCGGCGGCTCAGCTGCTCAGCGGCCTGGGCAGCGGGGCGACGCTCGCCATCGGTTCGCTGCTCGCGGTGCAGTTCGGTGGCTCGGACGCCTGGGCTGGGTCCGTCACCACGGTCCTCACGCTGAGCGCGGCGCTCGCGGCGCTCCCGCTGAGCGGGGTCGCTGCCCGACTCGGGCGACGTATCGCGCTCGTCGCCGGGCTCGTGACGGCGATGACCGGCGCGGGACTCGTCGTGCTGGCGACAGTGTGGTCATCGCTGCTTGTCCTGCTCGCGGGCGCCGCTCTGCTCGGCGTCGGGACGGCGGTGAACCTGCAGTCCCGCTTCGCCGCCGTCGACCTCGCGCATGCCGCCCATCGGGGACGCGACCTCTCCCTCGTTGTCTGGTCGGTCACGGTCGGCGCGGTCGCCGGCCCAAACCTCATCCGCCCCGGCGCGGCCCTCGGGGCGGCTCTCGGCCTGCCCGACGCGGCGGGTCCCTTCGTCATCTCTGTGGCTGGGATGGCCGTCGCAGCCGTGCTGCTCGCGATCGGCCTGCGCCCGGACCCGCTGCTGGAGGCGCGGCGGGTGATGAGAACGGACGACGTCGGCCTCCCGCACGCCCCATCGGCCGGTGCCTCGGGCGCCGGCTCCTTGAGGGACGGGGTCCGCGCGATTCAGGCCTCCCCGTCGGCTCTCCTTGCGGTGATCGGCGTGGTCGTGGCCCATGCCGTCATGGTGTCGGTCATGGCGATGACTCCGCTGCATCTCTCGCAGATGGCCTCCGCGCACGCGGGGTCGCACGGGGATCACGTGAGCATGGACTCGTTCGCAATCATCGGCTTCACCATCTCGCTGCACATTGCCGGCATGTACGCTCTGTCACCGCTCATGGGATGGATCTCCGATCGGTGGGGGCGGCGGCAGCTGCTTGCCGCGGGGCAGGCTGGCCTTATCGCTGCCGTCGGCGTCGCCGGTCTGGGGCAGGGCGATCCAGTCATGGTGGCGGCGGGGCTAGTGCTGCTCGGGCTGGGGTGGTCCGCGTCCACCATCGCCGGTTCGGCGCTCCTCGCGGAGTCGGTCCCGGGTCCCGGCCGTGTTCTGGCCCAAGGAGTTTCCGATACGGCGATGGGCTTCTCGGGTGCGCTCGGAGGCGCGACGGCGGGGCTCGTCATGGCCGGGTTCGGCTATGGGGGTCTCGCGGCCGGGACGGCGATCCTGAGCGCGGGCGTCCTCGGGATCATGGCCGTTATCCGCCGCGGCCCCGCCGTGGCGTAGACGGTCAGGCCGGGGCGCAGACGTTGCGAGAGGCTGCTCCCCGACTTAGTCGGAGTCCTCGCGCACCATGGCGAGGAGCCGCGCAAAGATGCCTTCGCCGTCGTCCGAAATCCCATCGTGGTGGAAGTCCCCGGTCTCCCACAGCCGGAGGTTGCGGACGCGTCCCGCCGTCTCGAGCGAGAGCTCTCGGTCCACGTAGATGTCGTCCCGGTAGACGGCCGCGGCGACGGGGACGTCGTTCACCGCGAGGCGCCCGGGGTCGTAGAGCGAACCCCAGTCCGCTTTCTCGGCGAGGCTCTCCGCCGTCTCGGCGAGCGGTGCGAGGGCGGGATCCTGCTCGAAGAGCCATGGGCACACCATCTCGCCGAGGAGGAGCGGCTCGGCGGAATCAGGCTTGAACGCAGGGTATTCTTCGAGCACGCGCCACGCCGCCCAGTCCGAGGATTCGCCCTGCGCGTAGATCGCCTCGTGGA
>NZ_JBQCGQ010000104.1:0-11238 GCF_051955515.1 Sinomonas sp.
TTGGCCGCGGGCCGTTGCGGCGGATGGACGTGGCCAAGATGAAGGAGATCACCAAGAAGGAACTAGCTGACATGGGCATCGACCTGCGCGATGTCGAGCAGCCAATCGGCCAGCTCTCCGGCGGCGAGCGCCAGTGCGTCGCGATCGCCCGCGCGGTGTACTTCGGCGCGAAGGTCCTCATCCTCGACGAGCCCACCGCGGCGCTCGGCGTCAAGCAGTCGGGCGTGGTGCTGCGGTACATCCTCCAGGCCCGCGACCGCGGCCTCGGGGTCATCTTCATCACCCACAACCCGCACCACGCGTACCCGGTGGGCGACCGCTTCCTGCTTCTCAAACGGGGCCGGGCGATCGGCTACTACGACAAGAAGGACATCACCCTCGAGGAGCTCACCGCCCAGATGGCCGGAGGCGCGGAGCTCGCCGAGCTCGCGCACGAGCTCGAGCAGCTGGGCGGGCACCGCGAGGCCCTTGAGGTGGCCAAGGCCGAGGCTGCCGCTGTCGAGGCGGAGGCCCCGAAGGCGGAGTCCCTCGAGGCGGAGGCTCCGCGCGCATGACGGTCCGAGTGGGCGTCATCGGCGCGGGGATCATGGGCGCCGACCACGTCAGGCACCTCGCGGGGGTGGTGAGCGGCGCGTCGGTCTCGCTGGTCGCGGATCTCGACGCCGGCCGCGCGGCACAGGCGGCCGAGGTCGCCGGCGCGCGGAGCACCACCGATCCGAAGGCGCTGATCGAGGACGAGGAGGTGGACGCCGTCGTCATCGCCTCGCACGACTCGACGCACGCCGAACTCCTCCTCGCGTGCCTTGCTGCGCGCAAGCCGGTGCTGTGCGAGAAGCCGCTCGCGCCGTCGGTCGAGGAGGGGCGCGAGGTGGTCGAGGCGGAGGAAGGGGTGGCTGCGGAGCTGGGCTGCAGCCTCGTTTCGCTCGGCTTCATGCGGCGTTTCGACCCGGCCCACATGCAGCTCAAACGGCGGATCGAGGCGAGGGAGCTGGGAGAGGTCCTCGCGGTGCATTGCGTCAGCCGGAACATCCGCTCCGCCCCCGACGCCACCAATGTCTCGGCGATCACGAACTCCGCGATCCACGAGCTCGATTCGATGCCCTGGCTGCTCGGGACCGACGTCACGGAGGTCGCGTGGGTCTCGGGCCGCAAGTCGAGCTCCATGGCGCCGGCCGGCCTCCAAGACCCCGCGTTCATGCTCCTGCGCATGGCCGATGGCACCCTCGTGACCCTTGAACTGTTCCTCAATGCCGAGTACGGCTACTCGACGCGCTGCGAGGTCGTAGGGGAGCGGGGCACCGCGAGCTTCACCGAGGCGCCGCTGCTCGAGCTGAACCTCGAGCGCCGGTGGTTCACCGAGTACCCCGCGGACTGGCGCCCACGCTTCGCGGACGCCTACCGGATCGAGCTTCAGGCGTGGATTGATTCGCTGCGCACCGGCAAGCCCTCGCCGCTCGCGACCGCGCGCGACGGGCTCCGCGCTTCAGAGATCGGCGCAGCTCTTGCGGCGTCGATTGACGCCGGCGGCGTGTTCGTGCCGGTGGTGCACTGGTGAGCGAATTCGAGTTCCCCGAATCCCGCGTGCCGGACCCGAATGCGGCGCCGAGCCTCGGCTGGGGGATCGCGGGCCCCGGGTGGATCGCCGAGCGGTTCGCCGACTCCCTCGCGAGGCACGGGTCGCAGCGGGTGACGGCGGTAGGCTCGCGCTCGCCCTCCCGTGCCGAGGCGTTCGCCTCCTCGCGCGGCCTCCGTGCCCATGGCTCCTATGGCGAGCTGGCGGCGGAGCCCGAGGTCGACGTCGTCTACGTCGCCACCCCGCACACAGCCCATCTCGACGTCGCGCTCGCGGCAATCGAGGCCGGCAAGCACGTGCTCGTCGAGAAGCCTTTCGGCATCAATGCCTCTGAGGCCGAGCGCGTCGCCGAGGCCGCCAAAGCCCGCGGCGTCTTCGCCGGCGAGGCGCTGTGGACCGCCTTCCTTCCGTCGTACGACGTCGTCCGCCAGCTCGTGCGGTCCGGTCGCCTCGGGGAGCTGACCGCCGTCGTCGGCGACTACGGCGAGCACCTCCCGCCGGGCCATCGCGCGTACGACCCCGCCCTCGCCGGCGGCCCGCTCCTCGACCTCGGGATCTACCTGCTCGCGCTCGCGACCGACCTCCTCGGGGAGCCCGACCGGGTCCTTGGCCTCGGCACCGCGCTGGGGAACGGTGTGAATGGCCAGCTCTCGGCGCTGCTCGGCTTCCCCAGCGGCGCGCAGGCCGCCCTGACGACGACGATGCGCGGCTTCACGCCCGCGCTCCTCACCGTCGTCGGGACCGCGGCCGCGCTCACGCTCGACGGCCCGTTCAACTCCCCCGGCGGCCTCACCGTGCGGACGGCCGACGGCGAGACGCACCGCTGGGAGGGGGCGCCGGGATCGCATGTGGACGGGTTGCATTTCCAGGCAGCCGCCGTGGCGCGTGCGATCGCTGACGGACGGCTCGAGACGGACGAGCGGCCGCTCGCGTCGAGCATCCTGGCCCTGAGGGTCGCGGACGAGCTGCGGCGCCAGACGGGGATCGTGTTTCCGGGTGACTAGCGCGCTCCTGTCCGGTTGATACTTCCCGGTCGGTCCGAAGCCCGGCGTGTCGCACCGATCCTCCGTGTTGGCCGGGAAGAAGCGGACAGGAGCAGGCGTCTCCGTAGGCTTGGGGCCATGGATGTCAGGCAGCTGAGGTACTTCCTCGCGGTGGTCGATCACGGCGGATTCAATCGGGCCGCCGAGCACCTGCTCATCGCGCAGCCCTCGCTCTCGCAGACCATCAAGGCTCTCGAGCAGGATCTCGGCCTGCCGCTGTTCCATCGCGCGGGTCGGAAGGCAGTGCTGAGCGAGGCCGGCCGCGAACTCGTGGGACCTGCGCGGCTGGTGGTCCGTGATCTCGACGCGGCCCGCGCGGCAGTGGATGAGCTCAAGGGCGTCCGCAGCGGCCGGCTCGACATTTCAGCCATGCCCTCGCCCGCAGTCGAGCCGCTCACGTCCATGATCGCTGCGTTCTCGCGGAGCCATCCTGCGGTCACCATCAACGTCGAGGCAGCCTTCACGCCGGACGATGTCATCGAGTCCGTCCGCAGCGGCAGCTGCGAGATCGGCGTGCTGGGCTCCGAGCGTCTGGTCCGCGCCGCAGGAGTCGACGTGATGCAGCTCGAGCGGCAGCCGCTCGTGCTCATCACGAACCCGCAAACCGCCGCTCTGGGCGACGGCGGCAGCGTGCGCCGCTCGGCGCTCGCCGGCCAGCGGGTCATCGTCTCGCAACGTGGCTCCCTCATGCGCAGAGTTGTCGACGACATCCTGGCGAGCGGCGTCGCCGTCGAGATCGCCGTCGAAGTCGCCCACCGGACCTCGATCCTCCCTCTCGTCCTCGCGGGCGTCGGGCACGCGATCCTGCCGTCGTCGTGGACCGCTCTCGCCGAGCATTCGGGGCTTCGGGTTGCGCGAATTGAGCCGGAAGCGGCGCTGCATGTCGCCGTCGTGAGCCGCCCCGAAGACCTCACCCCCTCGGCGCGCGCCTTCCTCGAGGTTGCGTCGGACCACGTGCGGAGCCAATAGATAGGGGATACCTATTTCGCGTATCCAAAACTAGTCTTGGACGCGATCATTCCTCCGCTGGTCTCATGGAAGGCATGAACCCCGCTGTGACGGGGGCAACAGCCTCGAACAGGAGACATGCAGTGAGTGAGACAACCCGAATTTTCGCCATCGCCTCCATCCCCGGCGACGGCGTCGGCAAGGAAGTCGTCGCCGCGGGACGCCAGGTGCTCGACGCTCTGGCAGCGCAATCCGGCGGCACGTTCGCCTTCGAGTGGACCGAGTTCCCCTGGGGCTCGGACTACTACGCCAAGCACGGCGAGATGATGCCCGCCGAGGGCCTCGACGCGCTCAAGGACTTCGACGCGATCTACTTCGGCGCTGTGGGCTGGGAGAACGTCCCCGACCACGTGAGCCTGTGGGGGCTGCGCCTGAACATCACCCAGAACTTCGACCAGTGGGCGAATATCCGGCCGGTCAAGTTCCTCCCCGGCGTCGAGTCGCCCCTCCGCAAGGCCGATTCGGCGGAACTCGACTGGATCGTGGTCCGCGAGAACAGCGAAGGCGAGTACGCCGGCCTCGGCGGCCGTAACCTGAGCGGACGCGGCCCCGGAAACGAGGTAGCCCTCCAGACCGCGCTCTTCACCGAGAAGGGCTGCGAGCGCATCATGCGCTTCGCGTTCGATCTGGCGCGCACCCGGACGGTGAAGAAGGTCTCGAGCGTGACGAAGTCCAATGCGCAGCAGTACGGCATGGTCCTGTGGGACGAGGTCTTCCGTCGCGTGGCCCTGGACTACCCGGACGTGCAGACCGAGAGTGTGCTCGTGGACGCCATGAGCGCCAAGTTCGTACTCAAGCCCGAGGATCTCTCCGTCGTCGTCGCCTCCAACCTCAATGCGGACATCCTCTCCGACCTCGGTTCCGCCCTCGCCGGCAGCCTTGGCCTGGCGGCCAGCGCGAACCTGAACCCCGAGCGCCGCTTCCCGAGCATGTTCGAGCCCGTGCACGGGTCTGCCCCCGATATCGCGGGCCAGGGCATCAGCAACCCGATCGGCGCCATCGCCAGCGCCGCTTTGATGCTGGACCACTTCGGCCTGCCCGAGGAGGCCCGCCGCGTCGAGGCCGCGATCGAGTCGGCGACAGGCTCGGGCCACCTCACCCGCGACGTTGGGGGAAGGGCGACGACGGCGGAGGTCACCGAGGCGATTGTCTCCTCGCTGAGCGTTTCGCTCGCGGCGGTCTGAGGAAGGAATCATGGGACATTCTGTGGACAACGGGGTCCGCCCGACCCGCCGGCCGTGGTACCGGCAGCTGTACTTCTGGGTGCTGCTCGCGATCGTCGTGGGCATCCTGCTCGGATGGCTCGCGCCCAAGGCCGGGGAAGCGATGCAGCCGATCGGCATCACCTTCGTGAACGCGATGAAGATGCTCATCGGTCCGATCGTGTTCCTCACGATCGTTGGCGGCATTGCGAGCGTCGCAGATCTGAAGAGGGTCGGCATCACGGGCCTGAAGGCCCTGACCTATTTCCAGATCGGCACGATCCTCGCGCTCGTCGCCGGTCTCGTGGCGATCAACGTGTTCCGGCTCGGCGACGGCCTCAATGTCGATGCCAGCAGGATCCAGGCCACGGGAACGGCGGCCCAGTACATCAGCCAGGGCAAGAGCGAGAACTGGTGGGACTTCCTGGTCAATATCGTCCCGACCAGCGTGGTCGGGCCCTTCGTCCAGGGCGACATCCTCCAGATCATCTTCATGGCCGTCCTCGCGGGGATCGCCGTCAACGCCCTCGGCAGGGTCTCGGCGCCGGTGCTCGACGCCGTCGACCGCCTCACCAAGATCGTGTTCAAGGTCCTCAACGTCGTCATGAAGGCCGCGCCGATCGGGGCGTTCGGAGCGATGGCGTTCGCGGTCGGGAAGTACGGCGTCTCGAGCCTGACGAGCCTCGGCGGCCTCATCCTCCTGTTCTACGCGACGTCCATCGTCTTCGTCGTCGTGGTCCTGGGCAGCGTCATGGCGTTCCTGCGGCTGAACATCTTCACGATGCTGCGCCACTTCAAGGAGGAGCTGCTTCTCATCATCGGCACGTCGACCGCCGAGCCGGCGCTGCCCGGCCTCATGAGCAAGCTCGAGCACGCCGGCGTGAAGAAGGAGACGGTGGGACTTGTGGTCCCGACCGGCTACAGCTTCAACCTCGACGGGGCGGCGATCTACCTCTCGCTGGCCGCCGTGTATCTGGCGCAGGCCACGAACACCCACCTGTCGATCGGGCAGCAGCTCGGCCTGCTCGCGGTGATGCTCCTGACCTCGAAGGGCGCGGCAGGCGTGGCGGGCGGTGGGTTCATTGCCCTCGCGGCGACCCTCAGCACGCTCGGCACTATTCCGGCGGCCGGCATCATGCTCATCTTCGGGATCGACAAGTTCATGTCCGAGTGCCGCGCCCTCGTCAACTTCTGTGGCAACGCCGTGGCGACCCTGTTCATCGCCTGGTGGGACCGCTCGCTCGACGTCGACCGGGCTCGCCGCGTCTTCCGCGGGGAGGAAGTCGGGCCCGTCCGGCCAGTCCCGGCCGACCCGGAGGACGTGTCGGAACCGGCGCTCGGTGTTCCGGCGGGCGCCCAGTGACCCTCGTGCTGGTGGCCCCGGACAAGTTCAAGGGCTCGTTGAGCGCAGCCGAGGTGGCCCGCTCGATTGGCCGCGGGCTCGGGGAGGGAGGGCTCGCCTGGCGGGCCCTCCCGCTCGCGGACGGCGGCGACGGCAGCGCTCAGGCAGCGGTCGACGCCGGATACCGGCCAATCGCCGTCGACGTCGTCGGTCCTGTGGGTCAGCCCGCCCGAACTCTGGTGGCGTTCGATGGGGATACGGCCGTCGTCGAGGTCGCGACGACGTGCGGACTGCAGCTTCTCGGGGAGCTCGCGCCGCTGGCTAGCACGAGCGCTGGCTTCGGGGAGGCACTGCTCGCGGCCAGGAGCCTGCGCCCGAGGAGGATTGTCCTCGCCCTCGGTGGGAGCGCGACGACGGACGGCGGTGCGGGCCTGCTGAGCGCGCTGGGCGCAGTGTTCCTTGACGACCGGGGTCGGAGGTTGGTGCCGTGCGGCGGGACGCTGGCGGACATCGAGCGGGTGGATTTGACCGGCCTGGCCTCGTTCGGGGGAGTCGAGTTGGTGGCCGCGAGCGATGTCCGGAACCCCCTCGTGGGGCCGGCTGGCGCGGCGACCGTCTACGGACCGCAGAAGGGCGCGACGCCGGACGACGTCGCCGCCCTCGACGCGGGTCTGGCGCATCTTGTGCGCAGGCTCGACGAAGCCGGCCTTCCGGCATCGCTCTCTGCCTCCGCCTCTGGGGCGGGGAGTGCCGGTGGGCTTGGGTTCGCGGCAATGCTCCTCGGCGCCCGGCTGGTCTCCGGCGCGGACTTCTTCCTCGACCTCCTCGGCTTCGACGAGGCTGCGTCTATGGCAGACCTCGTCATCACGGGTGAAGGCAAACTGGACGAGCAGACCCTCGCGGGGAAGCTCCCGCTCGCCGTGGCCCGGCGAGCGGGAAGCGTTCCGGTGCTCGCCGTCGTCGGCCATAACGCCTTGGGGGAGGACGCGCTCCCGGAGTACGGGATCGAGGGGATCTGGAGCCTCAGCCGCCTTTCCGGTCAGGACACCTCGGCCGATCCGGAGCTCTCGGCTGAGTTGCTGGCTCAGATCGGGTGCGACATCGCCTTTCGGCGCGCATAGCGTGCTCCTGTCCAGTTGATACTTCCCAATCAGTCCGAAGCGCGGCGTGTCCCGCTGTTCAGCCGTGTCGGTCGGTAAGAAGCGGGCAGGAGCAAGCGTCGGAAGCTACTCAGCAGTCGATCCGCGGACCACGAGGGTCGGGTCGATGAGGGCCCGCCGCGGCGGAGCCTCCGGGTTCTCGAGGCGCGCCAGCAGGGTGCGGGCGGCCTCGGCCCCGATCTCGCGGCTATGCGGGTCGACGCTCGTGAGCGCGAGGTAGCGGTAGCCCGCGAGCGGGGAGTTGTCATAGCCGACGACGGCGACATCGGCTGGCGCTGACAGCCCCCGCTCGCGGAGGGCAGCGAACGCGCCGACGGCCATGAGGTCGTTGGATGCGACGATCGCGGTGACCGAGGGGGCGCTCGCAAGGAGTTCCTGAGCCGCGGCGTAGCCCTCGGCCTCAGTTGTCTCGAGGGTTGACCCGACGACGACGGCCTCGAGTCCAGCCTCCCGCATCACCCGCTCATAGCCGCGCCGCCGATGAGCCGCGGGACCGCTCCGCCCGGAGATGTGGGCGATCGCGTGGTGGCCGAGGTCAAGCAGATGCCGGGTGGCGAGCTCGCCGCCGTGTTCGTCGTCCCCCGCGACGACGTCGGCGCGGGGGAGCGCTGACGGGCCCAGCTCGCGGACACCCGCCACGACCACCGGGATCGGAATGTCCCGGACGAGCTCCGGAGCCGGTTCGGCAGCGAGGACGAGCGCGTCGGCGTGCTGGGCGAGGAAGCCGTCCACGGGATTGCGGCCGGACGCGGCCTCGAGTTGGAGGTCGGCGACGGTCACGGTGTAGCCCGCGGGATCGAGGACCGACCGGAGGCCGGCGAGGAGCTCCACGAACCAGGGATTGTGGAAGTCGTCGATGAGCACGCCGACGGACCTGGTGCGCTGGCTCGCGAGCGCGCTCGCTGCACGGCTCGGGCGGTAGCCGAGCGCGTCGATGGCATCCTGGACGGCTCGGCGTCGTGGCTCGCTGACGTGAGGCTCTCCTCGGAGGACGAGTGAGACCAGCGACTTGGAGACGCCCGCGTGGCGCGCGACGTCGTAGATGGTCGGGCGCGCGCGGTTGTCCCCAGTGGTCACGGGACCATCATGGCACTCAAGCGCAGCGGCGTCTGGCGTCTATTGACAGGACAAAGTCTGATTCTTATGCTCATTTGTGGAGCGCTCCAAAATCCCAGAAGACTTCCCTCAAAGGAGAGACCCATGCCTGAGTCCCTCGGCGTCGCGGTCATCGGCGCCGGCATGGCGGGCAAAGCCCACGCCGCCGCCTACCGAGCCGCGAGCACCTTCTACCGCCCCACGCTCCCCGAGATCCGCCTCGTCTCGATCGGCGACGTCAACGCCGAGTTCGGCCAGGCCGCTGCTCGGCGTTTCGGGTACGAGCGCCACGATGCGTCGTGGCAGGCGATCGCGGAGGCGGACGACATCGACGTCGTGAGCGTCGTGATCGCGAACTCGCTGCACCGCGAGGTCGTCGAGGGCCTCCTCGCCGCTGGCAAGCACGTCCTGTGCGAGAAGCCGCTCTCGGACACCCTTGCCGACGCCCGTGCGATGGCCGAGGCCGCCCGCGCCGCGGAGGCGCGCGGCACTCTGGGCCGCATCGGCTTCACCTTCCGCCGCACCCCGGGCATCGCCGCGATCCGGCAGCTGATCCAGGACGGTACCCTCGGCCGGCCCCTGCACTTCTCCGGACGGTACTGGACCGACTACGGCTGCAGCCCGAGCGCGCCGATGAGCTGGCGCTACAAGGGCGGCCCGGGCTCGGGCGCGCTGGCCGACGTCGGGAGCCACTTGACCTACATCGGCGAGTTCCTCTGCGGGGACATTCAGTCCGTCTCCGGTGGCCAGCTCGCGACGGCGATCGCCAAGCGACCGCTTCCGCTGGGGGCCGTCATGGGTCACGACCATGCCGCCGTGAGCGACACTTTTGAGGCCGTGGAGAACGACGACGTTGCCTCCTTCTCCGCGGAGTTCGACCAGTGCATCGGGTCGCTGGCCGTCTCCCGGGTGGCAGCGGGCCACGCGAACTCGCTCATGTTCGAGGTGTTCTGCGAAAACGGGGCCGCGCTGTTCGACCAGCGCCGTCCCGCGGAGATCGGGCTGTTCCTCTCCGACGGCCCGTCCGCCCAGAACGGCTACCGGCAGGTCATCCTCGGGCCCGAGCACCCGTACCTCGCCGGCGGGCTTCCCATGGACGCGCCGAGCGTGGGCTTCGGGCAGAACGAAGCCTTCGCATATCAGGCCCGCGCGTTCCTCGAGGAGGTTGCAGGAGTGCCAGAGTCCGAGTCGCTCCCGCGCTGTGCGACGTTCGACGACGGCGTGCGCAACATGGAGGTCCTTGCCGCCGTGACAGAGTCGGCGCAGGACAGCGGAAAGAAGGTCTCGCTGTGAAGCTCGGCGTCTACAACGCGATCCTGCACGACCGGTCCCTTCCCGAGGCCCTCGACGTCATCGCGGGCCTCGGTCTGACCGGGATCGAGATCAACACCGGCGGATTCCTCCCGGCCGTCCACGTGCCGACCATGGACCAGATCCTCGACAGCGACGCCGCCCGGGACGACTACCTCGGCCTCTTCGAAGGCACGGGTGTGACCATCGCGGGCCTGAACTGCAACGGCAACCCGCTGCACCCCAAGCCCGAGATCGGCGAGAAGCACGCCGAGGATGTCCGTCGCTCCATCCGCCTTGCCGAGCGCCTGGGCCAGAACCGCGTCGTCACCATGTCCGGCCTGCCCGGCGGCGAGCCCGGGGCCACCGTGACGAACTGGATCGTGAACGCGTGGAACTCGGCCGCGCTCGACGTTCTGGACTACCAGTGGGGCATCGCCGCAGAGTTCTGGCGCGAGACCGACCGCCTGGCCGCGGACCACGGCGTGAAGGTCGCGCTCGAGCTGCACCCGCAGAACCTCGTGTTCAACACCGCGGACGTCTACAAGCTGATCGAGCTCACGGGTGCGACCAACGTCGGCGTCGAACTGGACGCGTCCCACCTGTTCTGGCAGCAGATGGATCCCGTCGCGGTCGTCCGCGAGCTCGGCCCGCTCGTCTTCCACGCGGCCGCGAAGGACGTCCGCATCAACGCCGAGAACGCGCGGCTCTACGGCGTCCTCGACAATCGCTTCCGCAGGCTCGCACCCCAGGAGAACCGCACTAACCTCGGCGGGGACGAGTGGGCCAACGAGTGGCCTAAGGACTCGGCCTGGGACTTCGTGGCCCTCGGCCGTGGCCATGATGTGGCGTACTGGGCCGAGTTCCTGAAGGCCTTGCACGAGGTGGACCCGGACATGCTGGTCAACATCGAGCACGAGGACGTCTCCTTGGGTCGCATCGAGGGCCTCGAGGTCGCCTCGAAGGTCCTGCTCGAGGCAGCTCAGTCGATCGGGGTGCTCGCCGAGGCGTGACGCGGGCACCGCCGCCGATCTCCCCGGCTTCTGGCCGTCCTCGGCGCCGGTCTCCCCGGCTTCTGGCCGTCCTCGGCGCCGATCTCCCCAGCTTCCGAGCTGATGGCGGCGTTGACCGCACCAGTTTGCCGCGTCGCCCCGGCGCTCTGGAGCCTGAAGCTGGGGAAACCGGCGGGATCGACTGCGGAAGCTGGGGAAACCGGCGGGAATCGACTGCGGATGCTGGGGAAACCGGCGGGAATCGACCGCTTCCGCTGACCCATCGAAGACCCACCCGGCGTCAAGGTGGCTCCCATGCTGCTGCGCTACGGTTCGGGCGGCGGATGTCGGGCGCTTGAAAGGCAGCACATGAGGATCAGCGATGCGGTAGCACTCCGGAGGGTTCCCGAGGTGACCCTCCTCTTCTGGGTCGTCAAGCTGCTCACGACGGCGCTCGGCGAGGCCACGTCCGACTTCCTCGTCAACGACGTCGATCCCTATCTCGCCGTCGGCGGCGCCTTCGTGCTGTTCGT
>NZ_JBQCGQ010000105.1:0-18058 GCF_051955515.1 Sinomonas sp.
CACCCCGGCCTCCTCGAGGAGATCACGAAGTCCAAGGACGCGCGCCTCACCCGCGCGGAGCATATGGTCTCCCTCCTCGCCGAGGACTACCCGCTCTCGTGGGATGACGTCACCCACCACGTGGCGCCCGGAGCGACGGTCGGCAGGCCCCATATCGCGGATGCGCTCGTTGCCGCCGGAATCGTGGGCGACCGCTCCGAGGCGTTCGCGACGATCCTCTCGTCCCGCTCGCGCTACTTCGTCCAGCACTACGCGCCCGAGCCCGAACTCGCGGTCGAGCTCGTCCGCGCCGCGGGAGGCGTGCCCGTCTTCGCCCACCCTGTCGCCGAGGCCCGCGGGCGCACCGTGGGGGAGGCGACCTACCACGCGATGATCGACGCCGGCCTCGCCGGCCTCGAGGTGTACCACCGGGACAACCCAGAGGCGCGGCGGCCGTTCCTCCTCGATCTCGCGCGGCGTCACGGCCTCTTGGTCACCGGCTCGTCGGACTACCACGGCAGCGGCAAGGTCAATCGCCTGGGGGAGAACACCACGCCGCTGGAGGCGCTCCAGGAGATCGAGCGGCAGGGGACCGGCGCCGCCGTCGTCCGTTCCTGATCCCGCCCCTCAGGCGGGGCGGACCACCTCTGCGGAAGCGAGCCGGCCGGCCATGATCTCCACAGCCTGAGGATTCGCGTCCACGCACACGAAATGGCGCCCGAGCTCGTGCGCCGCCGCGCCGAGCGTGCCGGACCCCGCGAAGAAGTCGAGGACCCAGTCGCCCCGCCGTGAGCTCGCCGCGACCATGCGCCGCACGAGCCCTACCGGCTTCTGGGTCGGATAGCCCGTCTTCTCGCGCCCGGTGGGGGAGACGATCGTGTGCCACCACACGTCGGTGGGCAGCTTGCCCAGCTCACGCTTTTCCGGGGTCACGAGTCCTGGCGCCATATAGGGCTCCCGGTCCACCTCTTCGCTGTCGAAGTGGTACTTCGACGGGTCTTTGACGTAGACGAGGATCGTGTCGTGCTTGGTGGGCCACCGCCGCCGGGCGCGCGCGCCGAAGTCGTAGGCCCACACGATCTCGTTGAGGAAGGACTCCCGTCCGAAGACGATGTCCAGCATGACCTTCGCGTAGTGCACCTCGCGGTAGTCCAGGTGCAGGTACAGCGTCCCGTCGTCCGCAAGCAGTCGCCACGCCTCGAGGAGGCGAGGCTCAAGGAACGCCCAGTAGTCGCCGAACGCGTCGTCGTAGCGGTGCAGGGCGCCCTTGATCGTCTCGTAGCGCTGGCCGCCGAATCCGACGCGATCGCCGTCCACACTGCGCACCATCGTGGTCGACTGCCGGCGCTGCGGCCGGCCGGTGTTGAACGGCGGGTCGATGTAGACCATCGTGAAGGCGCCGTCGGGCAGAGTCGGCAGGAAATCCGCGTTGTCTGCCTCGACGATCAGATCCGGTCCGTCCGGACGCCACACGCCGGAAGCCGGCACCCGAGGCCTACTCGGCCTGCGTGCGGCTCACGACCTCGCCCTCGACACGGCGGGTCCGCGAACGACGACGGCGCGCGGCCAGCATGCCGCGATCCACGCCCTCCGCCGCCTCGCCCTGAAGGAAGACGACGGCGGCTGCAGCCGCCGGGCTCTGCTCGCCCTCGTTCTTCGCGGAGTCCTTGGCCGGACGCCCGGAAGCTTCGTGGCCGTCGCTCTGAACCGTGCGCCGACGACGGCGGCCGCCCTCGCCGCGCGTCTCCGAACGGGCCTGGCGGTCGGAGCGCCCGCGACCATGCCCGTGCTTGCCTTCGCCCGCCGCACGCTCGGCCTTGGCCTCGCCCTCGGGCTCCTGCTCGGTGCTGGAGCGCTTCTCCCGCGGCTCACGCTGCTCGCGCCTCTCGCCGGCTTCGCGCCCGCGGCCCTTGCCGGTGCGCTTCCGCGGCTTCTTGCCCGGGCCGCCGAGCTCTTCGAGCTCCTCAGCATCGACACCCTCGAGGACGCGCTTGTGCCGCGGGAGACGGCCCTTTGTGCCTTCGGGAATGCTCAGATCGGCGAACAGGTGCGGCGACGAGGAGTAGGTCTCGACAGGCTCGGGGACGTCGAGGCCTAGCGCCTTGTTGATGAGGCCCCACCGGGGGACGTCCTCCCAGTCCACGAACGTCACCGCGGTGCCCTTGTGCCCAGCGCGACCGGTGCGGCCGACTCGGTGGAGGTACGTCTTCTCGTCCTCGGGGCACTGGAAGTTGATGACGTGGGTCACGTCCTCGACGTCGATGCCGCGCGCCGCGACATCCGTGGCCACCAGGACGTCCACCTTGTTGTTGCGGAAGGCCCGCAGCGCCTGCTCGCGCGCGCCCTGGCCGAGGTCGCCGTGCAGGGCGGCTGCGGCGAAGCCCCGGTCCACGAGCTCCTCGGCGAGCTTCGCCGCGGTGCGCTTAGTCTTCGTGAAGATGATCGTCCGGCCCCGGCCCTCGGCCTGGAGGATGCGGGCCACGACCTCGTCCTTGTCGAGCTGGTGCGCCCGGTAGATGACCTGGCGGATGTCCTTCTTGGTGATCGAATCGTCGTTCGGATCGCTCGCGCGGATATGGGTGGGGCGGCTCATGTAGCGGCGTGCCATGGCCACGACCGGCCCGGGCATCGTCGCCGAGAACAGGAGCGTCTGGCGGACCGCCGGGACCGCACCGAGGAGGGTTTCCACATCGGGGAGGAAGCCGAGGTCCAGCATCTCATCCGCCTCGTCGAGCACCACGACGCGGACGTTCTTGAGATTCAGGTGCCGCTGGCGGTGCAGGTCGATCAGGCGGCCGGGCGTGCCGACGATCACGTCGACGCCGCTCTGAAGCGCCTCGATCTGCGGCTCGTAGGCGCGGCCGCCGTAGATGACCTCGATGCGCAGGCTCGTGCGCTTTGCCGCGGTCTTGAGGTCCTGGGAGACCTGGACCGCGAGCTCACGGGTGGGGACGACGATGAGCGCCTGCGGAGCGCCGGGGGCCGGGAGCTTCGCGTAGTCGGGATCGTCTTGGGCGAGCGTCCGCTGGAGGCTCGGAATGCCGAAGCCCAGCGTCTTGCCCGTTCCGGTCTTTGCCTGCCCGATGATGTCGTGGCCGTTCAGGGCAACCCCGAGGGTCATGGACTGGATCGGGAACGGGTGGAGGATCCCGGCGTCGGCCAGCGATTGGGCGATCTCCGGGGCAACGCCGTAGTCGCTGAAGGTCTTCTGGGCCTCCTGGCGCACCGGGGCGTCATTGGTAATGGTCTCTTCTGTCTCGAGCGCCTCGGCGCCCGAGTCGTCCACGAGGACTTCGTGGGTGATGACTTCGTTCAAAGGGGTCGGATCCCTCTCCAATTGGGCCCAGGCGGGCCGCTCAACAAACGTCGGGGGCGAGCGGCGCGATAGAGATCATCGCCCTCGCGGTCACCGGAGACGTTCGGAGCAGCCGCGCACGGCGGCCGTCCAGCGGAAGCCGATCGCGGGCTATCAGGGCGCCGGCACCAAGGGCCAGCAAAAGCAAGAACAGATCGCAAAGGTACGATCGGGCATCCAATAACCTCTCAAGGATACCGTGTCGGCGCGGAATTCCGGGAATCGTGGCCTGCGACACACGGTGCAGGGGCGCGGTTCGCCGGATCCGGCGGCTACACGCGCTCGAACAGGACTGTCCGCTTGCGGATGTCCGCCTCGACGAGCCGCACTCGAATCGTGGTGCCCGACTCCATCTCCCCTTCGCACCGGGCCGTGACGGGAGGGTCGGCGAGCTGGACGGTTCCGAAGGGCCGTACTGGCCCAGGCGGAGGGGAGCCGTTCTGCGAGCTCGCTATCCGGTCGAGGGGCTGGAAGGGCCGCCCGTTCGCGCCGTTCCCCGCGCCATTGTTCGCGCCCGGATTCGAACCCGAGACGACCACCGCGTCGAACTCCTGGCCCACGCTGTGCACGAGCAGAGCCGCCTCGACAAGGTCCAGTGAGGCCCGTTCGACCTGCCCGGCAACCCGGTCGGAGGCCGCCATGAGCCCAGGGAGTTCCGGCAGGGCCGCCCTGAGCCAGTCGGGCACATCGCCGTCGTTCGCAAGGGCCTCGCAGACCACCAGGACGAAGCGGTCCACAAGCCGGCGCAGGGGTGCGGTCGTGTGGGCATACGGCGCAGCGATGGCCGCCTGGATCGGATGCTCGGGGACCTCGCCGTCGAACGGGGTGTAGGTGGCACCGCGGAACAGGGCGGCCGCCGCGTGGAGGATCGCGAGCTGCCGCGGCTCGGACGCGTCGAGGCTCCGGAGGTACTCGCCGTATGGCATCGAGTCGTCCCACGGCCGGCCCAGGGCCTGGGTCTGACGACGGAAGTGGCGGAGGGACTTCTCGTCGGGAGGCGGCATGGTCCGGAGGATCCCGATGCGTCCGTCCATCATGAGCTTCGCGGCGGCCATGCCCGTCATCAGGGAGATCTGGGCGTTCCAGTCCTCGACCGGGCGCTCGGCGGCGATCTCGATCCGGTACCTGCCGTCGTCGGTCGCCACGATCTCCTGGTCCGGCAGGTTGAGGCTCGCGCCGCCCCGCTTCCGTTCGAGGGCGACCCGCTTGAGACCCACCTCCTTGAGGAGCATGAGGGATTCGACGGCGGTCCCGGAGTCGATCTGCTCCTGCACATCCGCGTAGGCGAGCTTCGCGCGGCTGAGGACGCGGGCGCGTTCAAGCCCGACGCTGGAGACTTCGCCGTCCTCGTCGAGCGAGAAGTCCCAGACGAACGCGCCGCGGACCAAGCCCGCGAGGAGGCTTCCTGCGTCGTCCGAAATGTCCCGCGGATGCAGGGGAACCTTCTCGTCAGGCGCGTAGATCGTCTGGCCGCGCCGACGTGTCTCAGCGTCGAGCTCGCCGTGCGGCCGAACGAACGAGGGGACGTCGGCGATGGCGTAGCGGACCCTGTAGCCACTGCCCTTGCGCTCAAGGTGCAGGGCCTGATCCAGATCTGTGGACTCTGGCGGATCGATGGTCACGAATTCGATGTGCGTCTGGTCCGCTGACGGGAGCTCGAGCGCGGCGATCGCCGCAGCGGCGTCGGCGAGGGCCGGCGCCGGATACTCCGACGAGAGCTGGAACTCCTCCCGAAGGGCCGTGAACGCCGCCGCGAGCGCCGCGCTCCCGGCCCGCCCGCCCGGAGTCGCGGCAGAGCGCGTCTTCGGGGTGAGGTGTGCATGGCCCACGAGCGTCAGCCTAGACCTGCACGGCTCCGACGGACAGCAGGCTAGGGGGCGTCCTGGCCGAAGCGGCGGGGATGGGCCGGGAACACACCGAGGATCCGGAGCTCCGTCGAGAAGAACGCGAGCTCCTCGAGGGCTCGCGCGAGAGGCGGCTCGTCCGGGTGGCCTTCGACGTCCACCATGAACATCGTCGCCGCGAACTTCCCGTCCACCATGTAGCTTTCCAGCCGGGTCATGTTCACGCCGTTGGTCGCGAAGCCGCCGAGCGCCTTGTAGAGGGCGGCGGGGATGTTCCGGACGCGGAACACGAAGCTCGTCACGAACGGCTCTCCGCCGGCGGCCGGGAACTCGCGCGGGGGAGCGAGGATCACGAAGCGCGTGGTGTTGTGCTGATGGTCCTCGATGTCGGACGCCAGGATCTTGAGGCCGTAGCGCTCCGCGGCTAGCGGCGGTGCGATCGAGAGCTTGGTGGGATCACCCCATTCCGCGACTTCCCGCGCGGAGCCCGCGGTGTCGCCGGCGACCACCGGCGTGAGCCCGTGCGCCCGGATGAAGCCCCGGCACTGCGCGAGGGCATGGACGTGGCTGTGGACTTCGCGCGCTCCATCGATCGTGGCCCCTGGCACGCCCATGAGGCTGAACCGGATCCGCAGGAAATGTTCCCCGATGATCTGGAGATTCGTGGTCGGCAGGAGCAGATGGATGTCGGCGACGCGGCCGGCGACCGTGTTGTCGATGGGGATCATGGCCAGCTGGGCTTCACCGCTGTCCACTGCCGCAAACGCGTCCTCGAAGGTCGCACATGGCAGTGCGTCGGCGCCGGGGAACGCCTCGAGGGCGGCCATGTGGGAGTTGGCGCCGGGTTCCCCCTGATAGGCGACGACCGTCATGCGCGCACGGAGGCGAGGGCCGGCAGCTCTGTGCGGAGGCGCTGGGCAGCGTCAGCGGGGTCGTCGGCGTCGGTGACAGCGCGGACGACGACGACTCGGCTCGCCCCGGCGTCCACGACCTGAGCGATATTGGCGTGGTCGATCCCGCCGATTGCGAACCAGGGGAGCGTCGTCCTGCCGGCGGCCGCGGCCTCGCGGGTCCGGCGTGCAGCGTATTCGACGAGGCCGAGGCCCACGGCGGCTCGGCCCGGCTTCGTCGGTGTGGCCCACAGAGGGCCGGTGCAGAAGTAATCGAGCGTCGCCGACGCCGCGAGCGCCGCCTCGACCTGTTCGGGGGAGTGGGTTGAGAGTCCGACGGCGGGGGCGTCCCCGAGCACGCGGCGCGCCGCCTGGAGGGGGAGGTCGAGCTGGCCGACGTGGAACACGGGCGCGCCCGAGAGGAGCGCGATGTCCGCCCGATCGTTGACGGCCCACAGCTTCCCGTGACGCACTGCGGCGGACTCGAGGACCTCGAGGAGCTCGAGCTCCTCGGCGGCTTCGAGGTGCTTGTCGCGGAGCTGGATGATGTCGACGCCTCCCGAGAACGCGGCGTCCACAAAGGACGCGAAGTCGCCGCGGTCGCGCCGGGCGTCGGTGCACACGTAGAGCTGGGCATCGGTCAGGAGCATGGAACTAGACTAGTGCTCGCGAACTGCGGGAGCCCGCGTGTGACAGCTGCATCGAGGTGGCTGACGAGCCGGGCTGAGAGGGCCGAGAGCCGACCGTGTGAACCTGATCCGGGTCGTGCCGGCGTAGGGAAGGACGAGAATTTCGTGGACGAGTACAGCCCGAGGGCGCCCCATCCCCCCGCCGTCTGGGACGTCGCGGTCGTGGGCGGCGGAGTGGTAGGCCTCGGCATTGCCTGGGAGGCGGCGCGCTCGGGGCGCCACGTCGTCGTCGTCGACCCTGCCCCGGGAACGGGTGCGAGCTTCGCCGCCGCGGGCATGCTCGCCGCCGTCAGCGAGTACCACTATCAGGAAGAGGCGCTGCTTGGCCTCATGCTCGAGTCGGCCGCGCTCTGGCCTGCGTTCGCCCAGCCGCTCGCCACCGAGGCGGGCTATCTCCGAACCCCTACGCTGTGCATTGCGGCCGACGGCGCAGATCGCCAGGCGCTCGCCGACCTGCGTGGGGTGCAGGAGGCCCACGGCCTCGAGGTGACCTCCCTGACGGTGCGCGAGGCGCGCGCGCGGGAGCCCTTGCTCTCGCCCGGGATCGTCGGAGCGTTCGAGATCGCGGCGGACCACCAGGTCGATCCGCGCCGGCTCATCGCGGCCCTTCTCACGCGCCTCGGGTCCGAACGCCTCGTGCGACGGCGCGCCGAATCGCTTCTGTGGGACGGCGAGCGGGTCGTTGGCGTCCGCCTTGACGACGGGAGCGGGCTGCTCGCGCAGGAGACTATCGTGGCAAACGGGCTCGGGGCCCGCGATCTCTCCGGCCTGCCCGTCCAGCTCCCGCTCCGCCCGGTCTACGGCGACATCCTCCGGCTGCGCATTCCGCAGCGTCTCCGCCCGCTCGTCACGGCGACCGTGCGCGGCCTCGTCCGCGGTCGCCCCGTCTACCTCGTGCCTCGGGAGGACGGGACCGTGGTGATCGGGGCGACTCAGCGCGAGGACGGCTCCGATGCCGTCTCGGCAGGCGGGGTCTACGAGCTCCTTCGGGATGCTCAGGCCCTGGTCCCGGCGGTGGCCGAACTCGAGCTCTACGAGACTGTCGCGCGCGCCCGGCCGGGCACTCCCGACAACGCGCCGCTTCTGGGCCGCGTCTCCGCGCCTGAAGGCGGCGATGTGGACGGGCTGATTGTCGCCACCGGATTCTTCCGCCACGGCGTTCTGCTGACCCCCGCGGCCGCCCACGTGTGCCGCGAGATCCTCGAAGGCGGAGACGGCGGCGCCTGGAAGGCGTTTCGCCCCGACCGATTAGCCGGCCTCGGGCACGGCCGGCCCACCAGCCACACCCTCCCTGGAAGGCCCTCATGAGTACACCAAGCACTTTGGCCCTCACCGTCAACGGTGAGCGGCGGGACCTCGCCGAGGGCTCATCGGTCCTCGACCTCGTCTCCTCAGCCCTCGGGCGGGACCTGGGCCCCGACGGCAGGCCTGCCGACGGCGGTCGGCTCGGTGTCGCCGTCGCCCTCAATTCCGAGGTAGTGCCCCGCATCCGCTGGGCCTCCACACCGCTCGCGGCGGGCGACGCCGTCGAGCTCGTCACAGCCATGCAAGGAGGCTGACATGGGACTTCCCACCGATCATCGTGCCGCGGACCAGGTTGCCGTTGATGACCCGTTCGTGGTCGACGGGGTGGCCCTCGGCTCGCGGCTCATCATGGGCACCGGCGGGGCGCCGAGCCTCGACGGGCTCGGTGACGCCCTCGAGGCCTCCGGGACCGAGCTCACGACCGTCGCGATGCGGCGCTTCTCCGCCACGGAGCAGGGTTCCCTGTTCCAGCTGCTCCTGGACAAAGGCATTCGAGTCCTGCCCAACACCGCGGGGTGCTTTACCGCCAGGGACGCCGTCCTCACGGCTGAACTCGCGCGTGAGGCGCTCGAGACGGACTGGGTGAAGCTCGAGGTGATCGCCGACGAGACGACGCTGCTGCCCGATCCGATCGAGCTTGCCGACGCCACCGAGCAGCTGGTCTCCCGTGGCTTCAAGGTCTTCGCCTACACGAATGACGACCCGGTCCTGGCCCGCAGGCTCGAGCAGCTGGGCGCCGTGGCCGTCATGCCGCTCGGAGCCCCGATCGGCACGGGGCTCGGGATCCTTAACCCGCACAACATCGAGCTCATCGTGGCCCGTGCCGGAGTCCCCGTGGTGCTGGACGCGGGCATCGGGACGGCGTCGGATGCGGCGCTCGCGATGGAGCTCGGCTGCGACGCGGTGCTCCTCGCCACGGCCGTGACACGCGCTCAGGATCCCGTTCGCATGGCCTCGGCCTTCCGCCACGCCGTGGTGGCCGGACGCCTGGCCGCGCACGCCGGACGGATCCCGCGGCGCGAGCACGCCCTGGCGTCGAGCCCTATGGAAGGCCGGGCCCAGTTCCTCTGAAAACCGGGTTCAGCCCCGCAGCACGCGGGTGAGATCAGCGACGTCGCGCTTCTCGCGCCGCCGCTCCACGAGCTTGGTGACCGCGACGGACACGGCCACGCCGAGAACCATCGGGACGATCCAGGGCACCCAGATGAGCCCTGTCAGGTAGCCCGTGCCCGCCGCGACGGCGACAATCCAAGCCAAACACGCGATGACGACGCCCAGCGCAACCGGCAGCATGATGCCGTACTTGCCGTGGCGGCGGTCGGCTGCCCACAATGCGAACCCGACGCCGCCAGTGACGATCACGTCGATGACGAGGGACCAGACGGTCTCCACCCGTGCCCCCGGATCAGAGGGCGCCGAAGCCCACGCGGCGCTGCTCCTGGGCTCCGAGCTCGACGTAGCCGATGACTCCGGCCGGGACGATGACCTGACGGCCCTTCTCGTCCTGGAGGCGCAGCTCCTTCTGGCCCGCAATGGCCTCGGCGACGAGCTGTGCTACGGCGTCGGCGTCCTGCGAGGACTCGAGCACGATCTCGCGGCCGACGTTCTGGATGCCGATCTTGATTTCCACCTGGATCTCCCTTGCTGGGTCAGAAGAATGCAGCGCGCCGTCCCGGCGCGCCTGTCCCAAACGTACCTTAGGCCTCTTTGGGGAATCGGGAGATTCCGCGCCAAGCCAAACGCGAGACGAGATCGCTCGCCACGTCGATCGGCAGATCCCCGGAGGTCTCGAGCCAGTACCGCGCGCTGACCTGAGCCATCCCGGCCAACGAGCGGCCGAGGAGCTGGGCCTCGACCATGGGCAGCTTGGTGTCCGCGGCGATGACGCGGGCGATGGCCTCGGCGAACCCCCGGTTGAAGTTCTCCAGCCGAGCGGCCACGTCCGGGTCGTTCACGAGGTCCGATTCGAAGACGAGGCGGTGCGCCTTGTCATCCTTCGCAATGAACTCGTAGTAGGCGCGCATCACCGCGCGCACGCGCTCCCGGTTGTCGCTCGTGGACCCGAGCGCCGTCTTCATGAGCTCTTCGAGAGTGGCGAGGTGGCTGTCGAGGAGGGCCAGGTACAGCTCCCGTTTCGAGGGGAAGTGCTGGTACAGCACGGGCTTCGAGACTTGGGCCGTCTCCGCGATATCGTCCATCGCAGCTCCGTGGTAGCCGTTCGCGGCGAAGACCTCCAGCGCTGCGGTCAGCAGCTGCGCGCGTCGCTCGTCCCGTGGAAGGCGCGGCGAGCGTACAGACGCCGCGCGGGGTTCGGTGCTCACTGCCCCACCTTTCTCCATGGGCACACAGGTTCGGCTCGCAGGCCAAGCCACAGTCTTACTTTACCCGCGGGTCACGTGGCCGACGCAGAAGCACGGCGCGCGGCATAGGCTGGTTTCATGTCGTCTATGCAGGATTCCGTCCAGCTTCCGCCGCTTGTCGAGCCGGCCGGTCCGCTGACGCCCGAGGAGGTGCAGCGGTACTCGAGGCACGTCATCATCCCGGAGATCGGGGACCTCGGGCAGCGGCGGCTCAAGAACGCGAAGGTGCTCGTCATCGGTGCTGGCGGACTCGGCTCCCCGGCGCTCCTCTACCTTGCCGCCGCGGGCGTAGGCACGCTCGGGGTCGTGGACGACGACGTCGTCGAGCTGAGCAATCTGCAGCGGCAGGTGATCCATCGCGTGAGCGACGTTGGCCGGCCGAAGGCGCACTCCGCGCGCAACGCGGTCCGCGAGCTGAATCCGCTCGTCGAGGTGCGGCTCCACGAGGTACATCTCGACTCCTCGAACGCTCTCGGGATCTTCGCGGACTATGACCTCATCCTCGACGGAACCGACAACTTCGCGACCCGGTATCTGGTCAATGACGCGGCGGCGATCCTCGGCAAGCCGTACGTCTGGGGATCGATCTTCCGCTTCGACGGCCAAGTCAGCGTGTTCTGGGAGAAGTACGGTCCGACGTATCGCGACCTCTATCCCGAGGCGCCTCCCGCGGGTTCCGTTCCTTCTTGCGGGGAAGGAGGCGTCTACGGGATGCTGTGCGCCTCCATCGGCGCCTCTATGGTCACCGAGGCCGTCAAGCTCATCACAGGGGTAGGGCGCACGCTCCTTGGACGGGTCCAGCTCTACGACGCGCTCCGCGCGACGTGGCGCGAGCTCAAGGTCTCCAAGGACCCTGAAGCGGCGCCCATTACCGAGCTCGTTGATTACGAGGCCTTCTGCGGGATTGCCCCCGTCGAGGCTGCCCCTTCGGGGCGCACGGTCACCGCGCGCGAGCTGGCGGACCTCCTTGCCGCCCGCGAGGCGGGGGAGACTGAGTTCGAACTCGTCGACGTCCGCGAACCCGGCGAGCACGCGATGGTGAGCATCCCCGGCTCGCGGCTCATCCCGCAGGGCCGCCTCCTCTCGGGCGAGGCCTGGTCGGAGCTGCCCCGTGACCGGGACATCGTCTTCCACTGCAAGTCCGGCGTGCGGTCGGCCAACGTGCTGGCGGCGGCCGAGGAGGCGGGCTTCACCGCCGTGAGCCATCTTGAGGGCGGGGTCTTGGCGTGGGTCCGCGAGGTGGAGCCGGAGAAGCCGACCTACTGAGTCGGGCCCAGGCACGCCGGCTGAGACGACGCGGTCAGCCGGCGCGGGAGTGGTCCACGGGGCAGTCCTCGCCGCCCTGCGAGCCATCTGCGTTCTCCTGGGCGGGCTCCTCGCCGAGCGTCTCTGCGACGACGGAGGGCAGTTCGACGCTGATTCCGTAGAGGGCATCGAGCGCGGCGAGGTACTCGGCTTCACGCCCCTGCGCGGCCAGTTCGCGGGCGCGGACGGTGGGCGTGTGGAGGAGCTGCTTGACCATGCGGCGCATGGCGAACTCCACCTCCTCGGCGGCGGCGGTGCAGCCGTGGCGCGCGCGGACCTTCTCAATCTCTGCGTCCAGGACCGCCATCGTGTGGCGGCGCAGGGCGACGATCGCGGCATCGGCCTGGCGCGCCTGCCGCTGTGCTTCGAAGTCCTCCGCGGCCGAATCGACGATCCGGCTCGCCTGGGCCAACGCTTCGGCCTGCTCCTGCGGGGCGGCGAGGCGCACCGATTCGAGGGTGACGAGCTCGACGTTCTCGAGCGAGCCGACGGCGGGATCGAAGTCGTGGGTGAGCGCGAGGTCGATCACTATGAGCTGCTGGGGGGAATCGGAGCGGATCGCGGCGAGTTCCACGGCCTCCATCGGCGTCGTGGACCCGCTGCAGCCGATCAGGACGTCCGCTTGGGCGATCGCCCCGGGAAGCTGCTCGGGGGCAAGGGCGACGCCGCCGCGCGCCGCGGCGAACTCCTCGGCCCGGCCTGACGAGGAGAACACCTCGACGTGGGCACATCCGCGTTCCCGCAGGAGCGCCATTGTCGCGCCCGCGTAGGCACCGGTGCCGAACAGGACTGCCCGCTTGGAGGACCAGTCGGGGTTGTCCGCCAGATCGGCCGCGAGATCAAGCGCCACCGAGACGATCGAGAGGCCCCTGCTGCCCAGAGCGGTCTGGGTCCCGACGTCCTTGGCCGTGCGGGACGCGGCCTGGAAGAGGCGGACGAGCGAGGGGCTTGCCGTTCCCTCCTCCTGGGCCGAGATGAGCGCGCGGCGCACCTGACCCGCGATCTCGCGTTCGCCGACGACGGCAGAATCCAGTCCCGAGCTCACGGCGAACAAGTGCCGCGCGACGTCGGAACCATCCTGGGTGCGGAAGATGTCGGAGACCGTGTGCTCGGGCAGTCCGCTGCGCCGGCTGATCTCCGCGACGAGGGCCGAGCGAGCGGCCTCGCGGTCCTCGGGTGCAGGAGCCTCGGCGTAGATCTCGTACCGGTTGCAGGTGGAGAGCACCACGGCACCCGAGACGGCGGGGGACTCCGAGGCGGAAGAAGCCACAGTCGCAGCACCGTTGCTCAGGAGGGCAACGGTTTCCAAGTTCAGATCGGCGTGAGTCGCCACCATCGAGAAAACAACCACAGCCCGACCATCATAGCTTTTCGATCCGGTGTAGAACACGACACTGGTGAGAGATCACATGGTCACGCCTGTGACAGCCTGTCAGCATCCGCTCTTGCCCCCTCTGAGAGAATCGCCGTATGACCCTCAGCCCTGACCACCCCCTCAAGGACGGCCGGACGGCACAGTCGCCACTGATCACCGCGTATCGAGGAGGGCGCCCGAGCAGCCGACCCGTGTGGTTCATGCGGCAGGCCGGCCGCTCATTGCCCGAATACCGAAAGGCCCGCGAGGGCACGGGGATGCTCGAGGCGTGCCTCAAGCCGGAGCTCGCCGCCGAGCTCACGATCCAGCCGGTCCGTCGCCACGGCGTGGACGCGGGGATCTTCTTCTCCGACATCGTGGTGCCCCTCAAGCTCGCCGGCATCGCCGTCGACATCGTGCCCGGCGTGGGTCCCGTGCTTGAGCGCCCCATCCGCAGCGCCGAGGACGTCGCCGCGTTGCCGCGCCTCGATGACTCGGTGTTCGCGCCCATCCGGGAAGCGGTCCGCCTGACCGTCGACGAACTCGGAACGACGCCGCTCATCGGCTTCGCGGGTGCGCCCTTCACCGTCGCCGCGTACATGGTCGAGGGGCAGCCGTCCCGCGACCACCTCGGCCCGCGCACCATGATGCACGGCGATCCCGCCACCTGGCAGGCGCTCATGGAATGGACGGCGGACGCATGCGGCCGCTTCCTGAGGGCGCAGATCGAGGCCGGCGCCTCGGCTGGCCAGCTGTTCGATTCGTGGGCCGGATCGCTCGGGCTCGAGGACTACCGGCGCAGCGCGGCGCCGTTCTCCTCCCGCGCCCTCGACCACGTGCGTGACCTCGGCGCGCCGCTCGTGCACTTTGGGACCGGAACCTCGGAGCTCCTCGGGGCGATGTACGAGGTGGGCGTGGACGCCGTCGGCGTGGACTACCGCCTCCCGATCCACGAGGCGAATCGCCGTCTTGGCGGCCGCGTTGTGCTGCAGGGCAACATCGATCCCGCGCTGCTGTCCGCCCCGTGGAACGTGCTCGAAGCGCACGTGCGGGACATTATGCGCAACGGCGCGTCGGCCCCGGGACACGTTCTCAACCTGGGCCACGGAGTTCCGCCGGAAACCGACCCTGACGTGCTCACCCGCCTCGTCGAGCTCATCCACTCGGACTACTAGGCGCCGCATGCCCTCGACACAGGCCGAAGGGGGCCGCCGCGTCTCTGAGCGGCGCGCCCTCGTCGTCGGCGGCGGCATCTCGGGCCTCTGCGCCGCCCTCGAACTTCGGCGCCGAGGCCTCGAGGTGACCGTCTTGGAGGCCACCGGGCGCTGGGGCGGCTGCGTGGGGGTGCACGAGGTGGGCGGCCTCACTCTCGACAGCGGTGCCGAATCGTTCGCCACCCGCACGGACGCCGTCAAGGCCCTCCTGGGTGAGCTCGGCCTCGCCAACCAAGTCGTCGTCCCGCATCCCTCGGGAGCCTGGGTCCAGCTTCCCGAGGGTGCCGAGGAGCTCCCGAAGGCAGGGGTTCTCGGCATTCCGTCGAACCCTTGGGATCCTGAGGTACGCTCCGCGGTCGGCTGGTGGGGTGCGATGCGCGCGAGCCTTGACCGCTATCTTCCCGTCCGCAACCACCAGGAGAAGGCGAGCGTGGCCGCCGTCGTGCGCGCCCGCATGGGCCGGCGGGTCCTCGAGAGGCTCGTGACCCCCGTCGTGGGCGGCGTGCACTCAGCCGATCCCGCGCTGCTCGATATCGACATGGTGGCGCCCGGGCTCCGTCAGCTCATGTCGGAGCGGGGGTCGCTCTCCGCGGCTGTTGCGGCCCAGCGCGAGCGCACCGCGGCGAGGGCCGGTGCGGGCACGAAGGCCGGATCGGCCGTCGCCGGGGTCCGGGGCGGCATGAACCGCATGATCACGGCCCTGGTTGAGCGCTTGGCGGACGACGGCGTCCGCCTCCTGAGCGGCGTGCGCGCCGAGCGCCTCGATCGCCTCGGCGGCGGGTGGCGCGTCGGGGCGATCGCGCAGGGCGGCTCCCGGGAGTCGCACGACGCGGAACTCGTCGTCGTAGCCCTCGGGGGTCCGGCCGCCGTCGAACTCCTCTCGGACGCCGTGCCGGAGCTCGCCGGCCACGAGCCGGTGCCGGGACCGGAGGTCAAGCTGGTGACCCTGGTCCTCGACAAGCCCGAGCTCGACGCCCGCCCGCGCGGCACGGGCGTGCTCGTGGCACCGCAGGCGCCGGGGATCAGCGCGAAGGCGCTCACCCACGCCACCGCGAAATGGGCGTGGCTCGCCGACGAGGCCGGTCCGGGCACGCACGTGGTGAGGCTCTCCTATGGGCGCGCCGAGGATGATGCGTCGCGCGGATCGGAGCCGGAGACCGACGACGAGCTGTTCCGCGCGGCGCTCGCGGACGCCTCGACGCTGTTGACGGTCGCGATTCTGCCCGAGGACGTGCTCGGTTGGGACGTGGTGCGATGGGAGGGGGCCCTCCCGTTCGCCACGGTCGGCCACCGCGAGCGGGTGGCGGAGATCCGCCGTCGTGTCGCAGCTCAGCCGGGCCTTGCCGTGGTCGGCGGCTGGGCCGCCGGGAACGGTTTGGCGTCGGTGGTGCCGGACGCTCGGGCGCAGGCGATCGAGCTGGCGACCCGCGCACTGTGACCTTGACCACTTCTGCGGCTCTACAGCCCGTAGAAGAGGTGTTGAATTCGATTTTGGCCTGAACGAAGGAGCACACTGGAAGCCATGAGCCACACTTTTGACGAATCTGTCACCAAAACTCGGCCGGAGGGTGACGCCACCACCGAGGCTCCCGAGCAGCTCTTCTTCACCCTCTGGAGTGTCTTCGGCCGGCTTCCGGGCACTGACGCCCCCTCGGCCAGCGCCGTCTCCGACTTCGAGTCGCTCGTGGCGCGCCTCGGCGAGAAGGGCGTGACCGTCCGCGGCCTCTATGACGTCTCCGGCCTCCGCGCGGGAGCTGACGTCATGGCGTGGGTCCACGGCCCGAAGGCGGAGGACCTCCAGCAGGCCGTCCGCGACATCCGCCGCAGCGACCTCTTCGCCGGCACCGACCAGACCTGGAGCGCCATGGGCGTGCATCGCGAGGCCGAGTTCGCGAAGAGCCACACCCCGGCCTTCTCCCGCGGCGTCGAGCCCAGCACGTGGCTGACGGTCTACCCGTTCGTGCGCTCCTACGAGTGGTACCTGCTTCCTGCCGACGAGCGGTCGCGCATGCTCCGCGACCACGGACTCCTGGGCCGGGACTTCCCGCAGGTCATTTCGAATACGGTCTCCGCGTTCGCCCTCGGCGACTGGGAATGGATCCTGGCGCTGGAGGCGCCCGAACTCGTGGACCTCGTGGACATGATGCGCCACCTTCGCTACACCGACGCGCGCAACCACGTGCGCGAGGAGATCCCGTTCCACACGGGACGCCGCATTTCTGCGGCCGAGGTTGCCGAGGTCCTCTCGTGAGCATGCCTGCCGGGCTTCCCGAGGTGCTCGACGTCTCCACGGCGATCAATCCGGTCACGGAGGCCGGGCGGATGGAGCCGAAGCCCTACGACGCCGTCCTCCTCGCCTCGTTCGGGGGCCCCGAGGGCCAGGACGATGTGATTCCGTTCCTCCGCAACGTCACCCGTGGGCGCGGCATCCCGGACGAGCGGCTCGAAGAGGTGAGCCACCACTACAGGGCCTTCGGCGGCGTGAGCCCCATCAACGCCCAGAACCGCGAGCTCAAGGCAGCGCTCGAGGCCGAGCTCGCCGCGCGGGGGATCGAGATCCCCGTCTACTGGGGCAACCGCAACTGGGACCCCTACATCCCGCAGACGCTCCAGAAGATGTACGACGACGGCCATCGTCGCGTCCTGATGATCACCACGAGCGTCTACTCGTGCTATTCGAGCTGCCGCCAGTATCGGGAGGACATCGGCCTCGGGCTCGAGGAGACCGGGCTCGCCGGCCGCCTCGAGGTGGACAAGGTCCGCCAGTACTTCGACCACCCCGGCTTCGTGGAGCCCTTCGTCGAGGGGACGACGGCGGGACTCGCCCAGGTGCGCGAGGCCCTCGGCGCTGCCGACGGCTCGCGGGACGGGGAGATCCGCGTCCTGTTCTCGACCCACTCGATTCCCACGCGTGACGCCGAGGCCGCGGGCCGATCCGGGGCGGAGCCGCGCGAGTTCGAGGGCGGGTCGGCCTACGTCGCCCAGCACCTCGCCAACGCCCGCGCCATCATGCGGGCCGTTGCGCCCGACGTGAAGTGGGACCTGGTGTACCAGTCGCGCTCCGGCGCGCCGCACATCCCGTGGCTCGAGCCCGACATCAACGACCGCCTTGAGGCAATCGCGGCCCGCGACGCCGCTGAGCCGCCCGTCAAGGGCGCCGTGATCGTGCCGCTGGGCTTCGTGAGCGACCACATGGAAGTCGCGTGGGACCTCGACACGGAAGCCCTCGAGACGTGCGAGAAGCTCGGCGTCGCCGCCGTCCGCGTCCCGACTCCGGGCGTTCACGGCAAGTTCGTGGCGGGCCTCGTGGACCTCATCTGCGAGCGCACGAGCGAGGACACCATCGCGGACCGGCCGCACGTGACCGACCTCGGGCCGTGGTACGACGTGTGCCGGCCGGGGTGCTGTGAGAACTTCAGGGGTGCAAAGCCGGTAGTAGCGGAAGCGGGCACAGCGGCGGGCACAGCGGCGGGCACAGCGGCGGGCACAGAGGCGGGAGCCTGACCGTGTCCGTCCGCATCGGCACGCGCGGAAGCGCGCTCGCCCTCACCCAGACGCAGCAGACCGCCGCCATGCTCGCCGCCGTCGGCGGCTTCGAGACCGAGCTGGTCCGCATCAAGACCGAAGGGGACGTCCGAACTGGCTCGCTGGCACAGCTCGGCGGGACCGGGGTCTTCGTGGCGGCCCTGCGGGAGGCGCTGCTCGCCGATCGCTGCGACGTCGCCATTCACTCGCTCAAGGACCTCCCCACCGGCGGGACCCC
>NZ_JBQCGQ010000106.1:0-9392 GCF_051955515.1 Sinomonas sp.
CCCGCCCACGGCCAGCCTGCGTTCCGGGTAGCCTGCAGATGTGCCCCCCAAGAAGACCGGACGCCTGCTGAACCTGCTCATCGCGCTCCTGCATACGGAGCTCGGAGTCTCACGCGAGCGCCTTCTGCGCGACGTCTATGACTGGGCTCCCGGAGCGGAGCGGGAACGGGAAGCGGTCGAGCGGCAGTTCGAGCGGGACAAGGCGGATCTTCGGGCGTTGGGGGCCGAGATCAGCGAGCGACAGGGGTACGAGCGCGCGGACAGCGTAGCGCCGACCTCCCTCTATCGAATTGATCCCCGCCAGTTCCGCCTGCCGGAGCTTGAGTTCACTCCTCAGGAGCAATCGCTCCTAGCCCTCGCCGGCTTCGCCTGTCAGGGAGCCTTGGCAGGGGCGCCTGCACGAGCGGCGCTGAGGCGGCTTGAGGCCGCCGGTGCTCTGCCCGATTCTCCGCCGTCGCTCGTTCAACCCCGCCTGCGGATCGACGACCCCCGGTACGCAACCCTTGCCGACGCCGCGTCGCGGCGAGCTCCTGTCTCGTTCCGCTACTACGCCACGAGCACAGGGCAAGAGGGGGAGCGGAACGTCCAGCCGTGGGGCCTCGGGCAGCGGTACGGGCAGTGGTACCTCGTGGGATTCGACACGATGCGCGGAGCGCCGCGGGTCTTCCGGCTCTCGCGTCTCCGTGGACCCATCACCGTGGGCAGGGACAACTCCTTTGACGATCCGCCGTCGGGCGCTGTGCACGAGCAGCTCGAGCGGCTCGCCGACCTTCCCACCCAGAGGGCCCGGCTACGGGTCGCCGAAGGACGTGCCCTCGAGCTCAGGACGAGGGGATGGGCTCCCATCGCGGACGCGGAACCCGATGGTGGGGGAGCGCCTGATGGCTGGGAAGTCGGGGAGTACGCGTTTCAGGATCTCACGGTCGCCGCCGACTACCTCGCCGGGTTCGGCGACGCCATCGTCGTCGAACGACCCGCTGAACTCGCGGCAGCCGTCGTCCGCCGCCTGGAAGGGGCGCTTGAGGTCCTCGGCACTCCGGGGGCGCCCGTTGCCCCCACGGCCACCTCTCGGAAGACGACCCCTCTGGACGAGCGCCTGAGCCGCCTCATCGATCTGGTTCCCTTCCTCATGCAGGGTCCTGTCCGGGTCGAGGACGTCGCAGCCCGCTACGGCATCACACCGCGCGCACTTCTCCAGGAACTTGCGGTGCTCGAATACTCGGGGCCGACGGATCTCGGCGGCTGGCAGGACTTCATCGAGGTCCACGTCCACGACGGCATGGTCAGCCTGGCGAACGCGCCCGAACTGTCCCGGCCGCGCCGGCTCAGCATCGAGGAGGCCCTTTCGCTCCAGCTCGGCCTGCAGACCCTCGAGCCAATGGCTTCCCCTGAGGAGGTGCCCGCCCTCCGGGCACTCGCCGCGAAGGTCGGAGCTGCAACAGTGCAAGGGGCGCGCTCCATGCCCCAAGTCGATGTCAAGGCCGAACCCCAGCGCAACGCTGAACTGCTTCCCCTGCTGCGGGAGACGATCTCTCACGGTGGCACGCTCCGCTTGGAATACCTCAATCCCACGAAAGACGAGCGGTCAGAGCGGCTCATCAACCCCCTCGCCGTGCGCTCCGACGGCGACCGGTGGTACGTGGACGCCTTCTGCCATCGTGTGGAGGGGCTCCGGGTCTTCCGGGTCGACCGGATCCTTCTCCTCGAGCCGGCCGACCCACATGCGGTCCCCGCAGATCTCAGCCTCCCTGCGGAGGGGCCCCTGTCCGATCGGCACGTCGAGACAATCCTCAGGCTCGCCCCGGAAGCGCTCTGGGTCGAGCACGAATATGCGGCCGAGGATGGCGTCGACCTCGAGGACGGCAGCCGGAGAGTCCGCATGCGCGTGGCCAGTCTCGACTGGCTGCCGCGATTCCTAGCCCAGTTCGGCGGCTCTGTAGCGCTCGAAGGACCGGATGATGCCGTGGCGGCCTGTCGAGAATGGCTGGGGCGCGCCCTGAACGTCGCATCGAGCCGATAGGCTCTTCGTATGCCGTGGTGGTTCTGGGTACTGCTCTGGGCGGTGCTGCTCCTCGGCAGCCTCGCTTCAGCGGCCGTCGCCGGGTATTGGCTCTTCCGCAGGGGGATGGCCCTCATGCGAGACGCGGGGGAGGCTTTTGCAGGAATCGGCTCCGGTGCGCCGTGGGAGGCCACCGGGGACGCGGACGACGGCGGCGGGAGTGCGGACGTCGACCCGTCGCGTCGCGCTGGCGGAATTCCGACGGCGGCAGAGGCCGTCTTTGCCGATCCAGATGCCCTCGCGCGGGCGTACTCTGAGGGCAAGGCCGAGCGGCGGAATGCGCGCCGGCTGCGTCGCATCGAACGGCGCGCCCTTCGTGGACAACCACAGTCCCTCCGTGACGTTGGACTCATCTAGACTTGTCAGAGAAGGAAAGGACTTCTTGTGGGACGACTCTTCGATAGCCCTTGGCCTATCGTCATCATCATCGTTGTTGCGCTGCTGCTCTTCGCGGCGCCCAAGCTCCCGTCGATGGCTCGGAGCCTGGGCCAATCCATGCGGATCCTGCGTTCCGAGGTGAAGGAGATGAAGAACGAGGGTGGCCAGCAGTCGTCCTCGTCAGCTCCTTCCTCGAACGCGGGTGAGGCGCCGGTCGAGGGGAAGGTCATTCCCCCCAAGACCGCTGACGAGGGCGACGGCGGGGCCGCCGGCCCGTCCCAGCGCGCCTGAGCGTGGCCACGCCCAGAGGGCGGAAGGCCAACCCCGAAGGCCGGATGCCCCTCCTCGAGCATCTGCGCGAGCTCAAGAACCGCCTGATCAAAGCGGCCATCGGGGTGTTGATCGGCGCCATTGCCGGCTGGTTCCTCTATGACCCGATCCTCGAAGAGCTGCAGGCGCCCGTTCGCGATATAGCTCAGAGGACCGGGGGCATTTCCGGCGTCAATTTCTCCACGGTCGGCTCCCCGTTCGACTTCAAGCTCCAGCTGGCGATCCAGATTGGGCTGGTGATTTCCAGCCCCGTCTGGATCTACCAGCTCTGGGCCTTCATCATGCCCGGGCTCACCTCCAAGGAGCGGCGCTACACGCTGAGCTACATGGCGGCCGCTGTGCCGCTGTTCCTCGCGGGCGTGTGGATCGGCTGGATCGTCACTCCGAATGTGGTGCGCGCCCTCACGCAGTTCACGCCCTCTGGGTTCTCGAACCTCATCGATGGGCGCGAGTACATTGATTTCGTGACCCATATGGTCCTGTTCCTGGGTCTCGCATTCCTTGTCCCTGTGGTGCTCGTGGGACTCAACGCGGCAGGCATCCTGCCGGGCAGGACAATCCTGAAGGCCTGGCGCATCACCGTGCTCCTCGTCTTCGTTCTCGCTGCGATCGCCGCGCCCGGGGCGGACGCGATCTCGATGTTCATGCTGGCGGTCCCGCTCCTCGCGCTGTTCTTCGCGGCCATCGGCCTGTGCCTCCTCCGGGACAGGAGCCGGGCACGCCGTCAGGCCAAGCTGGTCGAGGAAACCGAATCGACGGCGGACAGCCCCACTTCACGCGAGGACCTCGACAAGTTCTAGGCTGGTCTCATGTCCAGCGTCCCCGAGAACCTGAGCCCGGCCGAACGCTTCGCCCTTGATGCCGAACGGCGGGCCTTCGCGAAGACGGAGCTCGGGGCGTTCGCCGCGGAACTGCCCTTCCCCCTCGACCCCTTCCAGCGGGAGGCGTGCCGGGCGCTCGAAGCCGGGCGCGGTGTCCTCGTCGCAGCTCCGACGGGAGCCGGCAAAACGGTCGTCGGCGAATTCGCGGTGCATCTCGCGCTGCGGAAGGGACTGAAGGCCTTCTACACGACGCCGATCAAGGCATTGTCGAACCAGAAGTACACGGAGCTCTCGGAAGCGTACGGGCAGGACCGGGTGGGGCTCCTGACCGGCGACGTCACGGTGAACGGCGAGGCGCCCGTCGTCGTCATGACAACGGAAGTCCTGCGCAACATGCTGTACGCGGGCTCCTCGACCCTGCGCGGCTTGGGGTACGTGGTGATGGACGAGGTGCACTACCTTGCCGATCGCTTCCGGGGGGCGGTGTGGGAGGAGGTGATCATTCATCTCCCACGGGAGGTGCGGCTCGTCTCGCTCAGCGCGACGGTCTCGAACGCCGAGGAATTCGGGGCGTGGCTGGACACCGTCCGGGGTGAGACGGACATCATCGTCTCCGAGCATCGGCCGGTTCCGCTGTGGCAGCACGTGATGGTCGGCCGGCGCTTGGTCGACCTCTTCGCGACCCGGCAGTCCTTCGAAGATCTGGCCGACGCCCATGACCACGTGAGCGAGAAAGGTGAGGCGGTCGCCGAGTCGGTGGCAGCGGCGCGGGAGGTGCGGGCCCCGGGCCGCGAACTGAACGCCGTGAATCCGGAGCTTGCGGAAATTGCCCGCCGGGAAACCCACGCGCAGCATCGATCCCGGTTCTCGCACGGCGGCCGCGCACACCGGCGAGAAGAGCGTCAACGGGGGATCAAGGCCTCGCTCGCGGGCGGCCAGAGCCGCTCCGATCACGCGCAAGTGCAGGGACTGCGGGCGAGCCGCCCCCAGATGATCCAGTCCCTGCAGCGGCAGGGTCTGCTCCCGGCCATCGATTTCATCTTCTCGCGCGCGGGGTGCGACGCCGCCGTACAGCAGTGTGTCGACGCCGGGCTCGATCTGACCACGCCGGAGGAGCGGGCAGAGATCTCGGCCGTGATCGAGGAGGCGGCACGGGAACTTCCGGCGTCGGACCTCGGAGTCTTGGGGTTCTGGTCCTGGCGCGAAGGGCTCCTCCGCGGCCTGGCCGCTCATCACGCGGGCCTCCTGCCCTCTTTCAAAGAGGTCGTGGAGAAGCTCTTCGCCGCGGGCCTCGTCAAGGCCGTCTTCGCCACGGAGACCCTCGCGCTCGGCATCAACATGCCTGCCCGCAGCGTCCTCATCGAGAAGCTGGAGAAATTCAACGGTGAGGCTCACGTCGACATCACGGCGGGGGAGTACACGCAGCTCACGGGGCGCGCCGGGCGGCGCGGCATCGACGTCGAGGGCCACGCGGTCGTCCAGTGGCGGCCGGGCCTGGACCCTGCCGCCCTCGCCGGCTTGGCGTCCCGCCGTACTTACCCCCTCAACTCGAGCTTCCGGCCGACTTACAACATGAGCATCAACCTCGTGGCCCAGTTCGGCCGCAGGCGCACGCGCGAGATCCTCGAGAGCTCGTTCGCCCAGTTCCAGGCGGACCGCTCCGTGGTGGGGCTCGCCCGGCAGGTGCGCGAGCGCGAGGAGTCCCTTGCGGGCTACGAGAAGGCCATGACCTGTCATCTTGGGGATTTCCGGGAGTACCAGCGCATCCGGGAGGACCTCTCCGCCGCGGAGAAGTTTGCCTCTCGGGAAGCGGGGCGTGCCCGGCGCGGGATGGTGCTGGATTCCCTCGCACGACTGCAGCCCGGGGACGTGGTGGAGATCGGGCACGGCCGGCTCGGCGGGTCCGCCGTCGTGCTTGCGGCAGACACCAACGCCCGCGAACCGCGCCCCCACGTGCTCACCTTCGACCACAACCTGCGGCGCATCGGCTACCAGGACCTCGAAGGCCCGCTCGAGCCGATCGCACGCATCCGCATTCCGAAGCACTTCGATCCGAAGCGTCCCAAGGACCGCCGGGATCTCGCGGCGTCGATGCGGCACGCGGTGAACCACTCACGGGAGGGAGGCGACGGCGGGCGCAAGAATCGCCGCTCTCGCCGGGACTTCGCGTTCGCCGCCGGCTACGAGGACACGGAGCGCAGGATTACCGAGCTCCGTCGCGCGCTCCGCGCCCATCCCTGTCACGGCTGTTCCGAGCGCGAGGACCATGCGCGGTGGGCGGAGCGCTGGACCAAGCTCAGGCGGGAGACCGACCGTCTCATGGAGCAGATCAAGGGCCGGACGAATACGATCGCCAAGACCTTCGACAGGGTCTGCGACGTCCTGACGGCGTACGGATGCCTCGAGGAGGCGGGCGGCGACGTCAAGGTCACCAATCGAGGCCAGCAACTGCGGCGCATCTACGGCGACAAGGACCTCCTGACGGCGCTTGCCGTGCGCGCGGGCGCGTTCGACGACGTCGACGAGGCCGAACTGGCGGCCCTCGCCAGCACCCTCGTCTACCAGGCAAAGCGCGACGAGCCGGGCCTGCCACCCAAGATGCCCAGCGTCTCTCTCGATGTCGCGGTCGACGTCCTGCTGCGCGAGTGGTCCAAACTCGAGGACGTGGAGGAGCAGAACCGGCTTCCGCGGACGGGGGAGCCCGACTTTGGGCTGGTGTGGCCGATTTACAAGTGGGCCCGAGGCCGTGACCTTCAGAACGTCCTCTCCGGCACGGAACTTGCAGCCGGCGACTTTGTGCGGTGGGTGAAGCAGGTCGTGGACCTCCTCGACCAGCTCTCGGACGTCCCCGGGATTGACCCCCGCATCCGCAGGCTCTGCCGGGCGTCCATCGAGTCCATCAAGCGCGGCGTCGTGGCATATTCCGGGGTCTCCGACTGACATCCCCTTCCGTCCTCATCTCCCGAGCCTCGATCACGCCTGCAGAAAGGCACAGCCATGTCCTCTCAGCGCCATCTGACCCTCTATCGCAACGGCTCCGTCTATTCCACGGCCGACCCCCTGGCGACGGCCATGCTCGTGGAGGGGAGCACCGTCGCCTGGGTGGGGACCGAGCAGGCTGCTGCCTCCATCGCCGATTCCACGATGCGCGTCGTCGACCTCGACGGGGCCGTTGTGACGCCGGGGTTCGTTGACTCCCACGTGCACCTCTCGGACACCGGCCTTTCGCTCCGCTCGCTGGACCTCGCCTCGGTGCGCTCCGCCGCCGAATTGCTTGACGCCGTCGCCCGCGCTGCGCAAGGCACGGATGGCACCGTATACGGGCACGGGTGGGATGACTCGACCTGGTCCAATCCCGTGCTGCCCACCCGCGAGGAGCTGGAGAGGGCCAGCGGAGGGCGGCACGCGATCCTCACGCGCGTCGACGTCCATTCCGCGCTCGTCTCGCCCGCGCTCGCGGCGGCAGCTGGCCTGGGATCTACCGCGGTCCCGGGGTGGGATGGTGGACCTGTTGCCTCGCGCGAGGCTTTGGGCGCCGTGAGGGTGACCGCGCGTCCGTCCGATCCGAAGGAGATCGCGCTCCTTCACGAAGCCGCCCTGCACCATGCGGCGGCGCGGGGCTACGTCGCCGTCGTCGAGCAGGCGGCACCGCAGATCGCCGGCGTCGAGGACCTGCGGATCCTCCTTGGCGAGCCGAGTGCCGAGCGCGGACGGCCTGAGGTCTTCGCCTACTGGGGGGAGCTCGTCGAGTCTGTGGATGAGGCCAGATCCGTCCTCGAATCGCTCGGCGTCCTCGTGAGCGGACTTGCCGGCGACTTGAGCATTGACGGTTCGATCGGTTCCCGTACGGCCCTGCTGTCTGCCGATTACGACGACGCCCCTGGCCACCGCGGGGCGGCCTACCTGAGTGCCGAGCAAGTGGGACGGCACCTTGCCGCGTGCTCGGAGTTGGGGATCCAAGGCGGCTTCCACGTGATCGGAGACGCGGCTCTCGGGATCGCGCTAGAGGGCTTGCGGGAGGCTGTCGAGCGGGTGGGAATCTCTGCCGTTCGTGCTGCTGGACACCGCCTTGAGCACGTTGAGCTGGCCTCGCCCGAGGACATCGCTGCTCTTGCCGCCCATTCCGTGACGGTCAGCGCGCAACCGCTGTTCGATGCGGCGTGGGGCGGCGAAGGCGGCTTGTACGCGCGGAGGCTGGGTCTGCGCTGGGAGGGGATGAATCCCTTCGCGAGCTTCGCGTCCGCGGGCGTTCCCGTCTGCTTCGGCAGTGACTCGCCCGTGTGCGATCTCGACCCCTGGGCCAGCGTCGCGGCGTGCCTGGGCCATTCGACGCCGTCCCAGAGGATCTCGGCGAGGGCTGCGTTCATCGGCCACACCCGGGCAGGCTGGCGTGCGCTCCGGCACCGTGACCCGCTCATGGGCCAGCTCGTGCCCGGTGCTCCAGCCAGCTTCGCGGTATGGCGCGTCGACGAGCTCATGGTGCAGGTCGCGGACGAGCGCGTTCAGGCATGGAGCACCGACCCGCGAGCCCGAACGCCGTTGCTGCCGGCACTCGACACGGAGAACTCCCCGTCCTGTCTTGCAACAGTGCACCTCGGCAACGAGCTCTTCCGGTCGGCCGAATTCGGCGACTGACACACGTCGACGGAGTCACGGATGAGCGGATTCGCACTCGAAACGGTTCATTCTGCGCGTCCAAAGGCGCCGCTGAGCAGGAGAAACGCCCGTTTGCGCAGGTGGGAAGGCGGTTGACAGGTGACCTGTGCCACGTAGGATCGATTGACATCGGGCCGCGTCGCCAGCACGGTCCCAGTCGCCGCCGAGCTGCAAAGGCGGTGGCACTGCCCTGGGGGCAGGTTCACACGTCAGTAGAAAACAGTCGGGGGACTGACCAGCTGCCAGCCCCGCGACTGGCCCGAAGACGCGTGGGCCTGCCCCGCGGCTGGATATAATGGGCGTTCGTGCCCTCCCGCAGGGCCCCGGACTCCTGAACCAGCCTCCGAAAGGGACGCCTGCGTGCGCATTCTGACGATCATCCCCACGTACAACGAGCTCGAGTCCCTGCCGAAGACCCTCGGGCGTCTGCGCTCGGCGGTCCCTGCCTCGGACGTTCTCGTGGCGGATGACAACAGCCCGGATGGCACTGGCGACCTCGCCGACCGGATCGCGTCGGAGGACCCGCAGGTCCACGTGATGCACCGCCGCGGCAAGGAAGGCCTCGGCGCGGCCTACATTGCCGGCTTCCGCTGGGCGCTCGAGCGGGACTACGACGTCATCGTCGAGATGGACGCTGACGGCTCGCACCAGCCGGAGCAGCTTCCCCGGCTCCTCGACGCTGTCGAAGCTGGCGCTGATCTGGTCATCGGGTCGCGCTGGGTGCAGGGCGGTACCGTGGTGAACTGGCCCCTCTATCGCCAGCTCATTTCGCGCACCGGCAGCACGTATGCGCGCACCATGCTGGGTTTGAAGATCAAGGACATGACCGCGGGATACCGCGCGTTCCGCCGCACCACGCTGGAGAAGCTCGATCTCGACTCTGTCGAGTCGGTGGGCTACGGCTTCCAGGTAGACCTTGCCTGGCGTGTGGCGAAGATGGGACTCAAGGTCGTGGAGGTCCCCGTGACCTTCGTCGAGCGCGAACTTGGGTCGTCGAAGATGAGCGGCAACATTGTGGTCGAGGCAATGCTGAACGTGACCAAGTGGGGCCTGGCAGACCGGCTGAAGCAGCTCTCGGGTCGCAAGCAGGGCTGAGCCGGGGCCGGGGCTGGCGGAGACACGAAGAAGGGGCGGGACCCTCGGGTCCC
>NZ_JBQCGQ010000107.1:0-3194 GCF_051955515.1 Sinomonas sp.
GACCGCCGCGATGAGGTTCACCACGAGACTGAGCACAACCTTGATCGCGTTCGACTGTTGAAGCGTTCCATGGAAGAAGATGCCGAGGACCGCCATCAGCAAAACGCCCTGCGCCGCAGTGAAGTACCCGCCGTAGACGCCAATCAGGAATACGAGCACGTACAGGATGGGCGGAAGCGTCTGGTGGTCCGCCTGTTCCGGCGTGATGTGCGTGAGGGCCTGCCGCCGCTTGACCCACGCGGAGAGCTTCGGCTGGAAGATGACAAGGAGGATCGCGATAACGATCAGCACGGGTGCGACGTAGCCGAAGACCGTCTCCGGAAGCACCAGAAGCAGAATCGCTCCGAGGAGGCCTCCCACGAACGACACCGGAAGGAGCCTCAGGAGCGTGCGCCTCGCACTTGCGGCTTCCCGACGGTAGCCCCATGCGCCGGAGAATCCTCCGGCGACGAGGCCCATGGCGTTCGAGATGATCGAGCTCACGGGCGAGAAGCCCACGGCCACGAGGATTGGGAACGTCACGAGCGAGCCCGAACCGACGATCGTGTTGATCGTGCCGGCCCAGAGGCCGCCAATGAAGATGAGGAGGTCGCGCCAGAATTCCACGTCAGACGGCCACGGGAGCCGGGGCCCTGCGGACGGCCGTATAGCGTCCGCCGTTGGCCGTCACCTCGAGAGGCAGGCCGAACGTCTCGCTCAAGTTCTGCTCGGTGAGGACCGCGTCGATCTCGCCGGTCGCCACGACCTTGCCTTCGCGGAGCAAGAGGGCGTGCGTGAATCCGGGCGGGACTTCCTCGAGATGGTGCGTGACGAGGACGAGGGCCGGGGCAAACTCGTCCTGGGCCAGCTCGCTGAGCTTGTAGACGAGCTCCTCCCGGCCGCCGAGGTCGAGTCCCGCACCGGGCTCGTCCAGCAGGAGGAGCTCGGGATCGGTCATGAGCGCGCGGGCGATCTGGACGCGCTTGCGCTCCCCCTCGCTGAGGGTCGCGAAGACACGCCCGAGCAGCGGGCCCATCCCCCACTCATTGAGGAGGCGGAACGCGCGGCGCTCGTCGTCCCGGTCATAGGCTTCGCGCCAGCGGCCCGTAATGCCGTAGGCAGCGGTGACGACGACGTTGAGCACCTTCTCGTGCTCCGGGATCTGGTTTGCGAGGGCGGCCGATGCGAGGCCGATGCGAGGCCGGAGTTCGAAGACGTCGACCTTGCCGAGGGTTTCGTCGAGGATGCCGACAGTGCCTCGCGTCGGATGCATACGGGCTGCCGCAAGCTGGAGGAGCGTCGTCTTGCCTGCGCCGTTGGGGCCGAGGACCACCCAGCGCTCCCCCTCGCGCACCTGCCAGTCGACGCCGTCGAGCAGCGTCTTGGCGCCGCGCACCACGCTGACGCCGGACAGCTGGAGAACATTGCTCATGGGAGTAGACACTATTGCAGACTTCCGCTGTGGGCGAACCAGAGCGCCCCGGCTAGAATCGCCGGTATGCCATCCCGCTTCGCCTTGGTCCTCTCTGCCCGCACGCTTCTTCCTCGGGCGGGCGCCGCCGCGGCCGCGCTCCTCGAGCCGCTCGGTGCGGCCGTCGGACCCTTCACGAGTGCTGGCGACGACCGCTACAGCATCCAGACGGCGTCAGTCGACCTGGACCAGGACCGGCTTGCCGAGGCACGGGAGGCGCTGGGCGGACTGGCGGAAGCGGAAGCCGCGCTCGTCCCAGCATCGGTAAGGGATGCAGCGCGCAAGTTCCTCATCATGGACGTCGACTCGACCCTCATCCAGCAGGAGGTCATCGAGCTCCTCGCCGAGCACGCGGGCAAGCGCGCCGAGGTCGCCGCCGTCACGGAGGCGGCTATGCGCGGCGAGCTCGACTTCGCCCAGAGTCTGCACGCCCGCGTCCGGACACTGGAGGGACTTCCCGAGGAGGTCATCGATCGAGTGCGCGAGGCCGTGCTCCTCACCCCCGGCGCCGAAGAGCTCGTCGCGGCGTATCACGTGGCCGGGAACGCCGTCGCCGTTGTGTCCGGGGGTTTCAACCAGATCCTTGCGCCCCTCGCCGAGCGCCTCAAGCTCGACTACTGGCGCGCCAACGACCTCGAGATCGTCAACGGGAAGCTCACCGGACGAGTGGTCGGTGAGGTCGTGGACCGCGCCGTCAAGGAGCACAGCCTTCGGGCGTGGGCCTCGGAGCAGAACGTTCCCTTGGAGGCGTGCATCGCTGTCGGCGACGGTGCCAACGATCTCGACATGCTCGGGGCCGCCGGGCTCGGTGTGGCATTCCATGCCAAGCCGGCCGTGCGCGCGGCAGCCGATGCCGCCGTCGACCTCCCGTACCTCGACGTCGTGCGGCACTTCGCGGAGGTCTGACCTCGCACGTGGCCACGCGTCGGGCGGGACGTGGCCACGCGTCGGTGAGGCGGATCAGCCGGTGAAGTGCTCTGCGCCGCCCACGTACTCGGTGTGGCCGGTGGGGACGTCGGCGGTGACCATTTTGGCGACCTCGGCCGCGAACTCGTCCACCGAGTAGAGCTTGCCCGCGGCCTCGCGGCGCGATGCGATGGCACCGGGCGCAGCCCGCTCGAGGAGGGTTGCAGTGATGGTCCCCTCGATCATGTCGCCGGAAACCACCACGAAGGTGATGCCCTTCTGCTCGAGCCACGGGACGAGCTCGCGGAGCGCCGTCTCGCCCGCGCGCTTCGACCGCGCGACCGGCTCGTAGGCGTCCATCGTCGGGACCTGATCGATGAAGTGTGCCTGGTGGCTCGTGACGAACACGACGCGCGAACCTGGCTTCATGCGCTCGGCGGCGGCCTTGAGCATCGAGACCTGGGCGTCGCGGTTGAGGCGAAGGGCGTAGTCCTCGCCGAGGCCCGACTCCATGCCGCCCGATGCGTTCAGGACGAGGATGTCGAGAGAGGCGAAGGTGTCGAGTGCTGCTTGGGCGAGCTTCTCGACGTCTTCCGGGTTGGTGAGGTCGCCGCCCACGGCCAGCCCGCGGCCTCCGGCCGCCTCGATCTCGGCGACCACCTTGTTCGCGCGCGGTGCCTTCTGCCGGTAGTTGATGACGACGGCGGCCCCCTCCCCCGCGAGGATCTTCGCCGTGGACGCGCCGATTCCGCGCGAGGAGCCGGTGACGATCGCCGTCTTGCCGGCCAGCGGCGTGCTTTGCGCCGTGCCCTGGTCTGTCATGTCAGTTCCTTCCGTG
>NZ_JBQCGQ010000108.1:0-20619 GCF_051955515.1 Sinomonas sp.
ACGGCGAACGCGGGCACGTTCGGACAGAACAGTCCGACCGTGGTTCCGGGCCCGACGCCTTTGCTTGCGAGCCAGCCAGCCAACGAATCGATCCGGGAGACGAGGTCGCGGTACGTCGTTTCAGCGCCGCTGGTGCCGTCGACGATCGCGACTCGGGCGAGATCGACCTCGCCCAGAGAACCGAACAGGTAGTCGTAGAGCGTGGCCTCGGGGATCTCAACGGTGGGATACGGGCTCGTGAACATGGCTTTATTGCAGCGGTTGAACGTTCTGAGGGCAAGGCCCCGCGCGCAGCCTCAGCTGCTCGCAGCCGCCAACCGCTCCCCGAGCGTCCGCATGGCGTCCCGCAGCTCGGGCGGTTCGATCACGGTCACCGGCCACCCGAGACGGACCACGTGGTACGCGATGTAGTCGAGGTCATCGGCGCCAGCGGTAAGGAGGGAGTGCCCGTCCCCGTCGGGCTCCACGACGGCCATCGTCGAGGGCACGAATTGCGCGACCTCATTCGCCGAGGCCGCGATCCGGACCTTCGCGACGAAACGATAGGGCGCCTGCGTGATGGAGGCGCGGACGAACTCGAGGGCATCGGGCGCTTCCCGCGGCTTGAACCGCCAGCCGGTCCCCCGCGCGGCGGCCATCCGGTCGAGGCGGAAAGTGCGCCAATCGTCGCGGTCGAGGTCCCACGCCATGAGGTACCACCGCCGCCCAGCGGCGACGAGGCGATACGGCTCCACGCGGCGCTCGCTGCGGTCGCCGTCGGCCTTCGTGTAGTCGAACGTGGCCCGCTCGGGCGTGCGGATGGCGCGTGCGAGCGCCACGAGGACGTCGGCGTCCACGGGCGTCACCGGGCTGTCAAGGCTCACGGTCGCGTCGATCACGCCTTTGACCTCCGCGCGGAGCCTGGCCGGGAGTACCTGATCGAGCTTCGCGAGGGAGCGCACGGCGGCCTCCCCGAGGCCCGCGACCGTTCCGCCGGCGGCGAGACGGAGGCTCACGGCGACGGCCACGGCCTCCTCGTCGTCGAGCAGAAGCGGTGGAAGGGCTTTGCCCGCGCCGAGCTGATACCCGCCGCCGGTGCCATGCTCGGCCCGGACCGGGTAGCCGAGCGAGCGCAGGCGTTCGACGTCGCGCCGCACACTGCGGGTGGTGACGCCGAGGCGCTCGGCGAGCTCGGTCCCCGTCCAGACCGGTCGCTGCTGCAGGAGGTTGAGCAGGCTCAGGACTCGCTGGGTCGTGTCTCCCATAACTCCATCATGCCGTGGGATGCGGACCGAAACTGTCCTGATCCCCGAGGACACTGGAAAAGGGGCAGGGGACCAGCCGAGAAGGGAATCATCATGAGCACCGTCAGCGGGCACCGCACGTTTCAGCACCCGGCCACGATCATCCGGCCTCGCCAAGCTCCCGGGCGACGCACGATCCCGCAGCTGGTCGAGGCCCTGCGGAAGACCTGGCGCCGTGGCGGGGAGATGTCGCAGACGGTCGACGAGATGCGGGACGCCGCGTGGCGGCTCTCCGGCGCCACGAACCACAGGATGTGGTGAGCGGTTCGAGCGTTACGCGAGCCAGAGCAGGAGGAGGCGCCAGAGGCCGACGACGACGGCGCCTCCGAACAGCGCTCCCGCCACGAGCTGGGCAAGGGTGTGGGCGCCGAGTACGAGGCGGGACCACACGACGGCGGGCACGAGGAGGAGCGCAGCCCACCACGCGGGTCCGAAGAGGATGACGAACGAGACGGCGGCCGAAGTGATCGCGGCAGCGTGGCCGCTGATCTTCCACACGAGGCTCACGAGCCCGAGCAGCACGATGCCGCCCACGAGGGCCAGGACCATCGCGATGACGCTGGGCGGCGCGCCGATCACCATGAGCACACCCAGCCCCACGAGCACGCAGGCGAGGGACGCCGCAAGGACCGGGCCCCGCTGGCGCCGCTCGCTCACGTGATGGTCGGTGACGCGGCCGGCTCGGACGAGTGCGAGGAGCATGACGAACGGGAGCAGGCACGTGAGAGCCGCGGCGATCGCTCCGTACCAGAGCGTGCCCGGGAAACCGGGGCTGGCGGCCGGGCTCACGATCATCTGGACCGCCACGACCACGGGAGGCTGGAGCACCTCCGTGATCACCCGGGCCAGTGCGACCCTCCGTGCCGATGCCTGCAACCTGGGCTACCCTGCGTCGGCGAGGATGAGCTCCACGAGGGCGCCGAACAGCCCGGGATCGAGACTCATGCCCGCGAGCGCCGCAACCACTGCCGCGGGCGGCTCGCCCGACGCAACCCGGGCGAAGACCTCGCCCTTCACCGTGAACTTCTCGTGCACGTCCTCGAGGAGGCGTTCGACGGCGGCCACGGTCGGGTTGGGTGCCAAGGCCAGCCCGCCGCTGGGGGTAAGCGAGAAGCCCTCGGAGGCATCGACGTCGTCCATTCTCACGCGCAGCGGGGAGTTGCCCGCGCCATCGGCGACGCCCACGAAGGCGACCTCCCACGAGCGCACCCGGGGGACGCCGTCGACCGCTCCCTCCGACGGATGCACCCGGAGCGTGCCGGTGCCCCAATCGAACTCGATGCGGGTCCGCACCTGGTGCTCGGGTTCGCCCGCGGCGGCCGTCCCGTCGTCCTCGATGAGCGTGAACTCGCCCGAGGCGCCGCCGAACACCAGAAGCTCGAGCCGCTCAGGCGCCGCGACTCCGTTGCCGACTTCATCCGAGTGCACGAGCGGGATGATCGCGCCCGCGCGTGCAAGCACCGGGATCGCGTCGAGCGTCCGGTGGAGCCGCGCCCGGCGGCCGCCTTGGTAGCGGGTGCCCGTGAAGAAGTCGAACCACAGCCCCGGCGGGAGCCACGCCTCGACTGCAGCCCTGTTGAGAGCGCGAGTCCGCGGCGACACGATGGGCGCGACCATGAGCTCGCTGCCGAAGAGGTACTGGTTCGGGACCTCGTACGCGTCGTCCGCCTCTGGATACTCGTAGTACATCGGCTCGACGATCGGCCGCCCCTCCGCAGACGCCCGGTGGTTCATCGTGTGCAGGTAGGGGACAAGACGGTGGCGGAGCCGCAGGAACTCCGTCATGGCGGTCTGCGCTTCGGCCCGGAACCGCCATGGCTCCTTGCCCGTGAAGGGCAGCGACGAGCTGTGGAGCCGGTTGACCGGGGAGAAGACGCCGAGCTGCACCCAGCGGGTCGCAAGGTCGTCGTCCTTGTAGCCGAACATGTGACCGCCGATGTCATGGCTCCACCAGCCGTACCCGATGTTGGATGCCGTCGCCGTGAAGTACGGCTGTAAGGCGAGCGACTCCCACGTCACGATCGTGTCGCCCGAGAAGCCGATCGGATACCGGTGGCTGCCCGGCCCTGCGTAGCGAGAGAACGTCAGCGGGAGCCGACCACTCCGCGCCGAGTCGAGGAAGTGGATGTGGTTCAGCACCCAGAGCGGATCCAGGCCCTCGATCCGGGAGTACGGCCCGGACTGCCAGTCCAGCCACCAGAAGTCCACGCCCGCCTCCTCGAGCGGGTGATGGACCTCCTCGAGGTAGGCGCGAAGGAACTCGGGATCCGTGGGGTCGAACGCGATGGCGTCGCCGGCCTCGGGGTCGAGGCCCAGCGCCAGCGCGGTTCTCTCGTAGACCTCCTCATGGGCCGCGATGCCGTCGGCCGGGTGCACATTGAGCGTGAGCGCGAGGCCGCGGTCGTGGAGCCAGCGGGCGAAGCCCTCGGGATCCGGGAACAGGTCCCGATTCCACGTGTAACCGGTCCAGCCGCTCCCATGGACGGGGTCGATCTCGGTAAGGTGCCAATCCATGTCCAGCACGGCGACCGCGAGCGGGATCCGCTCCGCCGCGAAACGCTCGATCACGCCGCGATACTCGTGCTCCGTGTAGCGGTGGTAGCGGCTCCACCAGTTGCCGAGGGTGAAGCGCGGCACGAGCGGAGTAGGACCGGAGACGCGGTAAAAATCGCGGAGGCACGCGCGGTAGTCGCGGCCGTAGCCGAAGAAGTAGAGGTCCACGCCCGAGCCGGGGCGCCGCGCATCAAGCCAGCCGTCGTCGTCGAACACGAGCGTGTCGCTGTCATCGAGCACCGCGAACCCGTACCGGGACATGAGGCCGGGCTCCAGCTCGCACGCGCCGTCGACCATGTCGAGCGTCCGGGCCGTGCCGCCGAGGTTCTTCTCGCCGGCCTCGCCGAAGTGCCACACGCTGTGGTAGTTGCTGACGTTTCCGAGGACCTTGACGGAGAGGCCGTGCGGCGTGAATTCCCGCTTGTCGTAGACAAGGTGGACGTGCTCCGTGATGATCTCCAGCACGTCGGGCTTGTCGAAGACGCGGAACTCCGGCACCGGGAGGTCGCGGTGGAGAATCACCTGGGTCGCCCGGTCCTCGAACTCGCCGTCCGCGCTGTATTCGAGGCGCAGGAGTTGCGACGTCAGGACGGTGAACCGGTAGTGGGGGCCCTGGACGACGGCGGCCGGCCGGGCCCGCGGGGCGGTCGCCAGACGGAGGTGGGCGGGGATTGCGGGTGCGTGCATGTCACTCGTCCTCGGCCAGGTGCAGGGCCGCTGCCTGGAGGATGCCCTCGATGTCGGAGTCGGGGACGTCGCGCTGATAGGCGTCCGCCACCGCCTTGAAGCCCGTGGCCATCCCGAGGACCAGCCGCGTGTAGTCCGGGGCCAGCGCCCCGATCACGGACTCGACGACCTTTGGCAGGAGCTCACGGAGGACCTCGGTCTGCTCGGGCGTTCCTCCCGAGAAGGAAATCGACACGGGATCGTCGAGCCGAACCAGGGCCCGCAGGGATTCCTTGAACATCTGTGCTGACGCCGGGTCGTCCGGCTGCCATGACAGGGTCGCCGTGAGGACCCCGATGCCGCGCTGGACCATTTCTGCCTCGTCGCTCATTGCCCCATCGTCCCACTCGCTACCCTTGCGCACATGGACCCGTCCGACCTCGTCTCCTTCGATTCGCTCCTCAGCACAGACGAACTCGACCTCCGCGAGCGCGTCCGCTCGTTCGTGCGCAGTGCGATCCGCCCGAACATTGCCCGCTGGTACGAAGACGCGTATTTTCCGCTCGAGCTGGTGCCGGAGCTTGCTCGCCTCGGCCTTCTGGGCATGCACCTCCAGGGGTACGGCTGCGCCGGGAGATCCGCCGTGGAGTACGGCCTCGCGGCGGCCGAGCTGGAGGCGGGCGACTCGGGCATCCGGACGTTCGTCTCGGTCTACGGCTCGCTCGCCATGACGGCAATCTCGCGGCACGGCTCCGAGCCCCAGAAGCAGGAGTGGCTTCCCCGCATGGCCGCCGGCGAGGCCATCGGGTGCTTCGGCCTCACGGAGCCGACGGCCGGCTCCGACCCATCCTCGATGCGCACCTTCGCCCGGCGCGACGGCTCGGACTGGGTCATCTCGGGGACCAAACGCTGGATCGGACTCGCCTCGGTAGCGGACGTCGCCATCGTGTGGGCCCAGACGGACGACGGCGTGCGCGGCTTTGTGATCCCCACCGCCATCCGCGGTTTCACGGCGACGCCGATCGAGCCGAAGCTCTCCCTGCGGGCTTCGATCCAGTGCGACATCCGGCTCGACGAGGTGCGTGTGCCGGGCGACGCGGTGCTGCCGGGCGCGGCTGGCCTCCGCGGCCCCTTCACGTGCCTCAACGAGGCCCGGTACGGGATCGTCTGGGGCGCGATGGGCGCCGCCCGCGACGCGTTCGAGGACGCCCTCGCGTACTCGCGGGAGAGACTTCAGTTCGGCAGGCCGCTCGCGGGCTACCAGCTCACCCAGGAGAAGCTCGTGGACATGGCCGTCGAGATCAACAAGGGCTTCCTCCTCGCCCTGCACCTAGGCCGCCTCAAAGATGCCCGCCGCCTCGAGCCGCATCAGATCAGCGTCGGCAAGCTCAACAACTGCCGCGAGGCCATCGCGATCTGCCGCGAGGCGCGCACCATTCTCGGCGGCAACGGCATCACACTGGATTACTCGCCCCTCCGGCACGCCAACAATCTCGAGTCCGTCCGGACCTATGAAGGCACGGACGAGGTCCATACCCTGATCCTGGGGCAACGTCTGACAGGAGAGGGGGCGTTCAGGTGAGCCGGATCCTGATGATGGGGCCGCCCGGCGTGGGGAAAGGCACCCAGGCCGAGCGGCTCGCACAGCATCTGGGCATTCCGACGATCTCGACGGGCGACCTCTTCCGCGAAGAGGTCCGGAACGAGACGCCGCTCGGAGTCCGGATCAAGGAGATCGTGGCCTCGGGCGCCTACGTCCCTGACGAGGTGACGAACGAACTCGTGGCCGAGCGGCTCGCGTGGGCCGACGCGCGCGACGGCTTCATCCTCGACGGCTACCCGCGAACCGTCGACCAAGTCCAAGCTCTCGACCACATCCTTGCCGAGCTGTCAGCGCAACTGGATGCCGTCGTCGTGCTCGAAGCCGACCATGGAGAGCTCCAAGAACGGATCCTCCTGCGGGCCGCCGAGCAGGGGCGCTCGGACGACACCCCCGAGGTGGTCGCGCGGCGCCTTGAGGTCTACGCCCAGGCGACGGCGCAGCTCATCTCGGCGTATGACGCCCGCGGGCTCGTGTTCCACATCGACGGGACAGGCCTGCCGCATGTGGTCGAGGCGCGGATCCGGGAGGCGCTGCACCACTGAGTGGGTGACCACGGAGGGCCGTGAGCGTGGGGCTAGGAAGGAACCATGACCGCTCTCACGCCCCCACCCCCTCCCCCGCCAGCGCCCGCCGTCGAAGACGACAGGCCTCCGCGGACCACCCCTTGGCTCTGGTTCGCCGCCTACTTCGTCATCATGGGCCTCGTCGCCGCCAGAGTCCCGACGGTCGTCCGCGAAGCTGCAGCCCGGATGCCCGAGGACGTCAAGCGAGAACTGAGCCCCAACGCCCTGGACATGGCGACCACCGTCGCCGGAATCGCCTTCATCGGCACCTATGCCGTGGTCATGGCCCTGTACCTGTGGCTCGTCGCGTTCCTGGACAAGCGCATTCTGCGGACGAAGGCCTCGCTGGGTCCGCTGAAGGTTGGCCTCTATTTCGCGATCGTGGTTGCGAGCACAGTTCCCGTGCACCTCTTGGCCGTCCTGGCACAGGTTGCCGAGGTCAGGAGCTTCTCCGGCTACTACGTCTATTTCCCGCTCGTCGTGGCCGCCCTCTTGGCGGCTTACAGGAAGCACTGGCTCGGGCTACCCGGGCGCCGCAAGGCATTGGTCATCCTCGTAGCCGCTGCGGTGCCGCTTCTCGCGATCCTCGGCTGACGGCCGTCACGGCGAAATGTGATCCAAGTGGCGATTCCTCGTGTGCGGCGCGAACTGCACGAGGATCGCCGCGATCACCAGGAACACCGAGATCAGTCCGAGTGCCCAGAAGACGGGCAGCTGCGGGAGGATCGGCGCGATGATCATGACGCCGATGCCGCCGCCGATGTGGCCGACGCCGTCGACCAGGGCGAAGCCGGTGGAACGCGCGCGCGTCGGGAAGCACTCCGCCGTCAGCGCGTACGTCGGCGAGACCCACAGGTTGAAGCCGGCGAAGATGAGGATTGCCCCGAGGAACGAAAGCCAGATGTTCGTCTCTGCGATGGACACCACGATGGAGCCGATGATGGTCACCCCGGCGCCGATCGGCAGCCAATAGCGCCGCTCGAGCTTCTCCACGATCACGCTCATCACGGCCGCCTCGGCCACGAATCCGAGGGTCCCGACGGCGGCGATGACTCCAGCCTCTGGCGGCGGGTAGCGCAGGGCGGACAGCACCGCGGTGAAGCCCGAGGCGAAGGAATAGACCGTGATGTAGCCGACGAACCACACCACGAAGAGCAGGATGATTCGCCTCAGATAGAGCGCGTGCCCGAAGAGGTCCCGATACGGGAAGGGCGAGGGCGGAGTGGCCGCGCCGTAGACGTCGGCCATGAGGGGCTCTGCGAGGGGTCCATGCTTCGCAGCCCGCTCCTCCATCGAGCGGACCACCGCGTCGGCCTCGGCGAAGCGTCCCTGGCCGATGAGCCAGCGGGGCGATTCCGGCAGCTCGAAGCGCAGCAGGATCGCGATCACGGCAAGGATCGCACCGACCCCGTACATCCACCGCCAGCCCGTCTCGAAGGACGGACCCGCGGCCGCGAAGGGCAGCCCCAGAGGCCACGGCGTCGCGGGCGTGGTCAGGATGAGCCCGAGCCAAATGCCCACGAACGCGCCGAGCGCCGACATGATGAAGATGATCGTGGTGAACTTTGCCCGTGCCTTCCGGGGGGCGACCTCATTGATGTAGGTGTTCACGATCGCGAGATCCGCGCCGATGCCGATACCGGTGATCGTCCGGGCGATGTTGAAGTTCACGTAGTCGCCGACGAACGCGTTATAGAGGGACCCGAGGCCCGTAATGAGCATCGTGATCATGAGCATGTTCCGTCGGCCGATTCTGTCGGCGATGGGACTCAGCACGAGCGTACCGACCACGTAGCCCACGAGATTCAGCAGCACCGGTAGCGGCAAGGCCTCGAGGGCGTTCTCGGGGGTGCACCCCTTGTTGAGCTGAACGCACGTCTGGATGAATGAGACGTTGATGTCGAAGATGTCGTAGAAGGTGAACAGGAAGCCGAGGCCGATGATGCCGATGAAGAGGTACGAGAGGCTCCATACCTCGAGGCGCTCGAGCCGGGCGATGACCTGCTGACCCGTCGGGACACCTACAGAACCCGTGTCCATGCGCACATTGTGCGCCCGCGCCGTGCACGATACAAGGCGCGGTACAGATCAATCCAGCAGGAGCGCGGGCTCCTCCATGATCGCCGCAACGTCCGCCATGAAACGCGCCGAGAGATCGCCGTCGACCACGCGGTGGTCGAAGGAGCCGCCCAGCGTCGTAATCCACCGGGGGATGACTTCGCCGGACACGACCCACGGCTTCTGCTTGATCGTCCCGAAGGCAACGATCGCCACCTCGCCCGGGTTGATGATCGGTGTCCCGATGTCGATGCCGAGCGCCCCGATGTTGGTGATCGTGAGGGTTCCGCCCTGCATGTCCGCAGGCTTCGTCTTGCCCGACCGCGCCGTGGTGGCAAGGTCGTTGAGGGCCACCGCGAGTTCTTTCAGAGAGAGGTCCTGGGCGTTCTTGATGTTCGGCACGAGAAGCCCGCGCGGGGTGGCGGCCGCGATGCCGAGATTCATGAAGTGCTTGACGTGGATCTCGTCGCCCGCCGGGTGGCTGATCCATTCCGAGTTGACGCTGGGGTTGCGAGCCGCCGCCCAGATCACGGCCTTGGCGAGGATCAGGAGCGGGGACACCTTGATCCCCTCGAAGTCGCGCGACTTCTTGAGCCGCTGCACGAACTCCATGGTGCGCGAGGCGTCCACGTCCACGAAGATGCTCACATGCGGGGCCGAGAACGCCGAGTCGACCATGGCCTTCGCCGTGGCCTTACGGACCCCACGCACGGGAACGACCTCGATCCGCTCGTCCTGCGGCTTCTTCGCACCCTCCCAGAAGGTGGGGGCCGCCGCGATCTCCTGCTCTCGCTGCGCTTGATAGGACACGACATCCGCGCGCGTCACTTCGCCGCGCAGGCCCGTGGCGGGGACCTCGGCCAGATTGATCCCGAGCTCCTTGGCAATGCGCCTGACAGGCGGCTTTGCGAGGACCCGCGTGAGAAGACGGGCGACGGCGGGCGCGGGCGGGCGCTCGTCGCTCGCCGGGGCAGCTGGAACGGCCTGCTGCCTCCGAGGTCGCCGCTTGACCGCATCGGCCTTGGGACCAGAACCGACCAGGGGAGCAATCTCCACACCGGGCTCTTGGAGCTGCGGCACGGGGGCGTTGACCGCCTCGGCCACGGTATTCGCCGCCGCTGGAGCGCTGGGCGCCGAGCCGCCGTCGTCCGTTGTGCCAGCGGGGGCCGGCGTGCCAGCCGGGACAGGCGCCCCAGCACCGATGGCGATGATCGGCGAGCCGACCTCGATCGTCTCGTGCTCGGGCGCGAGGAGTTCGAGGACGGTGCCCTCGTAGGGGCTCGGAAGCTCGACGAGGCTCTTGGCGGTCTCGATCTCGCAGAGCACATCGTTGATGGCCACCGTGTCGCCCGGCTTGACCTTCCACGAGACGATGTCCGCCTCGGTGAGCCCCTCGCCGACGTCCGGAAGATTGAAAATCTGCTTGCTCATGGGGCTCCTAGTACGCGAAGGCCCGGTCGAGGGCCTCAAGGATGCGGTCGATGTCCGGGAGGTACTGCCCCTCGACCTTTGCCACCGGATAGGGCATGTGGAATCCGCCCACGCGGATCACCGGCGCTTCAAGGGAAAGGAAGGCACGCTCGGAGACTCTCGCCGCGATCTCGCCGCCGAGGCCGCCGAAGGTGGGCGCCTCGTGGGCGACGATGAGCCGCCCGGTCTTCTGTGCGGATGTGGTCACCGTGTCGAAGTCGATCGGCGACAGAGAGCGCAGATCCACCACCTCGACGCTCCGGCCATCCTCGCTGGCCGACTCGGCGGCAGCCAGCGCGACCGGCACGAGCGGGCCATAGGCCACGATGGTCGCGTCCGTACCCTCGCGCACGATGTGGGCGCGGAAGGGATCGGCGGAGGCCCCGGGATCGTCCAGGTCGACCTCACCCTTGAGCCAATAGCGACGCTTCGGCTCGAACACGATCACTGGATCCTCGCACTCGATCGCGTGACGGGTCATCCAGTACGCGTCATGCGGATTCGACGGCGTGATGATGCGCAGTCCCGGCGTGTGGGCGAACAGCGCCTCGGGCGACTCCGAGTGATGCTCGATCGAGCCAATGCCGCCGCCGTATGGAATGCGGATCGTGACGGGCACCGTGAGTCGCCCAGCGCTTCGGGAATGCATCTTGGCGAGCTGGGTGGTGATCTGGTTGAACGCCGGGAAGACGAAGCCGTCGAACTGGATCTCCCCCACGGGCCGGTAGCCGCGGAGCGACAGGCCGATGCTCGTTCCCACAATCCCTGACTCGGCGAGCGGGCTGTCGATGACGCGATCCCCGCCGAACTCGGCTTTGAGCCCCTCGGTCACGCGATACACGCCGCCGAGCGAACCGATGTCCTCGCCCATGAGCAGGACGGTCTCGTCGGCGGCGAGGGCGTCGCGCAGGCCGGAGTTGATGGCCTTGGCCAGGGTCATCGTGGGCATCAGTGACCGCCTTCCTGCGTCTCGGCGTCGGCGAAGCCGGCCTCGTACTGAAGATGCCACGCGCGCTCTTCTTCGACGAGCGGGTGGGCCTCGGCGTACACGTTCGCCATTTCCCCGGCCAGAGTGGGCGGCTCGAACGCGAGCACCTCTTTGCGGGACCTTGCAGCGAGGGCGTCTCCCTCGTCGACGACCGAAGCGAAGAACGCATCGTCCGCGTAGCCCTCGGCGCGCAGGAACTTCTCGAAGCGCGCGATCGGGTCCTTCTCGAGCCACGCCTGTTCGTCCTCGGTGAGACGGTACTTGGTGGGGTCGTCAGCGGTGGTGTGGGCGCCCTGCCGGTAGGTATAGGCCTCGATCAGTACGGGACCCTTGCCGCTGCGGGCCCGTTCAAGGGCCCACTCGGTCACGGCCTTGACGGCGAGGACATCGTTCCCGTCCACCCGGAGCCCCGGGAAGCCGTAGCCCTTGGCCCGGTTGTGAAGCGGAATGCGGGACTGCACCTGGGTGGGGACCGAGATGGCCCACTGGTTGTTCTGGCAGAAGAAGACGACCGGGGCTTTGAAGCTCGCGGCGAACACCATGGACTCGTGGATGTCGCCTTCGGAGCTTGCGCCGTCGCCGAAATAGGCGACGACGGCGGCAGGGTCGCCTGATTCCTGACCCGCGGCCTTCGCCCGGGCCAGGTCACGCTGGATGCCCATGGCGTACCCGACGGCATGCGGGACCTGGGCTGCAAGCACAAGCGTGTAAAGGTGGAAGTTCGTTTCGGTCGGGTCCCAGCCACCGTTGGAGACGCCGCGGAAGAGGCGCAGGAGTTCCCCGAGTTCCACGCCGCGGGTCAGCGCGACGCCGTGCTCGCGATACGTCGGGAAGATGTAGTCCTGCGGGCGTGTCGCGCGCCCAGATCCGATCTGAGCTGCCTCCTGGCCCCGTCCAGGCGGCCACAGTGCCAACTGTCCCTGACGCTGGAGCGCCGTCGCCTCGACATCGAAGCGGCGGATGATGGCCATGTCTCGATACAGGCTGCGCAACTCTTCACGGGAGAGGCGTCTCGCGCGCTCGGAGAAGTGGGTGCCGTTGTGGAAACGCCCCTCCTCGTCGACGAGCTGCACCATCTGGACATGGCCCTCGGTGCGATTGTGGGCGAGTGCCTCGAGCTCGTCGAGCAGTTCATCAGGGATCTCGTCGAACTCGGTGGTGGGCAGTTCTCCTGCCATACCGCCTCCTGCCGTGGTCGTTTGTTCCTGCTCAAGCTCGGGTCATTCATATATTCCGAATTAGGAATGTATTCCCTCTCCGGAATATAGGCTGCGGCCCAGCTGCAACTCTACCGAGTTCGGCTGGGCCGCAGAGTTCAGCCAATCCGCTAGGAAGCGGCAGGGGCTTTTGTAAAGGTTCTACAGAGCTCAAGGAAGCGCGTGTTCGCCTCGACTTCCCCGATGCTGACCCGCACCCCTTCGGTGCCGAAGGCCCTCACAGAGAGCGCTTGGGTCGCGGCGAGTGCGGCGAACTCCGGGGTTGTTTCCCCCAGTTCGAGCCACACAAAGTTGCCTTGGGCGTCAGGCACGGACCATCCCAGCTCACGCAGCCCCGCCACCACGCGGTCCCTCTCGTCCACGAGGCTTTGTACCCTTTCTACAACCGCCTCGAAATGGTCGAGCGATGCAATTGCCGCCTGTTCGGCAACGGAAGAGACCGCAAACGGCACGGCGGCAACCCGTAAGTGCTGGGTGATCTCGGGGTGCGAAATGGAATACCCCACCCGCAGTCCGGCGAGGCCATGCGCCTTGGAAAAAGTCCTCAGAACCACGACATTCGGATGCTTCCTGTACATCGCAAGCCCATCGACAGCCTCGTCGTCACGGACGAATTCCTGATACGCCTCGTCGATGACCACCACGACGCTGTGCGGAACTGACTCGATGAACCGCTCCGTCTCGTCGCGGCGGAGCGCCGGGCCCGTGGGATTGTTCGGCGTGCACAGCAGCACCACACGCGTCCGGTCGGTCACGGCCGCAGCCATCGCATCCAAGTCATGCCGACCATCGGCGGTCACAGGAATCTGGACGCTCTTTGCGCCAGCAAGGCCCACAGAGATCGGGTAGGCCTCGAACGAGCGCCACGCGTAGACAACCTCGTCCTGGGTGCCGTAGTCCTGCTGGCCGGCGAACGCGGCCAGGAGCTGGTTGAGGGCGCCAAGGCTTCCGCCGCCCGTCACGATGTCCTCGGCGGGCACGTCGAGGAACTGGGCGAGACGGTTTCGGAGCGCGGTGGCCACAGGGTCCGGGTAGCGGTTCACTGCGGTCTGGGCAGCAATGGCCTGGAGAACTGCCGGGATGGGCGGGAGCGGATTCTCGTTCGAGGCGAGCTTGAAGCTCTCGAGTCCCCGCACGGGCGCTGGGGGTTTGCCCGCAGCGTACTTGGGGAGGCGGCCGATGATGGGTCGCGGTTCGACGGTCGCGAGGCGAGGGGTGGTGCTCTCGGGACCGTTGACGACGGCGGCTGCTTCGACGCCGTCGTGACTGTTGAGTGCAGAAGTCATGGCTTCAAGCGTAGCCGGGGCAGGCCACAGGCCAAGCCCGGCAGCGTGAGGGCGCCCGGTATGGAACGAGCGGCGTCTGGCTGTAACGATAGGCGCATGGTGCGATTCCTGATCCGCGTGGTCGTCAATGCCTTTGCCCTCTGGGTTGCGAGCTGGTTCCTTCCGGGAATCCGGATCAATTCGACGGCGGTGGCCGACGCGGCGGCCAATGCCGGCGCTGGCAAGGGCAGCGACACCGTGGGGATCGTGCTGGCCTACCTCTTCATCGGCCTGATCTTCGGGTTGGTCAACGCCCTGGTCCGTCCCATCATCGAAATGCTCGCCCTGCCGGTCACGTGCCTGACGCTGGGGCTCTTCGCGCTCGTCATCAACGCCGGGATGCTCGCACTGACGGCGTGGCTCAGCACTTACACCCCCGTTCATCTGACGATCGACTCCTTCTTCTGGACGGCCATCCTCGGTGCCATCATCATTTCCATCGTTTCCGCTGTGATGGGCGGAGTCTTGGGCGCGAACCGCAAGCGGCGCTGAAGCCGCCGTCACGGCTTGGACCCGGGATTCGTCCTCGTGTCGGTCCCCGTATAGACAAAGCGCTCCCGCGACGCCGACGCGCCGACCCCTAGCGCCGCCCCCATACTCGCGGAATGCTCGATCACCGCAGGGCTCCCGGAACTGTCCAGAGCCGTGGCGTCCCGCGCGTAGTTGCCGAGATCGTGGGCTTGTGCGACGACCACCTGCGGATACTGGGCCTTCGCGACAAGATCGAATCGGCTCGGTGATCGGACATTGACGAGCCCCCCGCTCGGCTCAATCTGACGTGCCGACGCTGCGGGCACGATGTCATCGGCGTTCGTCAGGCTCAGAACCGGGACCTCGTCCGGAAGGTCGAACGCCGAAACCGGGCTTCCGACAGCCGTCACGGCGGCGACCCGGTGCCGCGCACGAAACTCCTGATCCTCAAGCAGGCCGAAGACCTGGATCCCTCCTTGGCTGTAGCAATTGAAGACCACCTCGTCGTTCTCGCCGAGGTTCTGGTCTGCGAGCGCCTGCTTGATCAGCGAACGCGTCTGGCTCTCCCGTGACGCCAGCCCATCGAGAATCCCCTCCGTGTCGAACAGGTTGCCGTCCAGGGAGTCCATAGCCCAGGTCTCCGTGCCGGGAACAGTGACCATGACGGCCACGGAACCGTCGGGTCGCGTGAACCGCTCGACGAGGATCGACGAGGGCGGAACGGTGCTCCCATCGTCGAGCGCCTCCTGCCCCTGGGCCTGACGGAGGCTTCTCACGGCATAGGAGTAGGTAGATGGGTCGCCGGTTCCAGCCGAGACCGGAACCCTCGGCCCCACGAGGAGGTCCGCGGGAGTCCCGTCGATGTCCCCCTGATGGCGGGCGCGCAGGGCTCGGGCGAGGGTCCGCCCGTCGCTCTCGGGAGAGAGATCCAGATCCCGCCCGATTCCTTTCGCTCCCAACAGGCGCAGAAAGGCCGGGACCGCGCTCGATCCGATCAGGAGGTTCTGCAGCCCATCGGCGGCCGACGCGCGGCGTGACTCCTCGTCCGCGTAGGCCGTCGCAGCCTGCCGGACGGAGGACGCAGCACCGAGGCATTCGTCGACCGCGCGGCGTGCCCTGGCTTCGAGCCGCAGCGTTTCCTGGTCGAGCTGAACCGCCGCTCCCGACGCGTCGCAAGCACCCGCCTCGACTGACCGCCTCATGCTGTACAGAGCGTATTCAGCATTGCTCAGAGAGGCAGACGAGGCGGAAAGCGCGGCGGCCGCCTGCTCGAGCGAGTCGAGCCGAACCTCGAAGCCGCGGCCGCCGGTGACCACGAAGTCATCGCTTCGCGGCCTCATCGGCAGGCCTCCTGACTGATCTGGTACGGGAGCAGTTTCGGCCGGGATTCGTAGGGGAGAACGGGCTCGGCCGCCGGGCGCGGGATGGCTGGCCCTTGGTACGGAGCGATCGGGAAGCGGGGAGGGTCCGGGGAGGGGGACGTGGCGGATGCCACTGACCGCGCTGCTTCGCACTCCCGGGCTTCGCCCTCGAGGGAGCTCAGCAGAGCCCCGAGCGCAACGAGGCCTGCCGCGATGGCCGCGAGCTCAGCCGCGATATAGGCGGTCCTGGCTCGATAGGATTCCCCGGCAGTCCCCGACCACTCGGCCTGGCCGGCACGATCCGACGCACCCTGCGCCTCCGTCACCTCGGACTGGGCCCGCTCGAGGCACACACCAGCGTTCCTGAGCAGGGCCTCATCGTGCCCGCACGTACCAGCCGTACCCCACGGCCCCACATCGTCTCCCCGCACCGGTCCCCCATCCCGAGGTCTGCGCGCCTCTCGCGCTTCCCGTCGTCGACGCTACGCGGGCAACCCCTCCCGCCGGGGCTCATCGCCGTCGTATGTGGATAACTCCGCGGGCCAATCTGGAAGAGCCTGCCAATCTGGAAGAATGGAGGCCATGGCTCACCACCCCGCACGTACGCCTTCTGGCAGGCTGTCCCTCGCGAACTCGCCCGAGCAGATCGCGCTCGGCCCTCTCGATGGCCGCTACCGGCCCGCGATTGCCCCGCTCGTGGACTACCTTTCAGAGGCAGCGCTCAACCGGGACCGCGTGGCTGTGGAGGTCGAGTGGTTCATTCACCTGACCCGGAATTCCGTGCTCCCGGGCACCGAGCCGCTCACCGCCGAGCAGGAGGCCGGCCTCCGTGCGATCGTGACGGAATTCGATGGCGACGCGGTGAAGGAGCTCGCCGAGATCGAGGCCGTGACCGTCCACGATGTGAAGGCCGTCGAGTACTACATCGGGCGTCGCTTGGAGGCCCTGGGACTCGCGCACCTGACCGCGCTGGTCCACTTCGGCTGCACGTCTGAGGACATCAACAACCTCTCGTACGCGCTCGGCGTCAAGGGGGCCGTGGAGGACGTCTGGCTGCCCGCCGCCCGCGATCTGGTCCGCCAGATCACCGCCATGGCTCACGAGAGCCGGGACGTCCCGATGCTCTCCCGCACTCACGGGCAGCCGGCAACGCCCACGACGCTGGGCAAGGAGCTGGCCGTGATGGCCCATCGCCTGGGCCGCCAGCTCGCGCGGATCGAGCGTACCGAGTTCCTGGGCAAGATCAACGGCGCCACCGGGGACTTCGCCGCGCACGTCGCCTCCGTCCCGAGCGCCGACTGGCAGCAGGTCTCGAAGTCGTTCGTCGAAGGCCTCGGCCTCACGTGGAATCCCCTCACCACTCAGATCGAGAGCCACGACTGGCAGGCGGAGCTCTATGCGGACATGGCCCGGTTCAACCGGATCCTGCACAACGTGTGCACCGATGTGTGGAGCTACATCTCCATCGGATACTTCGCCCAGATCCCCGTGGCCGGCGCCACCGGTTCATCGACGATGCCTCACAAGGTCAACCCCATTCGCTTCGAGAACGCCGAAGCGAACCTCGAGATCTCGTCGGCCCTTCTGGACACCCTCGGAGCAACCCTCGTGACGAGCCGCTGGCAGCGTGACCTCACCGATTCCTCGAGCCAGCGGAATATCGGGGTCGCGTTCGGCCACTCGCTCCTGGCGATCAGCAACGTCGCGAAGGGCCTTGAGCGGCTCGACGTCGCGGAAGCCGTCCTCGCTGCCGATCTCGATGAGAACTGGGAAGTCCTCGCCGAGGCCATCCAAATGGTCATGCGCGCCGAGGCCATCGCTGGGGTGCCGGGCATGGACAACCCGTACGAGCGGCTCAAGGACCTCACACGCGGCCAGCGGGTCGACGGTGCGCGCATGAAGGAGTTCGTCTCCGGCCTCGGGCTCTCCGCCGACGCCGAGGCTCGCCTGCTCGCGCTCACTCCCTCCACGTACAACGGCATCGCGAACCAGCTCGTCGATCACCTCGGCTGAGAAGCGGACTGCCGCCGGACAGAACGCCCCCGATTCGTGCCCGGATCCCCAACCGTGTATAGTTGATCAAGCGCCGCGGGGTGGAGCAGTTCGGTAGCTCGCTGGGCTCATAACCCAGAGGTCGCAGGTTCAAATCCTGTCCCCGCAACCACGTGAGGCCCCGGATCCACTGGATCCGGGGCTTTTTTTGTGCCCGATCCCCAAGACTCCTGTGCGGTCCTGTCCGGTTGAAGATCGCCAATCACTCGTCGGCCCGCGTGTCCCAGCTCGACACGGAACTTGGGCCCGAAGAAGCGGTCAGGAACGCGAGCGCCCTCACCCTGCCGCAGCTCTACCGGCCGCCCGCCCCGAGAAGAGGCAGCCACCGAGGAACGTCCCTTCGAGGGCGTTGTAGCCCATCATCCCGCCGCCCCCGAAGCCGGAGGCCTCGCCTGCGGCGAACAAGCCGGGAACAGCCTGCCCCGAGGGCGAGAGGCATCGTCCGGAGAGGTCGGTCTCGAGACCGCCCAAGGTCTTGCGGGTGAGGACGTTGAGCCGAACGGCGATGAGCGGACCGTTCGCTGGGTCGAGAATGCGGTGGGGTGGGGCCGCGCGGAGGAACCGATCACCCCGGTACTGGCGGTGTCCTCGGAGGAACATCACTTGGGCGTCCTTGCCGAAGGGGTTCTCGATCTCGCGATCGCGCGCCTCGAGCACCTCCTTCAGGTCCGCCTCGGAAATGAGTCCGGGCTCCCCCACCCGGTTCATCCCTTCCACCAGTTCTCCCAGCGTCGACGCCACGACGAAGTCGGCCCCGTGCCGCATGAACGCCTCGATCGGCCCCGGCGCGCCTCCGCGCAGCCGCCCGAGGAGCAGGCGGAGGTCCTTCCCCGTCAGATCGGGGTTCTGTTCAGACCCGGAGAGCGCGAACTCCTTCTCGATGATCTTCTGGGTCAGCACGAACCACGAATAGTCGTACCCCGTGCCGCGCAGGTGGCGGAGGGTGCCGAGGGTGTCGAACCCCGGGAAGAAGGGTGGAGGCAGGCGGCGCCCCGTGGCATCGAGCCACACCGATGAGGGGCCCGGAAGGATCCGGATCCCGTGGTTCTCCCATACGGGGTCCAAGTTCCGCAGGCCTTCGACGTAGTGCCACATTCGGTCGCCATTGATGATGCGCCCGCCTGCCGCCTCGGTGATTCCGAGCATGCGGCCGTCCACGTGGGCGGGCACGCCAGCCACCATGGTCGACGGCGGTCTGCCCAGCCGCGCTGGCCAGAGCGACCGCACAAGTTCGTGATTTCCGCCGATCCCCCCGGAGGCGACGACGACGGCGGAAGCCCGGAGCTCGACCTCGCGCGTGACAGTCCGCGAACTCGCCGAGCCCCGCGGAGCCGACGACGGTTCGAGCACCGAGCAGCGCACGCCCACCACAGCGCCGCCCTGCGTGAGCAGCTCGTCGACTCTGTGGCGGAACAGGAATCGGAGCCGGCCGGCGCCGACGTGCTCGCGGGCCCGGCGGATGAAGGGCTCGAGCACGCCGGGCCCCGTGCCCCACACAAGATGGAACCGAGGCACAGAGTTGCCATGCCCGTTGGCACGCCCGTCCCCGCGTTCGGCCCAGCCGACCAGGGGAAAGAACCTCACGCCGAGTCCCTGGAGCCACGCGCGCTTCTCGCCGGCGGCGAAGGCGAGATACGCCTCCGCCCATTTCCTCGGCCAGTAGTCCTCGGGCCGGTCGAATTGGGCGCTCCCGAACCAGTCCTGCGCCGCCAGTTCCGGGGAATCCCGGACCCCGATGCGCCGCTGCTCCGGCGAATCGACCAGCAACAGGCCGCCGAGGGACCAGAAGGCCTGACCGCCGAGGGACTGCTCGGCCTCCTGGTCCACGACGACCACGTGTCGGCCCGCGTCCGCGGCCTCAGTCGCGGCAACGAGTCCCGCGAGGCCAGCCCCCACCACCATGACGTCAGCTTGCATGGGGCCAGCCTCGCGGACGGGGACACCTGCGTCAACGAAGGGGCGATACTCGTGCCATGGACTCCTGCTGCGGGCCCGAGGATCCGCACCGATATGACGCCGTCTTCGACGAACGCTTCTCCGGCGCGATCGCCCGAAGGTATGGGCGCAAAGGCCTGCGCCCAGCCGAACAGCACATCGTCGACTTCTTGACAGGCGTGGGAATCGAGGGCGCCTCGGTCCTCGAGGTGGGCGGCGGCGTCGGCGAGATCCAGCTCGAGCTGCTCAAGCGGGGCGCGGCGCGTGCGGTGAACCTCGAGCTCTCCGCCGGATACGAGCGCGATGCCGCACGGCTCCTGGGCGACGCCGGCCTGCTGAGCCGCGTCGACCGGCGCCTCGGCGTGGACCTCGCCGAGGCGCCGGACGACGTGGAGCCGGCGGACGTCGTCGTCCTCCACCGCGTGGTCTGCTGCTATCCGGACTTCGAGAAGCTCCTGGGCTCCGCCGCCGAGCACGCCCGGCGGGCGCTCGTGTTCAGCTACCCGCCGGCCAACGCATTCTCGCGGGTGTTCATCAGGGGCATGAACGCGCTCATCGGCGCCTCGAATCTCTCCTTCCGGGGCTATATCCATTCGCCCAAGGCCATGGTCGACGTCGTCCGCAGCCGTGGCCTCGAACCCGCCTATCGCTGGAACGGGCCTCTATGGCGGGTCGTTGGCGCGCACACATAGCGCTTGGATGCTTCGCGGATAGGCTGTCTCCATGCCCGCGGTCGCCAAGCCAGAGACCAAGACGCCTGCTGCCTCGCCCCGAAACCAGCAGCTGATCGTCACGCTCTTCGGCCTGTACGCGCGCGACCACGAGGGTGCCCTGCCGGTGGCCGGGCTCGTGCGGCTTCTCGGGGATCTCGGCGTGGAATCCGCCGGGGTTAGGTCCGCGGTGTCGCGGCTGAAGAAACGCGGCGTGCTGGAAAGCGTCAAGGTGGGCGGCGCTGCCGCGTATCGCCTCGGCCCGGGCCTCGAGGAGGTCTTCCACGAGGGCGACGAGCGAATCTTCTCGCCCCGCCGTGCAGCCGTCGGCGATCCGTGGCTGCTGGCCGCGTTCTCGGTGCCC
>NZ_JBQCGQ010000109.1:0-5965 GCF_051955515.1 Sinomonas sp.
TGCGCTCCTACGTGCGGGACCTCATCGGCGACGACGCGAAGCGAGCCGCGTTCGCCGAGGCCGCCGTGCAGAGCGTGCAGGGGCGGACGTGGCCTTCGATCTGCGGGGAGCTCGTGCGCCATTACGACGACGTCATCGCCGCCCGCGCGCCCCTTGCGGTGCGCTGAACCCACCAATCCCGAAAGGAACTCCATGAAGATCTCCGTCATCGGCTGCGGCTACCTCGGTGCCGTCCACGCCGCGACGCTCGCATCGATGGGCCACGAAGTGGTGGGCGTCGACACCGATGCGGACAAGGTGGCGCATCTGGCTCGCGGCTTCGCGCCGTTCTTCGAACCCGGACTCGAGGAGCTCCTCGCCGAGGGTCGCGCCACCGGCCGGCTCAGGTTCACGACCGAGATGGACCTCGTGGCCGCCTGCGAGGTGCACTTCCTGTGCGTTGGCACCCCGCAGTCGAAGACGAGCGAGATTGCCGACCTGACCTATGTCGAGGCCGCCACGCGCTCGCTTGCGGTCCGCGCGAAGGCGGGCTCCGTCGTCGTCGGCAAATCCACCGTGCCCGTGGGCACGGTCCAGCGGGTGCGGGGATGGCTCGCCGGCTCGGGCGCCGCGCTCGCCTGGAACCCCGAATTCCTGCGGCAGGGCACGGCGGTCAAGGACTCCCTCGTGCCGGATCGCCTCGTGTATGGGGTGGACGACGGCGATGCTGCCGCCCCCTTGGTGCTCCGCGCGCTCGACGAGGTCTACGCGCCGCTCCTGCACGCCGGTGTGCCGCGGATCGTGTGCAACTTCGCGACAGCCGAACTGATCAAATCGGCCGCGAACGCCTACCTCGCCACCAAGCTCTCCTACATCAACGCCATGGCCGAGCTGTGCGACGCAGCCGGCGCCGACGTCACGCAGCTCTCGGCCGCGATGGGCCTGGACCCCCGGATCGGCCAGCGCTACCTCGCCGCCGGGCTCGGCTTCGGCGGCGGGTGCCTGCCCAAGGACATCCGCTCGTTCCGGGCGCAGGCCCGGGGGCTGTCAGTCGATTCGGTGGATATGTGGATGGGGCTCGTGGACCGGATCAATGTGGATCAGCGCGCGCGGGTCGTCTCGATCACCGCGGAGCTGTGCGGCGGATCCGTGGCCGGTCGGCGCGTGACGGTGCTCGGCGCGGCCTTCAAGCCCGACACCGACGACATTCGGGACTCCCCCGCGCTCGACGTCGCGCTCCGCCTCGCCCAGGCTGGCGCCCACGTGGTGGTCACGGACCCCAAGGCGATCAACAATGCGTGGATGCGCTACCCGCAGCTCAAGTTCGACCCCTCGGCGAACTCGGCCTGCAGCGGCGCGGAACTCGTGCTGCTCCTGACCGAATGGGCGGAGTACCGGGCGCTGAGCCCGGAGGAATTGGGCGGGATCGTGGCACGGCCGGTCATCATCGATGCGCGGAATGTGCTCGACTCCAAGGCGTGGGGCGCCTCCGGCTGGACGGTCCGCGGGCTCGGGACGGCATCGGGCGCGGCGGTCCCTGTCTCCTAGCGCCCGGCCCTCCAGTTCCCCTGTCGGAGGGGCGTGGGAGGATGGCATCGTGCCCCTCTCCCCCGTCCCCGCGGACCTGCCGATGGTCGATGTGCACGGGCTCGTGAAGTCCGTGGGTCCGACGACGCTGGCCCGCGCCACGGCCTACGCCCGAGGGGGCCACGTCCTGAACTTCGACTGGAACCCGCTGGCCGGTGAACTCACGGCAGAGGTCCAGGGCAGCGAACCCGAGCCCTACGAGTGCCTCGTCCGCATCCGTCAGGCGCCCGGCCGCGACCTCTACGAGGGCGGCTGGTGCACCTGCCCCGTGGGGAACGACTGCAAGCACATGCTCGCCGCAGTCCTCGCGGCCAACGAGCAGACCGTTCGGGCGCGGATGGGTGTCGCCAGCCCGGTGACGAAGAAGGCGCGGCAGCCTGCGTGGCGCACAGCCCTTGCGGAGATCCTCACTCCGGAAGGCGCCACGCCGGGTTCGACCCGACGCACGCGGCTGGCCCTCCAGTTCGAGGTGCGGGACCTCGATGCTCACAAGCGGAAGAAGTACGGGCTCGTGTACGCGCGTCAGCACCAGGAGGGCATCAAGTTGGGCGTCCGCCCGGTGAGCGAGGATCCCGGCACAGGGCGCTGGAACCGCGGGAGCCTCACCTGGTCGACCTTCGGACGGCGCGACTACGCGGGCAGCTTCGACCCCGCACAATTCCGGGTCCTGCAGCAGGTCCAGCCGCTCCAGCTCGCCGACGGCGGCAACTACTGGCGCCCGAACGACCCCTGGATCTACGTCGACGACTTCAACAGCTCGCTCTGGTGGACGGTGCTGCGGGAGGCGAGGGCCGCGGGCATCGAGCTCGTAGGATCCAAGAACACGGTGCAGATCCACCTCGCGAAGGGGGTCGAGGTGGGTCTGGACGTGCGGGAGGCGGACGACGGCGGCCTGACCGTCGCCCCGTCCCTCGCCTTCGAGGGCGAGGAGGTTCCGGTGTCTTCTGCGGGACCCATCGGGGACCACGGAGCGTACGCCGCGCTGCGCCACGGCAAGGACGAACTGATCGTCCTCGCCCCGTCCTCGCGCCCGCTGACGGACCGCGAGCGCGCCCTCCTGCATCGTCATGAGCCCATCCACGTCCCCGACTCCGATCGGGACCTGTTCTTCGGCGAGCTCTACCCGGACCTCGCGCGGAGCCTGGACGTCCTCAGCAGCGACGGGAGCGTGCAGCTTCCCCCCATCGAGCCGCCAGTTCTGGTGCTCACCGCCACGTTCGCGCCCCAGGATCGGCTACGGCTCGCCTGGCACTGGGACTACAGAACGGGCGACGACGTGCGGCAGCTTCCGCTCTACGCGGGCCGGGGCGCGCACGAGGTGCGGGACGAGGCGGCGGAGGCTGCCGTCGTCGCCCGCGTGCTCTCGGCTCTCGAGGACAGCGCGGTTGCCGGGCGCTCGCTCGGGGACGCCACGCTCGCCGACCTCGACACGGCGGACTTCGTCGAACGGACGCTCCCGGAGCTGGCGAAGGTCCAGGGGCTCGAGGTGGTGCTCGTCGGCGAGAAGCCGGACTACCGCCGGCTCGACGGGGCACCGGAGCTCGTGCTGAGCGCGGTGGAAAGCGAGAAGCGCGACTGGTTCGATCTCGGCCTCATGGTGACGGTCGAGGGGCGCAAGGTCGCGTTCCAGGACATCTTCGTGGCGCTCGCCCGGGGGCGGACCAAGATCATGCTCCCGGACAAATCGTGGTTCCGGATCGACACACCAGAAATCCTGCGGCTCAAAGAGCTCATCGACGAGTCGCACGAGCTGCGCGAATGGCAGGCTCCGGGTGGGGCGCCCAAGCCGCCGCAGCTGAGTCTGTTTCAGGCGGGGCTCTGGGACGAGATCGCGGAGCTCGCGGGCGAGACCGTCGAGCCGCCTCGGTGGCGGCAGACGGTGCAGGCGCTCCTCGATCCGAAGGCTCTCGACCCGGTCCCAGCGCCTGCTGGTTTGGCCGCACAGCTTCGCCCTTACCAGCTCGAGGGCTTCCAGTGGCTCGCGTTCCTGTGGCGGCATGGGCTCGGCGGCGTGCTCGCCGACGACATGGGGCTCGGCAAGACCCTGCAGACCCTCGCCCTGTTCCTGCACGCGCGCGCGGAGTCGAATGCTGAGTCTGAGGCGCCGTTCCTCGTTGTCGCGCCCACTTCGGTGGTGCCGAACTGGGCCTCCGAGGTGGCCCGCTTCGCGCCGTCGCTGCGGACGGTCGCAGTCTCCGACACGCAGGCCGCCGCCGGCGTTCCGCTCGCCGAAAGCGTCAAGGGCGCTGACGTCGTCGTCACCAGCTATGCGCTCTTCCGCCTCGACGCCGAGGCCTATTCCGGGCTTCCTTGGGCCGGGCTCGTAATGGACGAGGCGCAGTTCCTCAAGAACCGTGCGACCAAGGCCCATCAGCACGCGCGGGACCTCGACGCGCCCTTCAAACTCGCGCTCACGGGCACGCCGCTCGAGAACAACCTCATGGAGCTGTGGTCGCTGTTCGCGATCGTCGCGCCGGGGCTGTTCCCGACCGCCCATGTGTTCTCACAGGACTTCGCGCGGCCCATTGAGAAGAACGGCGATTCGCGCAAGCTCGCCCGGCTGCGGCGCCGCATCCGGCCCCTCATGCTCCGCCGGACCAAGGAAGCCGTGGCATCCGAGCTCCCCGAGAAGGTCGAGCAGCGACTCGAAGTCGAGCTGTCTCCCCGGCACCGGCGGCTCTACGACCAGTACCTCCAGCGCGAGCGGGAGAAGGTCCTGGGCCTGGTCGAGGACCTTGACCGGAATCGGTTCATCGTGTTCCGCTCCCTCACACTCCTGCGGCTCATGGCGCTCGACCCGGCGCTCGTCGACCCCGCGCTCGATCGCGTGCCGCCCGCGAAGCTCGACGTCCTGCTCGAGCAGCTTGCGGACGTCATTGCGGAAGGGCACCGCGCGCTCGTGTTCAGCCAGTTCACGTCGTTCCTCAAGAAGGCCGCCGCCCGCATGGACGCCGAGGGCATCGCCTACGTGTATCTGGACGGGTCCACGAAGCGCCGCGGACAGGTGGTCCAGTCCTTCAAGGAAGGGGACGCGCCGGTCTTCCTCATCTCGCTCAAGGCAGGCGGCTTCGGCCTCAACCTCACCGAGGCCGACTACTGCTTCCTTCTTGATCCCTGGTGGAACCCCGCCGCGGAGGCCCAGGCAGTGGACCGCGCGCACCGCATCGGCCAACAGCGCGCGGTCATGACGTATCGCCTCGTCGCACGGGGGACGATCGAGGAGAAGGTCATGGAGCTCAAGGAGAAGAAGGCCGCCCTGTTCTCCTCGGTGATGGACGACGATGCCATGTTCTCGTCCGCGCTCACGGCCGACGATGTGAGAAGTCTCATAGACTAGATTTGGTCACGATTTGGCAACAGCGGATTTCTACCCTAGGGTAGGTCAAGGTTCGATAACGGACTGACTCCTCGAGAGGGTACAACGCCGACGCCAGCGCGCGCCGTCGGCTGCATATGCCGGGTACTGCCATCCACCGTTCGCCGCCGTCTGCGCAGTCACCAACGTCCTGACCTCAATCAGTCAGGGGCCGGCGGCGCACGAAGACTTCCTTGGACGGAATGAGTGCCGGTGGAGTCCCGAGCATCTGAGAAACCATGAAGAAGAAAACCTTCAGCACTGCCGCACGCCGTTCTCTCGCCCTTGCCGCCATCTCCGGTGCCGCCCTCGGCGGTGCCGCACTGGCCGCCCCTGCCGCCAACGCGGCCAGCACCTCGACCTGGGACGCCATCGCCCAGTGCGAGTCCGGCGGAAACTGGGCCATCAACACGGGCAATGGCTACTACGGCGGCCTCCAGTTCAGCCTCGGCACTTGGCAGGCGTACGGCGGCACCGGGATGCCGAACCAGGCGTCCAAGGACACCCAGATCGCCGTCGCCGAGCGCGTCCTCGCGAGCCAGGGATGGGGCGCATGGCCCGCCTGCTCCGCGAAGCTCGGCCTGTCCGGCAAGGCTGGCGCCAACCCGACCCCGGTCCAGGTTTCGCCCGCCCAGGCCGCTCCCGTCCAGAAGGCCCCTGCTCCGAAGGCCGCTCCTGTCCAGCAGGCCCCGGTCCAGCAGGCCGCCCCGCGCCACGCCTCGCAGGTGCCCGTCACCGGCCAGACCTACACGATCAAGTCGGGCGACACGCTGAGCGCCATCGCCCAGCAGCTCGGCATCAAGGGCGGCTGGCAGCTCCTGGCCGACGCCAATGCGAGCACCATCTCCAACCCGAACCTCATCTTCCCCGGTCAGGTCCTTCAGATCCCCGCGGAGTAAGGCTCCCATCCCCAAAGCGGTGCCCCCGGTCGTCCTCGGCCGGGGGCATCGCTGTATGTCGCCCCACCCCGCCCCCGCCGAGGTCGGGCCCCCTGCCGCCGAAGTCGGGCCCTCTGACGCCGACGTCGGGCCCCCTGCCGCCGAC
>NZ_JBQCGQ010000110.1:0-6581 GCF_051955515.1 Sinomonas sp.
CGCCTCGAGCGCGCCCGGGAGCGTGTGGCCGCCGTGCAGAAGCGTCAAGGGGCGAACGAGGCCGAGGCGAAATCCATCGCCGAGGCGATCGAAGAGTGCCACGGGACTCTCTCGGATTCGCCGCTCACGGCCGACGGCGTACTCGTTGCGGAGATTGCCGACCTCTCCGCAGCTGCGCTGGGCGAGGAGCAGCTCACGTACAAGAACGCCGATCGCACACAAAGCCGGGTACGCGACAAGCTCCAGGCGGACATCGACGCGCTCACCAAGCGGGTCGCGAGCTCGGCGGAGAAGACGATCCGGCTCATGACGGAATTCCGCGCCGTGTACCCCGCCGAGACCACTGACTTCGACGGATCGCTCGACGCTGCCCCGGAGTACAACCGCATGCTTGCCCAGCTGCAGGAAAACGACCTCCCACGCTTCGAGGAGCGGTTCAAAGACTCCCTCAATCAGAACACGATCAACGAGATCGTCGCTTTCAACGCGTTCCTCGACGCGCGAAAGACGGATATTGCCACTCGAATCCGGGAAATCAATGATTCGCTCGCGCAGATCGAATACAACCCCGGCCGGCACATCCAACTCGAGCACCAGCCGACCACGGATTCGGACGTCCGCGAATTCGTGGCCGATCTGCGCGCGTGCTCCGAGGGCACGCTCGGGGCGGATGAGCAGTATTCCGAGCAGAAATTCCTTCAGGTGGAAAAGCTCATCGAACGGTTCCGGGGCAGGCAGGGCCTCACTGCCCTCGATGCGAAATGGACCGCGAAGGTCACCGATGTTCGCCAGTGGTTCACCTTCAGCGCCTCGGAGAAGTGGACTGAGACCGGCGAGGAACACGAGCATTTCACGGACTCGGGCGGCAAGTCTGGTGGGCAGAAGGAGAAGCTCGCGTACACGATCCTCGCTGCGGCGCTCGCGTTCCAGTTCGGCCTTGCAGGGTCGCGGCACAGCACAGGCGCGGAGCGCAGCTTCCGGTTCGTCGTGATCGATGAGGCATTCGGCCGAGGTTCGGACGAATCGGCCCGCTACGGCCTCGAGCTGTTCCGGCGGATGCGGCTGCAGCTGCTGATCGTGACACCGCTGCAGAAGATCCACGTGATCGAACCCTACGTTTCGCACGTCGGCTTCGTGGCCAACCCGAGAGGACAGGACTCCCGGCTGCGGAACATGACCATCCAGGAGTACCGCGGGGAGCGCGAACGCCGTGCCGGCTGAACGGGTGTGGACGGGAATCGCGGAGCTTCGCACCTTCAGCCAGCGATCGTGGGAGCGCGGCGAGCTACTTCGAGAGGCTATCCATCCAGCGGGACTGTATCCCCGTCGTCGTCAGCTGAAGCGGCCCAGCGCAAACCAGTTGCGGGACAGCTATCCGGCAGTGCGTGCCTGGGCAGCCGAACTCCGCACGGGTGCTGGCTCCTTCCATCTCGAGCTGACGGAGGCTGGACGCACGACGATCGGGGCGAATCTCGTTCCATCCGCCGTCGTGTTCGCCACGCCCGGGGAGGAGGCGGGATTCATTGGTCGACGGCGGGAGCTTGAGCGCTTCTCTCGGCTCGCCGACGCGGTTCTCGCCGCAGAGCCCACACTCACGGAGTGGCTCGTGCGGCGGCCGCTCGCCGCTCTCGAGGTTGCCGATGCCCTTCCGGACCTGGTGCGGGCAGCGCGTTGGTTCGCAGACCACCCGGCCCCCCGCCTGTATGTACGCCAACTCGCGATCCCGGGTGTTCACACCAAGTTCCTCGAGACGCATCGCAGGATCCTTGACGAGCTCGTCTCAGCGCTCGATCCCGAACGCCCCACAGGCAGCTTCGAGGGGCGGCACGGGCTTCTCGCAAAGATCCCGCCCGTGCGCTTCCGACTCCTCGACCCCGCTTTGGCCTTCCTCGGCGGCGCAACGGACGTCGTGCTCCGGGTGGACGATTTCGTGCGGTTGCCGCTCGACGTCGATACGGTGTTCGTCGTCGAGAACGAAATCACTTTCCTCTCCCTCCCCCAGCTTCCTCGGACTGTTGCCGTGTCGGGCGCGGGATTCGGGTCCCACACCAGGGTTCCCGAGTGGGTTATCAGGGCACAGCTCCTCTACTGGGGCGACATCGACTCACATGGCTTTGCCGTCCTCGACCAGCTCCGTGCCGCCCATCCGCAGGTCGAAAGTCTGCTGATGGACCGGGAGACCCTCCTCGCCCATAGTGAGCTCTGGGTCCAGGACCCGAAGCCGACGAGGGCGGCGCTTCCCCGGCTGACCGTCGAGGAGTCCGAGCTGTACACGTCGCTGACTTCGGGCGTGCTTGGCCGGCCGGAGTGGGCAGCCGTGCGGCTCGAACAGGAGTATGTGCGGTGGGACTGGGTGATGGAACGGATCGCCCTCAATGGGCGTCACTCGCCAAGGTAGAAGTCGACAGCCTGCTCGACGAGCGACTCCCGAATTCCGTGTTCCCTACCGGTTGCCGTCGCCATCGTCTGGCGCGCCGCGGTCGTCGCCGTCGTGGTCGCCGCCACCCGGGTGGAGCGGCTGCGGCGCCACCGTTGGAGCCGGCGCCGGGGCTGGAGGTGGCGGCTGAATGACGGGCGGGGGTGGCGGTGCTGGAGCCGCCGTGTCGCTCGGGGTTACGGGCGACGGCGGCTCGGTCACCGTTGGCGTTGGCGTCACCGTCGGCGTTGGTGTCGCCGAGGCCGTCGGCATTGGAGATGGGGTGGCAATGGAGGTGGGCGTGGTGGCCGACCGGCTGGGTGCGGGAGCCGCCGGCTGTGGATTGGCGCAGCCTCCAAGCGCAAGGGTGGCCCCGAATGCTGCTGCGGCAAGCGCGGGGCGGGAGATCTTCATGATGTGCCCTCCGAAGGCTCCTGACACGGAACGTCTGGAGCATCACCGAGAGGACGACGCCAAGGCCCCACCGGTTCATCCGCCACGCAGGCTTCACCTCCCCCACCACGGAACCGCATCCCTCGAAGCACCGAATTCCTGAGCTCCGGCCACTGAGTTCCGCCGCCTCCGCCTCGGACTGCGACAAACCCGTGGCTACGCTCGGCGACTCGGCCGGAGTCATCAAAAAAGATGAGGAAAAGGGAAAACAATGGCGTTTGGACGCAGGAATCTCCTCCTCGGCTCCCGATCCCACGGGAGCACCGCATGCAATGGCTTCGGGGCCTGCCAGCATTCCCTCTACTGATGCTCCAAAGAATCTCCCGCACGTTCTCGCCCCGCACTCCGGGGTCGAGGCTTTTGCATTGCTCCGTCGCCGTCTACTTCGTCCGAGCGCGACCGTCGCAGACTCTTCCTCGAGACGATCCATGGGCGACCCTTCGCGCTCCGCCACCTTCGCTTCTTCGCAGCACTCAGCGGGGGCGTCGCGGTGGTTTTCGGCGGATCCGTGATCCTGGCGACTTGTTCGGTCTCTGGCGTCGTGGCCGGCGCTGGCCTCGTCGCGATCCTGCTCCCCCTGTCCGCGGTGATTCTGGCCCGGCAGGAGCGGAGCACCACCGACCGAGTCCCCGAATGAAAGGAATGCACGTGCTGGTCGAAGCCACCTCGATATCGAAGACGATCAACGAACGTAAGCTGTGGTCGGACATGAATCTCTCCGTAGGCCCGGGAGAGATCTTCGGGGTGTTGGGCCAGAGCGGCTCCGGCAAGACGGCGTTGCTCACATGTCTGGGCGGCCTCGCACCAATCGATGGCGGCGAGATCCGGATCGGTGACGTCCGACTCGACAATGTCTCGCGAGGTGCAAGACGCCAGTTGCTTCGATCGCACCTCGGCTTTCTGTTCCGGAGCCACGTGCTCATCGATTCCTGGACCATCGAGCAGAATCTCGCGTTGGCCTTCCCAAGGCACACCAGCCACTCGGAGCGGCGGCGAAGGTCCCAAGGTCATCCTCGCCGATGAGCCGAGCTCGGCCCTCGATGATTACCATTCCGCCCTGCTGCTCGCAGCGCTCCGCGAGCATTGCACGCGAGGGGGCGCCGTCGTCGTCGCCACCCACGACCCGCGCCTCTTAGAGATCTGCGACGGGCTCCTTCGCCTCACTGAGGATTCCCTTGAAAATCGAAGATCAGTCGCCGAACATTGACCGAATCGTTCCCCAAGGCAACAATGACTCCGTTGGGGGTTCTCTGTCGCTGGTCTCGGACTCGTGATCGGAACCAGCTATGACGATAAAGAGGCTATTGGCAACGGCCGCGGCAACGGCTGCACTTGTCCTCGTGGGCACCGCCGCCAACGCGGACGACTGCGTCAATCTCTCGCGTGCCCCGGCGCCGTGCGGCATGGACTGTACCAGCGGCCCGGTTACTCAAGGGAACTGGGTATGGCTGCCGAGCATCGGCGTCCCGGAGCCTGCCTGGGGCTTCGGCACTCCAGGCTCCCTCCCCTCGCAACAGGTCGGGCTGCCGGGCGCGAACGGGAACTACCTCAACGAGGGCGGAGGCGTCTCCTGGCTCCATGAGAAGAGCCTCTGCGTGAACGGCAACACGGCGCGGGCAACCGCGAACAGCACGCACGGCATCCAGACCGGCTGCGGCGAATAGCTCTTTCCAAAGCGTTACGCCCTAACCGGGAGTTAGGGCGTAACGCTTTTCTGAGCCCTCCGGAGCCTCCCCGAAGGACAATCATCGGCGTACGGTAGTTAGTACACGTCAACTAACTGGGAGGCTCGGATGAGCTCGGGTGCATTGACGGCATACAAGGCCCGCAGGGCGGCGCACGCCGAGCGGGACCTCGCGAGTCCGCATTACAAGTGGATCGTCCTCTCCAACACCACCCTTGGTGTGCTGATGGCGACCATCAACTCGTCCATCCTGCTCATCGCCCTCCCGGACATCTTCCGGGGAATCGGCATCGATCCCCTCCAGCCGGGCAACACCGGCCTGCTGCTGTGGCTCATCATGGGCTACCTCGTGGTGACGGCCGTCCTCGTGGTGAGCTTCGGCCGCCTCGGCGACATGTACGGGCGCGTGAAGATGTACAACGCGGGGTTCGCGATCTTCACCCTCTTCTCGATCCTGCTCTCCATCACGTGGCTCCACGGAAACGCCGGGGTGCTCTGGCTTATCGCCATGCGAATCCTCCAAGGCGTGGGCGGCGCCCTGCTCATGGCGAATTCGAGTGCGATCATCACGGACGCCTTCCCCATCGACCAACGCGGCCTCGCCCTTGGCCTGAATCAGGTGGCAGGCATCGCGGGTTCGTTCTTGGGACTCATCCTCGGCGGGCTGTTGGGCCCGCTCGAGTGGCACCTCGTCTTCCTCGTCTCGGTCCCGGTGGGCCTGTTCGGCACCGTCTGGGCCTCGCTGCGGCTCCACGAGGTGGGAAGCCGCCCGCGCGCCAGGATGGACTGGTGGGGAAACCTGACGTTCGCCGTCGGCCTCATCGCCGTGCTCGTCGGGATCACGTACGGCATCCAGCCCTACGGCGGCAGGCCCATGGGCTGGGCGAATCCCGGGGTGCTGGTCGCCATCGGAGGCGGCGTCGTCGTCCTCATTCTCTTCTGCGCCATCGAACTCCGCACGCCGGAGCCGATGTTCAGACTCGACCTCTTCCGCATCCGTGCTTTCTCTGCCGGGAATCTCGCGAGCCTCCTCTCTGGCCTCGGGCGAGGCGGGCTCATGTTCATCCTCATCATCTGGCTTCAGGGCATCTGGCTGCCGCGCCACGGCTACAGCTTCGAGTCGACGCCGCTCTGGGCTGGCATCTACATGCTTCCCCTGACGGTCGGCTTCCTCGTGGCGGGGCCGACCTCGGGCTGGCTGTCCGACCGCTTCGGCGCGCGGATCCTCGCGACGGGCGGCATGGTGGTGGCGGCAGCGAGCTTCCTGTGGCTCCTCGTGCTCCCCGTCGACTTCGATTACTGGGTCTTCGCGCTGGCCCTGCTCGCCAACGGGATCGGCATGGGCCTGTTCGCCGCGCCGAACCGGGCGAGCATCATGAACAGCCTGCCACCGGGTCAACGGGGCGTGGGCGCGGGCATGAGCACGACGTTCCAGAACTCCTCGATGGTGCTCTCGATCGGCATCTTCTTCTCGCTGATGATCGCCGGTCTCGCGGGCTCTCTCCCCCACACGCTGACCTCGGGGCTGACCGCCCAAGGCGTTCCCGCCGTCGACGCCAACCGCATCGCGGCCCTTCCGCCCGTCGGTGTGCTGTTCGCCTCGCTCCTCGGCTACAACCCGGTGCAGACGCTGCTCGGCCCGCAGGTCCTCGGTTCCCTTCCGCCGGCCAACGTCCAGTACCTCACCGGCCGCGCCTTCTTCCCGGCGCTCATCTCCGGCCCGTTCGCAACCGGGCTCCAGGTGGCGTTCGCGTTCGCCGTCGCCGCGTGCCTCATCGCGGCACTTGCCTCGGCGCTGCGCGGCGAGAAGTACGTGGACCCGGGGACCCCGGCCAGGATCGAGGCGGACACGGCTGACGCGGAGCCGGAGCGATGACAGGACCAGAGCGATGACAGGACCAGAGCGATGACAACGGCCGACGACGGCGACCTCGCCCTCGCGGCCGAGCTGCGGGCCGCCGTCAATCGCCTCGCGTTCTATCTGCGGCGCGACGCGGGCAAGCGAGACCTCACGCCCTCGAGGCTCGC
>NZ_JBQCGQ010000111.1:0-6391 GCF_051955515.1 Sinomonas sp.
GGGAAACGCCCGGACCCATCCCGAACCCGGAAGCTAAGCCCCACAGCGCCGATGGTACTGCACCCGACAGGGTGTGGGAGAGTAGGACACCGCCGGAACACACCACAACGGGTGGGCCCCACAACGCAGTGGGGCCCACACGCTTTTAACAACCAAGTCCTCATGCGAGCACCGCGGCCCGCACTGACGAATTAGACTTGATGTCGGATTTGCCCTCAAGCGGGCGGACTTCAAGGACTTGTTATCTGCGGTTTCGAACCGCAACAGCTGCAGCCGCCTGATGCGTCTGCACAAGGAAAGGAACCACATGGCAGAGGACTTCAGGCGCGGCCAAGGCGGACGGGGGTTTGGTGGCCCGCGTCGTGGCGCCGGAGGCCGGGGCTCTGATCGGTCTGGTGGTGCCTTCCGCGGTGCGAACAATTCTGGCGGCGAACCGCGAGGTTTCCGCGACCGTCGACGCGACGACGACAATCGTGCTTGGGGCGCACGCGATGGTGAGCGTGACCGTTCCCGCGATGATCGCGAGCGGGGCGATCGTCGCGACGCTCGCGGGGAGCGCCGGTCCTATCGTCCTGCAGGGCAGGGCGAGCGCCGACCCTTCGGCAACCGCGGCGATCGTCCTCGCTATGGTCAGGATGACCGGGGTGATCGTCGTCCCTATGGTGATCGCGGGGACCGGGAGAATCAGCGTCCGTTTGGCGATCGTGGGGAGCGTCGACCGTACGGTGATCGTCCCGATCGTGGGGAGCGTCGTCCCTTCGGTGACCGTGCGGACCGTGGTGACCGCGGGGAGCGTCGCACGTATGGGGACCGCCCTGATCGTGGGGAGCGTCGACCGTACGGTGATCGCCCCGATCGTGGGGAGCGTCGACCGTATGGTGAGCGTTCGGACCGTGGGCAGAGCCGCCCGTATGGCGAGCGCCCCGATCGCGGCGAGCGTCCCAGGTTTGACCGTGAGGACCGCGGCGAGCGCCGGCCCTACGGGGACCGCGGCGAGCGGCGGCCGTATGGTGAGCGTCCCGATCGCGGTGAGCGCCGTCCCTACGGTGACCGTGGGGATCGCGGTGAGCGTCGGGCATATGGCGATCGGCCCGATCGCGGTGAGCGCAGTGACCGCGGTGAGCGTCGGCCGTACGGTGAGCGCAGTGACCGCGGTGAGCGGCGCTCCTATGGGGACCGTGAGGACCGCGGCGAGCGCCGTCCTTATGGAAACCGTGGCGAGCGATCCGACCGGCCGCGTTTTGAGCGTGAAGGGGGCCACGAGCACCGCGAAGAGGGCTTTACGCGCGAGCACAACGCAGGTGATCTGCGCGCGTCCAACCGACCGGATCGCGAGCGGTCGCCTGAGATCGACCCGGACGTGACGGGCAAGGAGCTCGACCGCGGCACGATGGCTCAGCTGCGCACGCTCGATAGCCGAAACGCGGAATGGGTCTCGAAGCATCTCGTTATGGCCGGGCGCCTGATCGACATCAATCCCGAACTGGCGTTCGAGCACGCCTTGGCGGCAAGCCGTCGTGGCGGTCGGATCGGAGCGGTCCGCGAGGCCGTGGGAATGACGGCCTATGAAGCTGGCCATTACGACGACGCGCTGCGCGAATTCCGCACATTTCGCCGCATCACTGGGTCAAGCATTCACCTTCCCCACATGGCCGACTGCGAGCGCGGCCTCGGCCGACCGGAGAAGGCGCTCGAGCTGACCCGCTCCGACGAGCGGGACATGCTCGACACCGCCAGCAAGGTGGAACTGGCCATTGTTGCCTCGGGTGCTCGGGCAGACATGGGCGACTTCGCGGGTGCAGTGGAAGAGCTGGAGATTCCACAGCTCGACATCAACCGCGCCTTCTCGTTCAGCCCCCGCCTTTTCGAGGCCTACGCCGATGCGCTCAGCGCTGCGGGTCGCTCGGACGAGGCATCCAAGTGGTACCGCCAGATCGGAGTGGCAGAGAGCGCCCTTGGCGTCGGCGAGTTCAGCGAGCCGGACATCCTCGACCTCGGCGAGGATGAAGAGGACGAGGCGGATCTCTATGTCGGTTCCGATGAGGACGACGAGCCCCTCGGCGACCAGGCCCTGGGCGACGCGGCTGGGACCGACGCCGAGGCCGGCGAGACCGCGGGCGAGCCGGACGGCCCGGCCGACGAGGAAGGTCCCGCGGCCGAGGAGGCGGCTCTGGCCGAGGACGAAATCGGTGTGACCGAGCGTGACGAGTCGGAGCTGGCCGGCAGCGACGGTGAAGGCGAAGCTCCGGGCGCTCCCGGCTCGGACGATGTCTGATTCGCCGCAAGGGACCACCGTCTTTATCGACGCGTTCGACGCGGTCCTGTCCGATCTGGACGGTGTGGTGTATGCGGGCCCCCACGCGATCCCCGGAGCGCCGGAGGCGCTGCGGGGGCTCGCCGGCCGGGGCGTGCGCTTGGGCTACGTGACCAACAACGCCTCGCGCTCCACTGCTGAGGTCGCCGCCCACTTGCGCGAGCTCGGCGCGCCCGCCGAAGCTGAGGACGTCGTGAGCTCCGCGCAGGCGGGCGCCGAGCTGCTCGCCCGCAAGGTGCCGGCCGGATCGAAGGTCTTGGTCACGGGAAGCCCCGCGCTGCGCCGCGAGGTCGAAGCTCGCGGACTCGTTCCGGTCCACTCGGCGGAGGACGGGCCGGCTGCGGTCATCCAGGGCTTCAGCCCAGATCTGGGGTGGCGTGATCTGGCCGAGGCCTCCTTCGCCGTGGCCGGGGGTGCCCTCTGGATCGCAACCAATACCGACCTCTCGATTCCGCAGGCCCGCGGGATCGCGCCGGGCAACGGGAGCCTTGTGAATGCGGTGCGTGCGGCCACGGCCAAAGAACCGCTGGTGGCGGGCAAGCCCGAGGCCCCGCTGTTCCTCACCGCGGCCGAACGTCTCGGAGCGCGCCGGCCGCTTGTCGTGGGCGACCGTCTGGACACCGACATCCTCGGCGGCAATCGGGCCGGGTTCGAAACGGCGGCGGTTCTGACGGGAGTCGACACGAGGCAGAGCATCCTTGCTGCCAGGACTGAGGAGCGCCCGACGTACATCCTCGCGACGTTGGACGAGCTCTACGCCCCGTACGCGTTCCCCGAGGCGCTCGACGGCGGCTGGCGGGCTGGGCGTTCTGCGGCGAGGGTCGAGGGCTCGACCATTCGCGTCAGTGGCCGGCCTGACGACCTCGATGCCTGGCGCGCCGCCTGCGCAGCGTGGTGGGAGGCCCGGCCGCACAGCGATGAGCCGACCGACCCCGAAATCGTCTGGGAGCCCTGACGCCGACTCAACCCCAGCCCTCGATAAGCTGGGGGACATGAGCGAGGAAACGCTGGCGGTGGACCGTGCTCTGGCGCTGCTGGAGCAGGCCACATCCCTCGGCGGCGTGCGGCGGGCCGAGGCCTTCGAACAGTTCCACGACGCTCTCGCCGCGGCGCTCGACGAGGAGCCGGGGGACTAGCGCGTGCCGCGACTCGACCTCGAACTCGTCAGCCGTGGACTGGCCCGCTCGCGGACCCATGCGGCCAAGCTCATCGCGGACGGGCACGTGTCGGTGGCCGGTCACACCGCGGTCAAGCCCTCCCTCGCGGTCTCCGCGGACGACTCGATCGACGTCGAGGCTTCCGAGCACGATCGCTACGCAAGCCGGGCCGGCCACAAGCTCGCCGGGGCGCTTGCGCGCTTTCCGGAGGTCCGACCGCAAGGCCTCGTGTGCCTGGATGCCGGCGCCTCGACGGGAGGCTTCACGGATGTCCTCCTCGAAGCGGGGGCGGCGCGCGTCGTCGCGGTGGACGTCGGCCACGACCAGCTGGTCGAGCGACTCAGGGCGGACCAGCGAGTCGCCGTCCACGAAGGTCTCAACGTGCGGGACCTCAGGCCCGAGCTGATCGGAGGGATGGTCCGCCTCACGGTGGCCGACCTGTCGTTCATCTCGCTCACGCTTGTCATTGACGCACTGGCCGCTTGCACCGAGCCCGGCGGCGACTTCCTGCTCATGGTCAAACCACAGTTCGAGGTGGGGCGCGAGCGGCTGGCGAAGACCGGCGTCGTCAGCTCTGACGCCGAGCGCCGGCGCGCCGTCGAAGGCGTGGCGCGGGCCTCCGTCGACTCCGGTCTTGCCCTGCGTGGGCTCGCCGAGAGCCCGCTGCCCGGCCAGGACGGCAACGTGGAATACTTCCTGTGGCTGAGGCGTCCGGGAAGGGATGACCTCGATGACCCGGTGGGAGTCGAAGAACTCCTCGACACCGTATGGCCTGATCCGACGGCCCGAGGAAGGGGAACGCCATGAACAGACGCGTGCTTGTCTTGGCGCACACTGGCCGGGAGGAGTCGATGATCGCGGCGCAGGAGGCCTGCGCCCAGCTCCACGGCTCAGGCCTTGTGCCGGTCATGGCAGACCAGCAGCAGAAGGACCTCGAGGCCCACTTCGGGGGCCTCGACCACCCCACGGAGATCCTCGGCAGGGACGTGGAGCTCGCGGACGTGGAGCTCGTAATGGTTCTCGGGGGCGACGGTACCATCCTGCGGGCCGCTGAGCTCGTCCGCGAGGTCGACGTGCCCCTCCTGGGTGTGAATCTCGGCCATGTCGGCTTCCTCGCGGAGAGCGAGCGGGCGGACCTCGCCCAGACAGTGGAGTGGATCGCGAGCCGGAGCTATTCCGTCGAGGAGCGCATGACCATCGATGTCACGGTGTGGATCCGTGGACGCAAGGTGGCTCATAGCTGGGCGCTCAATGAGGCGGCCATCGAGAAGGCCAGCCGCGAGCGCATGATCGAAGTGGTCACGGAGGTCGACGGCAAGCCGCTCACGTCCTTCGGATGCGACGGCGTGGTCCTCGCGACTCCCACGGGAAGTACCGCGTACTCGTTTTCCGCGGGCGGTCCGGTGGTGTGGCCGGAGGTCGAGGCGCTGCTCATCGCCCCCATCAGCGCGCACGCGCTCTTCGCCCGGCCCCTCGTCGTCTCCCCGCATTCGAGGCTGGCCATCGAGATCCTCAACCGCACCGAGGCGCAGGGGGTCCTGTGGTGTGACGGCAGGCGGAGCGTGGACCTTCCCCCGGGCGCCCGGGTCGAGGTGACGAGATCGCCGCGCCCGGTGAGGCTTGCCCGCATCAGCGCGACGCCGTTCTCCGCCCGATTGGTCCGGAAGTTCGAGCTTCCCATTCACGGCTGGCGCGGGCCAGCACCTGTCGGCAGCAACGGAGGCGGAGCGGTGGCGGAGCTCCCGGCCCAGCCGTGGTCGGGCAGGAAGATCGGAAACGTGCACGCCAATGCACAGGGGGCCGCAGTAGAGGTGACCAGCGCGGAGGCTGGAGTAGAGGCGACCAGCGCCGAGATCGGGAAGGACAGCGACGAGTGATCGAGGAACTTCGGATCCGTGACCTGGGCGTCATCGCGGACGCCGCCTTGCCTCTCGGACCGGGCTTGAGCGTGGTCACTGGTGAAACCGGAGCGGGCAAGACGATGGTGGTCACCGCGCTCGGCCTCCTCCTCGGCGGGCGCTCCGACGCGGGGGCCGTTCGGGTAGGCGCGAAGTCCGCCCTCGCCGAGGCGAGCGTGCGGCTGGCTCCCGGGCATGCCGCCGTCGAACGCGCGCTGGAGGCGGGCGCCGAGGTTGACGAGCACGACGGCGTCGCCGACCTGCTGCTGGCGCGCACCGTGAGTGCTGATGGGCGCAGCCGGGCGCACGTGGGTGGGCGCTCGGCCCCGGTGGGGGCCCTGGCCGAGGTGGGACAGCAGCTCGTGGTGATCCACGGCCAGTCGGAGCAGCTGAGGCTCAAGAGCTCGGCCGCTCAGCGGGAGGCCCTCGACCGTTTCGCGGGCGACGAGTTCGCGGCCAGATTGGGGGAGTACACCTCCCTCTACGCGGGCTGGACGGCGGCGCAGCGCGAGCTCGCGGAGCTGACCTCGGCGTCCCGCGAGCGGATCCGCGAAGCGGAGGCGCTTGAGGCGGCGCTCGAGGAGATCGCCGCCATCGACCCCCAGCCGGGCGAGGACGAGGAGCTCAGGACCGAGTCGCTCAGGCTCTCCAATCTCGAGGCGCTGAGGCTCGCCGCCCAGCAGGCGCATGAGGCGCTCGTCGCGGAGGACTTCGGCGAAGCCGGCGATGCCACCACGCTCGTGGATGCCGCGAAGCGTGCCCTCGACCAGGTCTCCGAGCACGATCCTGCACTGGCCGCGGCGGCTGAGCGGCTCACCGAGGTGGGATACGTGCTCGCGGACATTGCGGGCGAGCTCGCAAGCTACGGCGCGTCACTCGATGCCGACGGCCCTGGGCGGCTCGCAGAGGTCGAGGAGCGGCGGGCCGCGCGCGGCGGGCGCATACGGAACTAACCAACGAGAGGGGACGAGGTGATAGCGGGGGCCCAGGCCGGCCAAAACCGCCGCGACGAGCTGCAGGAC
>NZ_JBQCGQ010000112.1:0-3954 GCF_051955515.1 Sinomonas sp.
GCACCACAGAAACAGCGGGGTCCACGACGACGGGCACCTACAGGATCAGTCCGGATACCGCCCGAGGCAACCGGTGCCAGCACGAATCTTCGCGCACCACAGTGCGCCCCGGAACGGGCCGCCCCACTGCTGTACCCGAAATGGGTCAGCGGGAGCGCTGGCGCAGGCGCGGCATGTCGAGAATGACGACGGCACGGGCCTCGAGGCGGATCCACCCGCGCTGCACGAACTCGGCGAGGGCCTTGTTCACGGTCTCGCGGGACGCGCCGACAAGCTGCGCGAGCTCCTCCTGGGTGAGCTCATGCGCAACGAGGACGCCGTCCGTAGCGGGACGTCCGAAACGGTCCGCGAGGTCGAGGAGCGCCTTGGCCACGCGGCCGGGGACGTCGCTGAAGACGAGGTCGGACAGGGAGTCGTTCGTGCGGCGAAGGCGGCGCGCGAGGGCCTGCAGCAGCTGGGCCGAGACCTCGGGGCGGGCGCGGAGGAGCGACACGAGGGCGTCGTTCTTGAGGCCCGCGAGGCGGGTCTCGGACACGGCGGTTGCGGTCGCGGTGCGGGGGGCCGGGTCGAAGAGTGCCATCTCGCCGAACAGCTCGCCGGGGCCGAGGATCGCGAGGAGCGACTCCCGGCCGTCCGGGGACGTGCGCCCGAGCTTGATCTTGCCGGAGACGATGAAGTACATCTGATCGCCCTGATCGCCCTCACGGAACACCGAGGCACCGCGGGAGAGGTCGACCTCCGTGAGCTCGTCGGTCAGAAGGCGGAAGGCCTCGTCGTCGAGAGTGGCGAAGAGCGGCGCGCGGCGCAGTACCTCGATATCCAATTCAGTCTCCTAGTCAATAGCCTTCAGCTTGCGCTGGGGGTCATTCTTCCAGATTCGACAAGGCTTTGTGACGAAGTCGCCACCGCGGCGCCGCACAGGATGGCCTCAGGCCGCGCCGATAGACTGGTGGCAATGTTGGACACGACCTTCCTGGACCTCGTGCTCGTGGTGGTCCTGATCGGCTACCTCGTCTACGGGGTCCGGGCCGGTTTTCTCGTGAGCCTGGGCGGCATCGTGGGCTTCCTCGTCGGCGGCGCCGCAGCGTTCTTCGCCGTGCCCCTGGTGAGCCAATGGCTCTCTGACAGCGGCTGGCGCGCGGCCGCCGTCGTCATCACCGCGATCCTCCTGATGGCCGCCGGCAATGCTGTGGGGACGGGACTCGGGCGGCGGCTGCGGGGCAAGATCCGCTGGAAGCCGCTCGCCATCGTCGACAAGGTCCTGGGCGGGATCGCGAATGTCGCTGTCGCGGCGATCGTGATGTCGATGCTGTCCTTCACGGTGTCCAGCGTCGGTGTCCCCGTGCTGTCACAGCAGCTCTCCTCCTCGCGGGTCATCACGGCGATCGACGGGCTGACGCCGGACCCGGTCAAGGCTGAGGCCGCGCAGATTCGGGCCTTCGTCCTCGGCGACACCCTTCCGCGGATTATCGAGGGGATCGGGCCGCTCCAGCCCGTGCCGATCCCGGACGAGAACACCGACGCGCCCGCGCTGCGCACCGCGGCGCACTCGATCGTCCGGATCACCGGCACCGCCTTCCAGTGCGGGCAGAACCAGACGGGCAGCGGATTCGTCGTGGCGCCCGGGCGTGTCATGACGAATGCCCACGTGGTAGCGGGGGTGCAGGAGCCCGTCGTCGAACTTCCCGGGGGCGGCGCGCGCACGGCGCGGGTGGTCTACTTCGACAGCGTGCACGACCTGGCCGTCCTCGCCGTCGACAGCCTGTCGCTGTCCCCGCTCCCGCTTGCCGGGAACAGCGCGCCCGGCACGTCCGCGGCGTTCGGGGGCTATCCGCTCGGTGGCCCCTTCCAGATGCGTCCCGCGGCGATCCAAGGCACGACGACGGTGCTCGCCCCCGATATCTACGGCGCCAACGCCGTGCCGAAGATGGTGTACCAGATTGCGGGGAACGTGCAGCAGGGCAATTCGGGCGGCCCCCTGCTCACGCTCGACGGTTCGGTGACGGGCGTCGTGTTCGCGAAGTCGGACAATACGCCGAACGTCGGCTACGCGATCACGATGGGCGAGGTCAAGCCCGTGGCGGACCAGGCCCCCGGGCTCTCGCAGCCGGTGCAGCCCGGCCAGTGCACCCGGAAGTAGCTACAGCACCCGTTCGCGCGTGAGCTCAGCGAGGTATTCGATCGCGAACCGGTAGCCAAGCGTGCCTGCGCCGGCGATCACGGCTCGGCACACGTCGCTCAGGTACGAGTGGTGGCGGAAGGGCTCGCGGGCGTGGACGTTCGTGATGTGCACCTCGACGGCGGGGAGGGTGACCGCCGAGATGGCGTCGCGGATCGCGACCGACGTGTGCGTGTAGGCACCTGCGTTGATGACGATGCCGATCGCCGAGTGGCGGGCCTCATGGATTGCGTCGACGAGGGCGCCCTCGTGGTTCGACTGGACGAAGTCGCATTCGAGACCGTGGGCGTCCGCCGCGCCGGCGCAGAGCCGCTCGATGTCGCCGAGGGTCGCCGTCCCGTATTTCTCCGGCTCGCGCGTCCCCAGCAGATTGAGGTTGGGGCCGTTGACCACGAGGATGCTCGTGCGGGCGGCCGGGGCAGAGGGCGCGGGAGACGACGACGGTGTGGGCTCGGTCATGGACCGATCCTACGCGGTGGGTCCGGTGCCGCTCCGTTTGGCTGGTTGCCGCGTCGCCCGGGCGGGGTCTACCCTTGGTCGCAGTTCGTGAGGTCCATGGGTCACACCCTGTTCGGCAGAGGTCTCGGCGCCGAAGCGGCGTCCACTCGTTAGTGGGGTTTCTGGGCTGCCGCCCGCAGTCGGTGCGCATGAGGCGCGCCGGCCACCCGCCGTCGTCCGCGCTGGCCGGGCACGGCACGCACCTCCTGCGAGGAGCACCTCCATGTCACTTCGTCTGCATCGCCGCAGGATCGCCGTTCTGCTCACGCTGGTCGGCCTTCTGATCGGCCTCTTCGGAACAGCGCCCGCGGAGGCGTCGGTCACCACCAACCCCAACACCGTTACCTGGAAGGTCCTCGTGGGCGAGCAGTCCCCGGATCTGGCCATCCAGGGCATGAGATTCCTTCCTGGCGACATCACGATCGACCAAGGCGACTCGATCAACTTCGTCGCCAACAGCGCCGAGATCCACACCGTGAGCTACGGGAATCCTCCTCTCCCGACCGACACCGTTGACCACCTCCTCGCGGACGCCGTGCCGCGCGTGGGAGGACCCGTCTTCGATCCGACCGCACCGTGGACGAATTCCGGCATCCTCACGACGATGCCCTCGTCCGAATTCCCCTCGGTGACCTCGTACGTCCAGAAGTTCACGACGCGCGGTGACTTCACGCTGTACTGCCTGATCCACGGGAAGATGATGTCCATCACCGTCCACGTGCACGCCCCGCACACTCCGTACCCGCATACTCAGGCGTGGTACGACCTGCAGGCGCGGCTGCAGACGGCCAGTATTCTCGCCGACGGGTACTGGCTGTGGGCCACCACGGCTGCCAAGGCAACACCGACCCATGTGTACGTCGGAGCGAGCGACGACGTCGCGATGGTCATGCGGTTCATCTGGGACAGGGACGTGGTTCCCCTCGGAACGACCGTGACGTTCGATATGAGCGCAAACCAGGTGGTGGTGCCTCACACGGCGACGTTCACTTCGCTGCGCCAAAACGGCCAACTGGTTGATTCCGGGACGCTCTTGCCCGCCTTCGCAGGCGGCCCATCCACCTTCCACGTGACCTTCACCCAGAGGGGGACGTGGGATTACTTCTGCCAGTTCCATGACGACATGGGGATGGTCGGAAGCGTCACGGTGGTCTGAGGACTCGAAACCTAGCCACTGAACGAGCGGTGCCCCCGCCACAGCCCGGGCCCCCGGCGCGCGCAGGTGGGGGGGTTCAGGCCGCGCCCCCCCCAGACTGGTTCCGGTCGCGCAGGTACCC